>CAZRJU010000227.1:0-1005 GCA_964600455.1 uncultured Alistipes sp. | reverse complement strand
GGCTGAAGCCCGCCATCCAGAGCGAGTTCTACATCAAGATCGGTGTGGTATGCCTCGGTGCTACGATCATGATCAGCGACGTACTGAAGTCGGGTGCTGCCGGTCTGGTGCAGGCCTGCATCATCGTAACGATCGTATGGTTCTTTGCCTACATCATCTCGCGCAAGCTCTTTAAGGTGGAGCGTGCTACGGCCATGACCCTTTCGAGCGGTGTTACGATCTGCGGCGTTTCGGCCTGTATCACGGCTGCCGGTGTTGCCGGCACCGACAAGAAGAGCCTCTCCTACATCGTATCGGTGGTTCTTATCGTGGTGGTTCCGATGATCTACCTGATGCCCTGGTTAGCCAATATGATTGTACCGCTGCTCTCGAGCAACCCCGAGGTACAGCAGCAGATTGCCGGTGCCTGGATTGGTGGTACAATCGACACGACGAGCGGTGTGGCCGCCTCGTCGGAGATGGCCGGTGAGCTGGCCAACAGCACCGCCATCATCATCAAGGCTACGCAGAACGTACTGATCGGCGTAGTGGCCTTCTTCATCGCTCTCTACCTCTCGACCAAGGGAGAGGGTGGCCAAAAGCAGGCTCCCTCGTTGCGTATCGTATGGGATAAGTTCCCGAAGTTCATCCTCGCCTTTGTGGTGGCTTCGCTCGTATTCTCCCTGCTTAAGGAGGGCGATATGCTGACGCTCAATGCCAAGGGCAAGCTCATCGAGACCTCGTTGGCCAAGACCCTCTCGACGCTCTTCTTCTCGCTCGCCTTCGTCTGCATCGGTCTGGACACGCGCCTCAAGGAGATCGTTTCGAATGAGAACCGTTCGACGCTCTATGCCTTCCTTACGGCCCAGTGCTTCAACATCGTGGCTACCTTCTTAGTGGCTTGGCTCCTCTTCGGCTTCGTGAAGCCCGCTTTGGGGTGGTAATCCCGCTCTGAAGTTCACAATGAGCCTGTCTAACAAGTTTTAGACAGGCTCTTTTTTGTATCAGAAGTTGTATAACAAGCGG
>CAZRJU010000226.1:0-1005 GCA_964600455.1 uncultured Alistipes sp. | reverse complement strand
AAATACAGCGAGCCGGATATGAATACCGTGCGACGATTTACCTATGAGGTGGATAGAAAAATTATTGTTATCGATAGCGGCAGCTATACACTCTTGAATGGCACCTGGCATATTGTAGAGAAATCGGAACAACAAATAGTTCTTCAAGGTTATTATCCCAATAAGGTGTTGATAATATTGGATAGAGTGATTTAAGTGAATATATCTCCATAGTCCGGTTCAAGGGACTCGGTAGAGTATTGGGCTTGTGGGTGAATTTAAGGAGGGGTAGGGGCGATAGAGGAGAGCACGTGTGGCAAAAATAATTTGATCAAATAATCGTTATTGTCAGAAGTTGACAAAATCGCGCGGTACCTTTGTCCCGGCAACATGCAATCGTGTTGCCGGGATTTTTGTTGAATTTATGGACTTAATACGTTCGACTATGGGAGTGCTTTATAAATTGAAATGCGAAAGATGCGGTGTGGAGTTTGAGCACCAGGCGGGAATTGGGCTTATCATCTCGTGCGTGGGGTGTGGAGAGGTTGCGGACGAGCAGGCTCCGTTTTGGTGTCCTTGCTGTCATAAGCGTTACGACCCGCAGGCCGCTGATTTTTCGGAGAAACTGACGGAGATAATCCTATGGGATTAACGAGGTGCCGTTATCGCAGATCGTTGCTTCTCCCTTTTTAGGGAGGCCAACTGCCCGGTCGCTCATTGGTTGGCAGATCAAGAATGAAGTCCTCTAACCAGGTGATTTCTGCGTTAAGTTCGCCCTTAAATGCTCATTTACGCTTAAGTAAACTTAGGCTTTTTCGGGCTTCGCAAGCCTTGAAATACCGTTTGTTATACAACTTCTGATACAAAAATGAGTCTGTCTGAAACTTGTTAGACAGGCTCATTCTTGCCGGGGGCTTTGTTGTATTTTAGCGCGGATCCCATGTCGGGCGCGCGGGGTCGGGTGCCATGAGGGCCTCCTGCAGGGAGAGCCCCAATGCTTTTGCGATGCCCTCGCCATACGATGGG
>CAZRJU010000225.1:0-1021 GCA_964600455.1 uncultured Alistipes sp. | reverse complement strand
GGATACAGGGTCGCTGCTCGCCGGTTTTGGAATCTATGTAGGTAATCGTTTCATATCCCACAAAACAATCTTTGGTGAAGACCTGAATATGCATCGTGCTACGACCAATAGTAGCATGATCTATATCAAGGGTCATTGTGGAGGGATCCCACGACCAAGTCAGGGTATTGTCTTCCGGAACAGCATTGATATAATAGCGTCCTGTCCCATCGGGATTAAATTCGTAGGAGATGCCAAGCCCGGGCGCAATCGGTACGACCACCTTTCCATTGATCGTTGCGAAGATCACCTCGGGGTTACTCCAATCAACATCATAGTCTACACGAGCAGCATCATGCCATCGCTTTCCACTAAGAATCGAGGCAAACTCCTCAGGATTTAGCCCCTCTGTTTCACTTTCGCTAATAAGGTCATTAAAATAGCTACTAAAGATCAATTCAGGAGTTTGTAGCACCTCCCCTTCGTTATCGCACGCTGCTCCCGCCACGGCTGCCGCGGCCAAAAGCAAAAGTTTGAGTCGGTTTTTCATGACTGTTATTTCTTGATTACAATCGGCCAACTCTTGCTTTGGGTGCCATCCACCCATAGAGCGGTATGCACCGTCGGATCGTTCCCTTTCCATGTGATGTAGCAGTCGAGTACAATCTCATTTTGCGTACCATCACCCCAATCAATAATAAAGGATTCCTGATGAAAACCTTGAGTTGGATCAAATTCACCGAAGGCCACTAAGTAGGAATAGGCACTGTTGCTCCAGCCCCAACGTAGGGCAAAAGGCTTGGGCATATTATAACGGGTAGAGGTAATATCCTCTATAAACCAAGCCCCTAAACCCGCTTTAGTCCATCTCGGGTACTCCGTTCCGTTGTAGATTACTTTGATCTCCTGCTCCAAAATATTCCCCTCGGTAGCGGGGTCGAGCAGATCCTCGCCTGTCTTAGCAAACTCCACGGCAAACTCCACGGCATAATTCACAAAATCCCAGACCATTAGTCCTCTTTCTTCTTCGTTATCGCACGCT
>CAZRJU010000224.1:0-1035 GCA_964600455.1 uncultured Alistipes sp. | reverse complement strand
TTGCAAAAATTCGGGGGGGGGATTTTTGCCTCAACACGCTAAAGATCCTACAACAAGGTGATAACCACGACACCCATCCTGCCAAAAGCAGGGATGGGCCTTTTGTATGCCCATGACTTAACGACCAAATCAGATAAAATTCACTTAATATTCGCTTTAACAAAACTTTACGATGAAAAATCTTTTCAAGATTTCGTTTGCGGCGCTTCTGTTGGGGGCGTTTGCAGGTTGTTCGGAGGCGCCGGAGGCTGATGCCTACGTGCCCGAGTTCTCCAATGAGGAGATCACGGCAACCATTTCGGAGGAGACGCGTACGTTGCTCGGTGCCGAGAACCAGGTTCTCTGGTCGGAGGGCGACGCTATCTCGTTCTTCAACAAGAGCACGATGAACCTGAAGTATGTGCTCAAGGAGGGTGCCGGTGAGACGACGGCCACCTTTGGTTATGCCGGCTACACGGGTACGCACGCTGCCCTGACGCAGAACTATGCGGTTTATCCCTGGTCGGAGAGCGTAGTAGTGGACGAGACCAACCAGAAGGTTACGGGTCTGACCCTCGAGGGCGACCAGAACTACACGGTAGGTCAGCCCGTGCTGAACGGTGCCCCGATGTTGGGTGTATCGACCACGCGCGACTTCTCGTTCAAGAACACGATCGGTCTGATCCGCGTGAACGTGAAGGCGGAGCTTCCCTCGAAGTATGAGCTGGGTGCCATCAGCTTTGTATCGAAAGAGAACCTGCTCTCGGGTGATGCCGAGGTATCGTTGGAGGACAACAAGCTGACGGTCGTAACGGGTGAGAAGAGCGTAGAGGTAACCTTGGCCGAGAATGCCGCACTGGTACCCGATGCCGCAGTGGCTACCTATGCACTGGTTCCCGCCACGGCTTTTGCCGCCGGCGATCTGACCATCACGCTCCACCTGACCGACCTCTGGAACGAGGAGGCCGTGGAGGTTGTGAAGGTTGTACCTTCGGCCTTCGAGCTGGAGCGCAGCAAGATCTTCACCTTCAACATCACGGTTAAGGAGGAGGATGT
>CAZRJU010000223.1:0-1097 GCA_964600455.1 uncultured Alistipes sp. | reverse complement strand
CGCCATCAAGGTCTATCTGAATGGCTCTGAGATTATCTCCGGCCAGGATGCCCTGAAGGCTGCTCTTGCCGCAGGAGCTACGGAGGTTACGCTTGCTTCGGGTGAGTATGAACTCAGCGGTTTGACCTTCCCCGCCAAGAAGGCTACCATCAAGGGTATGGACAAGGCCGGTGTGGTGATGAAGCTCTCGAAGAGTATCTACATCTCGGAAGTAGAACTCGCTTTGGAGAACCTGACCTTCTCGGTTCCCGCTGGTTTGACCTACACCGAGGGCCAGTTTGCCTTCATCCACCATGCAAAGCTCTTCACCTTGACCAACTGCTTCTCGAACGGTCGTGTTCGTTTGAATACCTACGAAGCCAAGATCTCCTATTGTGACTTTACGCTGGATACCAAGAGCGGCTTCGATGGTTATGCCATCTACTACTATGGTAAGCCTGATTCGCAGGTTTATGTAGACCACTCGACCTTTGACACGAAGGGTAAGGCTATTGTAATCTACAACGAGTCCGCTGTTTCGGGTTATGAGCTTCACACGGATACTTGCACCTTTACCTCGAGCGATTCGACGACCGACAAGGCTGCTATCCAGATGCACACCGAGTATGGCGTTTCGGGTGAGGTACATATCTCGGGTTGTACGGCTACCGGCTTTGCCGATATCAATGGCGGTATGTGGAACGAGCTTAAGAATGACGGTTCGGGTACGCTGACCGACAACTTCGATATCTATATTGATGGTACCCTGGTTCACTAATCGTAACCAATGGCCGCATGGCCTTTCCCATTAAACTCTTTACCCCCGCCGCGACAAGTCGGCGGGGGTAATTTTTTATGGCCGGGTGCCCGGGAGTTTTAACGATCTGCACTTTTTGGTGAGAGTGGGCGGAAAAGAAATTTTCAAAGCGCGACATCTGCCAAAGACAAAGTTGTTGCGGGAGCAACAATGTCGCCCGAGAAGCCACAGCCACACCGCCACCGACTGAGCGATTCCGGCTCGGGGTACAAAAAAAGAGAAGTCCTTTCTTGAACTTCTCTTTTGCAGTACCCGGAGCCGGGGTCGAACCGGCACGTCATTGCTGACATTGGTGTTTGAG
>CAZRJU010000222.1:0-1111 GCA_964600455.1 uncultured Alistipes sp. | reverse complement strand
ATCATGGAGTCGCTCCGTTGGTGCGGCATCGAGATCGACGAGGGTGTAGGTGTGGGCGGCCCCCATGCTCCCTATCGCCAGAGTGAGCGCCGTGAGATCTACCTGAAGTATGCCACGCAGCTTGTGGAGGCCGATTGGGCCTACTACGCCTTCGATACGGCCGAGGAGCTCGACGCGCTCCGCAAGAGCTATGAGGCCGAGGGAAAGACCTTTGCCTACAACCATGAAGTACGCACCCGGTTGGCCACCTCGCTCCGCCTCTCAAAGGAGGAGGTCGAGGAGCGCATTGCACGAGGCGACCAGTGGGTGATCCGTTTCAAGATGCCGGAGAACGAGGTGGTTAAGATGCACGATTTGATCCGTGGCGATGTAGAGGTCAACACCTCGACCCTGGATGATAAGGTGCTCTACAAGTCGGCTGATCAGCTCCCCACCTACCACTTAGCCAATATCGTGGATGACCGCCTGATGGAGATCTCGCATGTGATTCGTGGCGAGGAGTGGTTACCCTCTCTGCCGCTGCACTACCTGCTCTACCGCGCCTTTGGCTGGAGCGACGAGCAGCCCGAGTTCGCCCACCTGCCCCTCCTGCTGAAACCTACGGGGGGTGGCAAACTCTCGAAGCGCGACGGCGACAAGATGGGATTCCCCGTATTCCCGCTCTTCTGGAAATCGCCCGCAACGGGTGAGACGGCCCACGGCTACCGCGAGGACGGCTATCTGCCCGAGGCCTTTATCAATATGTTGGCACTGTTGGGCTGGAATCCCGGCACCGAGCAGGAGCTCTTCACGATGCAGGAGCTTATCGAAAACTTCTCGCTCGATCGCGTCTCGAAATCGGGTGCCCGTTTCCAACCCGACAAAGCCAAGTGGTTCAACGCCCAATACCTGCACCGCATGACAGCCGAGGAGCTCACGCCAATCTATCGGCCCATCCTGCAGGAACACGGCGTGGAGGTGAGCGATGCCGTAGCCGGCAAGGCCGCCTCGATCATGAAGGAGCGTGCTACGCTGGTGGGTGATTTGTGGGATCTCACCTCCTTCTTCTTCGTGGCCCCCACCACCTACGAGGAGAAGCAGGCCAAGAAGTATTGGAAGGGCGACAACCCGC
>CAZRJU010000221.1:0-1176 GCA_964600455.1 uncultured Alistipes sp. | reverse complement strand
ACGAGTGCAGACCGTACTCCATCGAGAAGTAGGCAATCGAGGGGATCGTAGCCTCAGGCTTCTCGTTCATGTACTCGGTGAACTGGGCATAGACCGTGTCGAGCATCGAGAGGAAGTGCGCATCGTTCTCTAAGGCGTTCAAACGCTCCATCGAGAGGCGATCCAACAGGGCGATCGGGTTGCGATCCACCTTGATCCAGAGGTCGTTGTCGATATACTCGAAGAGGTCGCGGGCACCCTGCGTCCAGCTCCACCAGAGGTTCTTCGAGAGCTCCTCCAAGGGGCGCAGACGGCTCGGGAGCGACTTCTCGACCATCAGGCGGTTCCACTGGGGACGCTCCGAGATCAGCTGCTGACGCACGAAGTTGATCTGCTCGTTCTGGGCACCACCCTCATCCAAGATGGCGCGGTTGGTGCGGGCGATCGAGTGCTCGATAGCCTCGGTATAGGCCTGCTCGTAGGAGGCAAAGAGGTTCTCCCAGAGGGCCGTCTTGGCGATGGCGGCTGCCGACTTGCGGGCCTTCTTCACCTCATCGGCCGAGAGCTGCGTGAAACGCAACAGGGCATCGGAGATGTTGGCCACAGCCTCCTTGTCGTTGTAGTCGTCGCGGCGGATCACCTCCACACCGGCGTGCTCCTTGAGCGAGTTCACCCACAGACCGAAACCGGCCAACGTGGTGGTGATGGTCGGTACCGAGAAGGCCACCGACTCCAGCGGGGTGTAGCCCCACGGCTCGTAGTAGGAGGGGTATACCGTAACATCCATACCCACCAGCAACTCGTAGTAGCTCTTGTTGAAGATGCCGTCGTTCTGGTTCAGGTAGGTAGGCACGAAGATTACCTTCACCTTCGAATCCGACGAAGCGAGGATGCTGTTGTCGATAGCGAGCGACACCTGATCCCAGGTCTGGTTCGAGAGGTAGTGGGTCGAGTGCTTGTACTGGGCCGGATCAATGGCGTTCTTCTTCGGATCCTGCAGGTAGGCCTGAAGATCGGTACGGGCGCCGTTGTTGGCGGCGGGTACGGTTACATAGGCCAGAATCTCGCGGTTGAGCTTGTCGGACGAGGCGAGCTCCTTGAGCGACTCGAAGAAGAGGTCGAGTCCCTTGTTGCGGAACTCATAGCGGCCCGAGGTGCCGATGATGAGCGGATCGGAGTTGAATTTCGTACCCAAGC
>CAZRJU010000220.1:0-1189 GCA_964600455.1 uncultured Alistipes sp. | reverse complement strand
GCCTCGAAGTATGCCATGACCGGATTCCTCGAGACCTTGCGTATCGAGAACCTCAAGAAGGGGCTTCATGTCATGATCGCCTGTCCCGGTTTTACTGCCTCCAATGTGCGCTTCTCGGCCCTCACGGCCGACGGATCGCAGCAGGGAGCTACCCCCCGCAACGAGGGAAAGATGATGACCTCCGCTCAGGTTGCCAAGATCGTAGCCCAAGCTACCGGCCGCCGTAAGCGCCTCTGCCTGATGGAGTCGGAGGGGCGTGCCACCCATTTCCTCAAGAAGTTTGCTCCCGGTCTTGTGGATAAGCTCTTTTACTGGGTGATGGCGAAGGAGCCGGATTCTCCCTTAAAGTGATTTTCTGATTTTATAGGGCAAATTTCACCTTGCTCTTGCGCGGGCCAAATGGGACGTACTTCAGTACTACCCATCCGGCCCGTGCTACGTTTAAGAGAGAAATTTGCTCCTCTAAAATGCAAAAAATGATTTTTCGATTTGTAAGCGGAACCTTCCGCCCCAATTTCATGTCGGCGCGAAATCTTCTCGCTTAAAATCAAAAAATGGGGTTGTGCCGTGGGGCGCGAGAATGGGAATGATGGGAGGCCCGGAGGTAATCAAAAAAAATTGGGAGGGGGAAAATTCGCTTTTTTCTGCCAAAATGGCAGTGCTTAACCTGCTCCTCGGGGCACTTTGGCAGTTTGTTGCCGAATTTTTGCCGCTTTTTGGCATGAGGGCGGGTTTGGTACACCCTTTGATCATTTGTGGGGCGTAGCGCACCGAGAATGGGCGCTCGGAACGGAAAACAAAAACAAATAAATAAAAAACACAATTACAACTATGGGAAAGATTATTGGTATTGACTTGGGTACGACCAACTCGTGCGTAGCCGTTATGGAGGGCTCGGAGCCCGTTGTTATCCCCAACTCGGAGGGTCATCGCACCACCCCCTCGGTGGTAGCATTCACCGAAGGCGGTGAGCGTAAGGTGGGCGATCCCGCCAAGCGTCAGGCGATCACCAACCCCAAGCGCACCGTATTCTCGATCAAGCGCTTCATGGGTGAGCGTTATGACAACGTGAGCAATGACATTGCACGTGCTCCCTACAGCATCGTGCGTGGCGACAACAACACCCCGCGTGTGGATATTGATGGTCGCCAGTACACCCCGCAGGAGATCTCGGCCATCACCCTGCAGA
>CAZRJU010000219.1:0-1194 GCA_964600455.1 uncultured Alistipes sp. | reverse complement strand
AAGCGCAACTTTGGCTTGATGGTGCCTATGATGCCGAGACAAAAAAGCAGGTCAAGTGGCTCATGGAGAACGACATGAAGGAACTCGTGGAGAGTTTCTATAAGGATTTGGAGTTTGGTACGGGTGGTTTGCGCGGTATTATGGGTGTGGGCTCGAACCGCATGAACATCTACACGGTGGGGGCTGCCACGCAGGGTTTGGCCAACTACCTGAAGAAGAACTTTGCCGGGGAGAAGATCCGCGTGGCCATCGGTCACGACAGCCGCAATAACTCGCGTCTCTTCTCGGAGCATGTGGCCGACATCTTCGCCTCGAACGGCTTTGAGGTATTCCTCTTCGATGCCCTCCGCCCCACTCCTGAGCTCAGCTTTGCGATTCGTGAACTCAAGTGCCACTCGGGTGTTGTCGTGACGGCTTCGCACAACCCCAAGGAGTATAACGGCTACAAGGCCTACTGGACCGACGGTTCGCAGGTAACGGCTCCCCACGATAAGAACATCATCGAGGAGGTGGGCAAGATTACCGAGGTGGGTCAGGTGCTGACGGGTATGAACCCCGAGAACATCACCATCCTGGGTGAGGAGTTCGATAAGCGCTACCTCGATACGATCCAGCGTGAGATCTCCCTCTCGCCCGAGTGCGTAAAGAACAATGCCGATATGAAGATCATCTACACGCCGATCCACGGTTCGGGTGTGAAGTTGGTGCCGGCATCGCTCAAAAACTTCGGCTTTAAGAATGTGGAACTTGTGGAGGCACAGTCGGTGGTGGATGGTAACTTCCCGACCGTGGAGTCGCCCAATCCCGAGGAGCGTAAGACGATGTCGATGGCCATCGACCTGGCAGCCGAGCGTGGTGCCGATCTGGTACTGGCTACCGACCCCGACAGCGACCGTATCGGTGTTGCCCTGCGCAATCAGAAGGGCGAGTATGTCCTCCTGAATGGTAACCAGACCCTGGTGCTTCTGATGAGCTACCAGCTTACGCGTTGGGCTGAGTTGGGTAAGCTCGACGGCAAGCAGTATGTCGTTAAGACGATCGTTACCTCGCAGATGGCCAATGCCGTGGCCGATCACTTTGGCGTGAAGTGCTACGACTGCCTCACGGGCTTTAAGTATATCGCCCGTATCATCCGCGATAACGAGGGCAAGACCAAGTATATCGGTGGCGGTGAGGAGTCCTTCGGCTACCTGC
>CAZRJU010000218.1:0-1209 GCA_964600455.1 uncultured Alistipes sp. | reverse complement strand
ATCCCGAGACGGTGATTGTGGGAGGCAACCTCGCCGCAGCAGGCGACTACATCATGCTGCCGCTGAAGTCGGCCACCAACAAATACTCGCTCAACCTGGTCTACAAGGATACGAAATTCCGCCTCTCGAAGATGACCGAATCGGCCAGTGCCTGGGGTTCGGCTATGTTGATCCGCAACAAGGTGATCGGCTTGTAAGATGTTGGGGATCGAGGGCAAGAAGTGCCGACTGCGGGCTGTCGAGCCCCGCGATGTGGAGGCGATGTATGGGTGGGAGAACGATCCTGAGGTGTGGCCCGTAAGCGGCACCCTGGCCCCTTTTTCTCACCACACACTCGAGCGTTTTGTGGAGGCACAGCAGCTCGACGTCTTCCAAAGCCGTCAACAGCGGCTCATCATCGAGGAGATCGCTTCACGTCGGGCCATCGGCACGATCGACCTCTTTGAGGTGGAGGCTTTGCACCGCCGGGCGGGCGTAGGAGTGCTGATCCATCAAAAGTCGGATCGCCAAAAGGGCTATGGCCGCGAAGCGCTCGAACTGATCAAGGAGTATGCGCGCAATACACTCAACCTTCGGCTGTTGTGGTGTAATATCGAGTGCGGCAACCAAGCCAGCGAAGCCCTCTTTCAAGGAGCCGGCTTTCAGCTTGTCGGCATAAAACCCGAGTGGAATTGGAGCGCTTCAGGATGGCGCGACGAGGCGCTCTATCAACTCCTTTTATAAGCACGGGAGAGGTTGATCAAAATCAGCCTCTCTCTTTTTTGGCAAAAACCTTGCGATTTCAGCCCCAATATTGGGAATTGCACGGAAGATTTCGTATCTTTGCATGATTAACTGACGACGAAAAATGTCAACCACAGAGAAAGATATACTGCACGAACTGGAGCGGGGCGAATACAAACACGGCTTCGTCACCGACATCGAGACCGAAACCATCCCCAAGGGGCTCTCCGAGGAGGTGATTCGGCTCATCTCGGAGAAGAAGGGAGAGCCCGAATGGATGCTCGAACGCCGCCTGAAGGCCTTCCGCCACTGGCAGACGATGCCGCTGCCCGAGTGGGCCCACCTTCGCATACCGCCCATTGATTTTCAGGACATTATCTACTACGCTGCCCCCAAGCCCAAGAAGCAGCTCAACTCGATGGACGAGGTAGACCCCGAACTCAAGCGCACCTTCGACAAGTTGGGTATCCCCCTCGAGGAGCAGAT
>CAZRJU010000217.1:0-1217 GCA_964600455.1 uncultured Alistipes sp. | reverse complement strand
CGAACGGGCATGCATCTTATCGTCGATCATGTGACCGAGCTTCAGCATGTAGATCACACCCACCGTAGCCGGCTGGTCGAACTTCTCGCCCGTGCCACCATCGTAGAGATAGGTACGGCCACTACGAGGAATACCGGCCTGTGCCGTGTAGTCGTTGATCTGCTCGAGCGAGGCACCGTCGAAGATCGGCGTTGCGAACTTCAGGCCGAGCTCACGACCGGCCCATCCGAGTACGGTCTCGTAGATCTGACCGAGGTTCATACGCGAAGGCACACCCAGCGGGTTGAGGCAGATGTCGACAATCGTACCATCCTCCAGGAAGGGCATATCCTCATCGCGCACGATCTTGGCCACAATACCCTTGTTACCGTGACGACCGGCCATCTTATCACCCACCTTCAGCTTACGCTTCTTGGCGATGTAGACCTTGGCCATCTGGATCACGCCGTTGGTCGGGATGTCATCACCATTCGTAAGGTTATACTTCTCGCGCTTGATGGCAGCATCCAGTTTCTTCCACTCGATCGTATAGTTGTTGATCGTCTTCTCGATGAGCTGATCCGTGGCGGCATCACCCGTCCACTTGCAGGCACCCAGATTGAGGTAACCGGTAGGAACACCCGTCTTCTCGTCGATCGACTTCATGGCGGTCTCCTCCAAGAGGGCCGTCGTAAACTTCGTGCCGGCAGCATAGAGTTCCACACCAAAGTAGTCGCTGATACCCACCGTGGTCTTACCGTCGAGCAGCTGCTTGAGCTTCGATACGAGCAACTTGGTCAGGTCGGCAATCTGTCCGGCAAACTTCTCGTCGATCTTCTCCATGGCCATCTTCTCGGCCGACTTCGACTTCTTCGACTCCTTACCGGCACGGCTGTAAAGCTTCGTGTCGATCACCACACCGTGCAACGAGGGCTGTGCCTTGAGCGAAGCATCCTTCACATCACCGGCCTTATCGCCGAAGATGGCACGCAGAAGCTTCTCCTCGGGCGAAGGATCGCTCTCACCCTTCGGGGTGATCTTACCGATCAGGATATCACCGGGCTTCACATTGGCACCGATACGGATGATACCGTTCTCGTCGAGATCCTTGGTGGCATCCTCGCTCACGTTGGGGATGTCGGAGGTCAACTCCTCCACACCGCGCTTCGTATCGCGCACCTCCATGATATACTCGTCAACATGTACCGAGGTGAAGATATCCTCACGCTGGATACGCT
>CAZRJU010000216.1:0-1239 GCA_964600455.1 uncultured Alistipes sp. | reverse complement strand
GCTGTCTGCGTAGCGCTCGAGGCCCTCAAGTTCGAGGGCTCGGAGGTTACGCTCTACTCCGATTCGAAGTATGTGGTCGATGCCGTGGAGAAGCGCTGGGTGTGGGGCTGGCTCAAGAAGAACTTTCAGGGAAAGAAGAATCCCGATCTCTGGATGCGATTCTTAAGGGCCTATAACCGCCATCGAGTACGCTTTGTGTGGGTGAAGGGCCATGCCGAGACGGTGGAGAACAACCGTTGCGACGAGTTGGCCGTGGCGGCAGCCTCCAATGGCGCAGCCCTCAAAGAGGATGTCGGTTACGACGGATAGTGCGATTCAGACCCCAGAAAGCAGCGGCGGGCAACCTTTTAGGGTTGCCCGCCGCTGTTGTCAGGGTGGGGTAGGCCTACTTCAGGGCTGCAATGCGCTCCTTCAGAGCGGCAATCTTCGCCTCGGCATCGGCCTGCTTGGCTCGCTCGTTGGCCACCACCTTCTCGGGGGCAGAGCTTACAAAGCGCTCGTTCGAGAGTTTCTTCATTACGCTGGACAAGAAGCCCTCTAAGTAGCTTAACTCATCGCTGAGTTTCTTGAGCTCGGCCTCCACGTCGATCTTGCCCTCTAAGGGAACAAAGTACTGCGTGGTCTTGACCATAAAGGCAGCTGCGGCGGGGTTCTTCTCCTCGACGCGCACAATCTCCTTTAAGTTACCCATCTTGATCAATACGGGCTCAAACTCGGCCGGGTAGTTCTCATCCTCGATCAGTTGGAGGGTGAGCTCCTCTTTCTGGGGCAGGTTCTTCTGCTTGCGGATGTTACGCAGGGCCGAGATCGCCTCTTGCGTCAGCTCGAAACGAGCCAGAAGTTTCTCGTCGGCCTCGTCCACTTGCGGCATCGGGGCATACATGATCGACTCGCCCTCCTGACGCGGTTCCAGATCCTGCCAGATCTCCTCGGTGATGAAGGGCATGAAGGGGTGCAGCATGCGCAGCAGAAGGTCGAAGTAGTGCTTTGTGGCCTCCAACGAATCCTCGTCGATGGGTGACTGATAGGCGGGCTTCATCATCTCGAGATACCACCCCGAGAAGTCGTCCCAGAAGAGCTTGTAGATCGCCTTGAAGGCCTCCGAGATGCGGTAGGCGGCAAAGTCCTCCTCCACCTCCTTGAGGGTCTTCAGGTAGCGCTCGGCAAACCACTCGATGGCCAACCGGTTGTTCTCGGGCTGCTCGAGCGAGGAGCTGACCTCCCAACCGCATACCAGAC
>CAZRJU010000215.1:0-1247 GCA_964600455.1 uncultured Alistipes sp. | reverse complement strand
TCGGGAACTCCCGACGAGTTGAGCGAGAGATCGAAGCCGCCGTCGTGGTAGTCGAGAATAAAATCGGGAATGATATAGGGGGTTGCCTCGCTGCCCCCCTCGGAATAGAGGTTGCCGGGCTTGGGCGAGAGGTGGCGAATCTCGGCCAGCGCCTCGCGGAAGGCCTCCTCGTCGAGTTGCAGACGGCTCATCAGCTTTTCGTAGTGTTTCTTGACGAACTCCTCGAAGTGCTGCGTGAGGATCTTGCGGGCTGTGCGGCGGGCCGGAGTGGTCATGGGTAGTTGTTCGATCTGGAGAAGCAGACATTCACGCAGATCGCGTGACCCTACGCCCGTAGGCTCCAATTCATGAATGATCGCAAGCAGCCGCTCGAGCTCCTCCTCCGAGCACTCGATGCCGAGCGTGAAGGCCACATCATCGGCAATCGAGATCAACTCACGGCGCAGGTAGCCATCCTCGTCGATCGAGCCGACTAAGTAGGTGGCCAGGCGCATCTCTCGCTCCGAAAGGTTGCGGAACCCCAACTGTTCGACAAGGTACTCCTGCAACGAGCGACCGCCGCTCAGGTAGACGGGGCGCTCCTTGTCATCGCGCGAGAAGTTGTTGATACGACTCTTGTAGGAGGGGGTATCATCCTCTTTGAGGTACTCCTCCATGGAGATCTGCTGCGGCTCCTCCTGCTCCTCGCTCTGCCGCTCCTCCTCCAATACGATATTCTCCTCGATCTCCTGCTTGATACGTTGCTCGAGCTGCACGGTGGGGAGCTCCAGCAACTTGATCATCTGGATCTGTTGCGGAGAGAGTTTCTGCTGCATCGAGAGCGTCTGTCGTTGGTTGATCGCCATACTTTACACTGCCAATTTCATAAGGTTAAACATGCAAGAGGTCGCTTCCTTATCGAAAAAACGCCTCCCGAAACCGGTTTATTGTTCAGGAGGCGTTTCTATTGGGCTTGGGGCATTAAAGCCTCTGTCGGGGTTAGAATTCGGCGTTCTTGGGCGTGCGCGGGAAGGGCTGCACGTCGCGGATGTTGCTCAGACCCGTTACGAACATCAGCAGGCGATCAAAGCCCAAACCGAAGCCCGAGTGGGGAGCCGAGCCCCATTTGCGGGTGTCCAGATACCACCAGACATCCTTCTCGTTCATGCCGAGCTCGCGTACTCGTGCACAAAGTTTGCCATAGTCGTTCTCGCGCTCCGAACCGCCGATAATCTCGCCGATTTTGGGGAAGAGGACATCCATGGCAC
>CAZRJU010000214.1:0-1260 GCA_964600455.1 uncultured Alistipes sp. | reverse complement strand
CCTGCGTCTGAAGACCCTGCAGCTCGGTTACACGCTGCCTGAGAAGATCACGCGCAAGGCCGGTATCAAGAAGTTGCGTATCTATGTAGAGGGCTCGAACCTCTGGACTTTGAGCCATGTAAGCAAGTACAATATCGACCCCGAGATTCCGAGTGTAAGCAACGGTTACTACCCGCAGCAGCGCGTGATGTCGGTTGGTTTGAATATTACGCTCTAATCCGAAAACGATGAAAATTATGAAAACAAGAATTTTAACATTGCTCCTGTCGTTCATGGCTCTCGGATTGGTGAGTTGTAACGACTGGTTGGAGCTCACTCCCACGGATCGTGTGTCGGACAAGTCGGCATGGGAGTCGCAGGAGGCTACCGACCTCTATATCAACAATTTCTACGAGTATATCTCGGTTTACGGTCAGTTTGGTAGTCAGCAGTTCAATGGCAACTTGACTGAGGGTCTGACCGACACCTTCAAGTACGGCGGTATACCCGAGGGCTCCCGTGCCGGTGATGCCAACCACATGGTATTCTATCCCGAGAAGCTGACCAGCTCCGGTAGTTTGCTCGATTGTTGGACCAACACCTACACGCGCGTTCGCCGCATTAACGAGTTCTTGGCCGCTCAGCAGAACTACTCGAACTACTCGGCCGAGGTAAATACCCTCTACGAGGCTCAGGCTCGTTTCTTCCGTGCTTTCCTCTACTTCCAGTTAGCCAAGCGCCACGGTGGTGAGATCATCATCTTCAACACGCTTGCTGAGACGGTGAAGAACACCCCGCTGAGCTCGAAGGAGGAGACCTGGCAGTACATCTACGATGAGTTGACGTTCGCTGCCGAGAATCTTCCTGAAAGCTGGAACAGCCAGAACGCAGGTCGCGTAACGAAGGGTGCTGCCTACGCCATGTTGGCTCGCGCCATGGTCTATGCCGAGCGTTGGGAGGATGCCAAGGCTGCCGGTGAGGAGGTGCTCAAACTGGGTTACTCGCTGGCCGACACCTATGAGAACGCAACCAAGGGTGGCAACTCGGAGTCGATTTTGGAGTTCAACTACTTAGTAACGGGCCCCAATCACTACTGGGATCGCTATATGTGTATGTACCACGAGTACACGACGGCCGGTGGTGCTGCTCCCACGCAGGAGATGGTCGAGAGCTATGAGGCCGCCGATGGTACCAAGGTGGACTGGTCGAAGTGGCACGCTGCCGAGGGTACGACCGAGTATCCTCCCTACGAGCAGCTGGAGCCCCGCTTCGCCGCTACGA
>CAZRJU010000213.1:0-1310 GCA_964600455.1 uncultured Alistipes sp. | reverse complement strand
ATTCTGAAGGATATTGCCGACCGCACGGGGCTAGATGTATCGACCATCTCGCGCGTGGTAAACAGCAAATATGTGCAGACTCACTTCGTCATCATCCTCCTAAAGAGCCTCTTCTCGGAGGCGATGCAAACCGAATCGGGGGAGCAGGTCTCGAGCTATGAGATCAAGACCCTCCTGCAACGCTGCATCGACTCAGAGGATAAGCGTCACCCCCTGACTGACGAGACCCTGATGGCGATGCTCAACGAAAAGGGCTATTGCATCGCCCGCCGTACGGTGGCAAAATACCGCGAGATGCTCGGCATCCCCGTTGCCCGCCTGCGCAAACAGATCTAACCCATCTCAAAGATGAACGGCGACACAACCCAACCTACCCTGGCGGCAAACGAGCACTTAAGCAGGATTGCACAAAGCCTCTCCATGGCCCTGCACCCTTTCCTTATTCCGCTCTATCTGCTCCTTGTGCTCTTCCTTTCGGGTAGTATCTATAGCTACTACCCGTGGAGTGTCAAGGCCTACTTAGTGGGGGTTGTACTGCTCTTCAGTTGGATTGTTCCCGGCATTTCCATCCTGATCCTGCGCCACTTCGGCCTTCTTGACAACCTGCGCATCACCGAGCGGCGCGAGCGCATCATCCCCCTCTTGGTGGGGGCGATCTCCTACCTGATCTGTGCCCTGGTCTTTGCCCGCATCCCCTCTACCCTGCTGATCCATAAGATGATGATCGGGGCCACGGGATGTTGCCTCTTTGCTCTGATAACAACCCTGCGTTGGAAGGTAAGCCTCCATCTCACCTGCTTGGGAGCCGCCACGGCCGCAATCGCCATCTTGGGCATTGCCGGCGTGGGCGAAATGACGCTTCCCCTTATACTGGCGATCCTCAGCAGCGGACTTCTCGCCTCGGCCCGCCTCTACTTGGGCCACCACACCGGCCTCCAAATCTTAGTTGGCTATGGTTGCGGCTTTGCTCTTATGAGCCTTGCCCTGCTCCTTTTGTAAGGGCCACCCCGACCGAAACAGCCCAGAATCCTCCGGGCTTGCCCGAAGCTTCCGGTCTTCTTAGAGCTCCCGGTTCACCCCCTCCGAAACCCGATTTTGTTGTCAGAAGCGGTTAACTGCAACGCTCAATAAGGAAACCGCGGACGGGTAGTACTTGACGTACATCCCGTTCGGGCTTTGCTAAAGGATGTGCCGCAGTTGCAGCCTTATCTCGGCGAAAAATCGGCGATGGTTAGAAGTGCTATTTTGTTGTCAAAAGCGGTTAACTGCAACGCTCAATAAGGAAACCGCGGACGGGTAGTACTTGACGT
>CAZRJU010000212.1:0-1320 GCA_964600455.1 uncultured Alistipes sp. | reverse complement strand
GGTTGGGAGCTACGTCCATCAGGTTCACATCCTTATCCGTTACTACGGGGAAGTCGGCACCCTGACGCGCCTTGATACGGTCGGGCTGCAGGAAGTTACCGGCATCGTCGATCGGCATATTGGACTGCGCAACCACCATACCCTCCTCCTCTTCGGCCGAGTAGTAGCGGATGTGCGAGTTATCCATATCAATCTTACCGTCCTCTACCGAGCGATAGGGCGTCTCGATAAAGCCCATATCGGAGATCTTGGCATAGACGCAGAGCGACGAGATCAGACCGATGTTCGGGCCCTCAGGCGACTCGATCGGGCAGAGACGGCCATAGTGCGTATAGTGTACGTCTCGCACCTCGAAACCGGCTCTATCACGCGAAAGACCACCGGGGCCGAGGGCCGACAAACGACGCTTGTGCGTAACCTCCGAAAGGGGGTTGATCTGATCCATGAACTGCGAGAGCTGCGAGGTGCCGAAGAAGGAGTTGATCACCGACGAAAGGGTCTTGGCATTGATCAAATCAACGGGCGTAAATACCTCGTTATCACGCACATTCATACGCTCACGGATCGTACGTGCCATGCGCACGAAACCAACCGAGAACTGGTTCGAGAGCTGCTCGCCCACCGTGCGTACACGACGGTTCGAGAGGTGGTCGATATCGTCCACATCAGCCTTCGAGTTGATCAGCTGGATCAGATACTTGATGATGGCGATCATATCCTCACGCGTAAGGGTGCGGATAGCGGGATCAATCTCCATATTCAACTTCTTGTTGATACGGTAGCGACCCACATCGCCCAGGTCGTAACGCTTGTCCGAGAAGAAGAGTTTCTCGATCACGTCACGAGCCGTAGCCTCATCGGGCGGCTCGGAAGCGCGCAACTGCCTGTAGATGTAAACCACGGCCTCCTTCTCGGAGTTACAGGTATCCTTCTGCAGGGTATTGTAGATGATCGAGAAGTCGATGCCCGAAGGATTCTCCTTGTGGAGCAGAATCGACTTGGTTCCCGACTCGATAATACGCTCGATGTGCTCCTCCTCGAGAACGGTCTCGCGCTCGATGATCACCGTGTTACGCTCGATCGAGTATACCTCACCGGTATCCTCATCCACGAAGTCCTCCAGGTAGGAGGAGAGCACACGGGCAGCCAACTTGCGACCCAAAGCCTTCTTGAGCGAGCTCTTCGATACCTTCACCTCGTCGGCCAGGTCGAAGATCTCGAGAATCTGCTGGTCGGTCTCAAAACCGATGGCACGCAACAGCGTCGTTACGGGCAACTTCTTCTTACGGTCGATGTAAGCATACATCACGTTGTTGATGT
>CAZRJU010000211.1:0-1335 GCA_964600455.1 uncultured Alistipes sp. | reverse complement strand
CTACAAGAATGAGTAAGTTGACAAAAAATCAAAAGATTGCCTACGCAAAGGTAGAGCCTAACAAGGTCTACAAGCTCTCGGAGGCTGCCGCTCTTCTGAAGGAAATTACCTTTACGAAATTCGATGCTTCGGTTGACGTTGACGTACGTCTGGGCGTAGACCCCCGCAAGGCGAACCAGATGGTTCGTGGCGTGGTAACGCTGCCTCACGGTACCGGTAAGACGGTACGTGTGTTGGTGCTCTGTACTCCCGACAAGGAGGAGGAGGCTAAGGCTGCCGGTGCGGACTTTGTAGGTCTGGACGAGTATGTTGAGAAGATCAAGGGCGGTTGGACCGACGTGGATGTGATCATCACCACTCCCAACGTAATGGGTAAGGTTGGTGCTCTGGGTCGTATTCTGGGTCCCCGTGGTTTGATGCCTAACCCCAAGACCGGTACGGTTACGATGGAGGTAGGCAAGGCCGTTAAGGAGGTTAAGGCCGGTAAGATCGACTTCAAGGTCGACAAGTACGGTATCGTACACACGGCTGTTGGTAAGATCTCCTTTACCCCCGAGCAGATTATCGGCAACACCGTTGAGGTGTTGAGCACGATTATCAAGCTCAAGCCTTCGGCTGCAAAGGGTACGTATGTGAAGAGCATCTATCTCTCCACGACGATGAGCCCCGGTTTGCAGATTGATCCCAAATCGATTGATAACAAGTAAAGAAGGAGGACTGAAGAATGACTAAGGAAGAAAAACTGGTTGTAATTAACAACCTTGCCGAGCAGCTCAATGCTTATCCTCACTTCTACGTTACCAACATTGAGGCTTTGAATGCCGAGCAGACTGCAAAGCTGCGTCGCAAGTGCTTCGAGAACGATATCAAGCTTATCGTTGTGAAGAATACCCTCTTCCAGAAGGCACTTGAGAAGGTAGAGAAGGCCGAGAGCGATTTGGTAGGTGTACTGGAGGGCTCGACCTCGGTAATGTTTGCAAACACGGGCAAGGCTCCCGCGGTGCTGATCAAGGAGTTCCGCAAGTCTTGCGACAAGCCGGTACTGAAGGCTGCTTATGTTGAGGGTTGCGTTTATGTTGGCGACAATCAACTGGATACGCTTTGCTCGATCAAGAGTCGCGAGGAACTCATCGCCGACATCGTTGCTCTGCTCCAGTCGCCCGCCAAGAACGTTATCTCGGCTCTGCAGGGTAATGCCGGTCAGAAGATTGCAGGTCTGGTAAAGACGCTCGAAGAAAGAAACAACTAATCTAAGAATTTAAAAACAAAATTTAATAAAAATTACAACTATGGCAGATGTAAAGAAACTTGCAGAAGAATTGGTAAATTTGACTG
>CAZRJU010000210.1:0-1344 GCA_964600455.1 uncultured Alistipes sp. | reverse complement strand
CCCCGCTATGGCTCCAACGAGCTCTTCCGTAGCTATGTCGAGGAGTGCCACAAGCGCGATCTGAAGGTCATCATGGATATTGTGACCAACCACTGCGGTATCTCCCATTGGTGGATGAAGGATCTTCCCTTCGAGGATTGGGTACATACCTTCCCCGAGTTTACCCGCACCAACAATATCTTCTCGACCAACATGGATCCCAATGCCTCGGCCCATGATTTGGCGATCCAGGAGAGTGGTTGGTTCGACTACTCGATGCCCGATATGAACCTCGACAACCCCTACCTCTTGCACTACTTCAAGCAGTGGGCCGTGTGGTGGATCGAGTGGGCCGGACTGGATGGCCTGCGTGTCGATACCTACCCCTACAACGAGAAGAAGCCCATGAGCGAGTGGTGTAAGGCGGTTATTGCCGAGTATCCCAACCTCAATATTGTGGGAGAGTGCTGGACGGGCTCTATCCCCCAGCTCGCCTACTGGCAGGGGGGTAATGCCAATAAGGACGGCTTCGATTCGCACCTCCCCGCCATCATGGATTTCCCGTTGCGTGATGCAATCTGCGCGGCATTGCCGACCGATTCGCTGCGTTGGGGAGAGGGCATGATCCGTGTTTATGACGATCTTTCGCACGACTTCGTCTACCACGATCTCTCGAAGATGATGATCTTTGCCGGCAACCATGACACGGAGCGTATCGGCGATATTGTGAAGAAGAATCCTGCCCGCGCCAAACTCTCGATGGCGATGCTGGCCACCATGCGCGGTATTCCGCAGATCCTCTACGGTGAGGAGTTGATGCTCACCTCGGCCAATATGGCTTGGGGCCACGGCGGCCTGCGAGTCGATATGCCCGGTGGCTGGGCCGGCGACGAGAAGAACTACTTTACGCCCGAGGGCCGCGAGGGGGTACACAAGGAGCTCTTCGACTACACGCAGCGCCTCTTCCAGTGGCGTAAGACCAAGCCCGTCATCCACCATGGCAAGACCCTCCACTTTGCCGACCGCTCCAATACCTACGCCTACTTCCGCTATGATGAGCAGGATACGGTCTTTGTCTTTATCAATAACTCCCGAGGCAAGCGCACTGTACCTTGGGACAACTATAAGGAGATCGCTGCCAACCTCAGCATAGGCCGTAATGTGCTTACCGGGGAGGAGATTGATATGACCAAAGAGGTCGTTGTCGGGCCGCGCGAAGCCCTTATCGTGGAGTTCCTGCAGTAGACGGTACCCTAATACAGATTACTCCCCGCCGCTTTAAAAGGTGTGCAGGGGAGTTTTTTTTGATATTGTATCGTCCTAAAAAAGTGTTACAGGATTTGATACAAAAATAATTAAAGTTTT
>CAZRJU010000209.1:0-1447 GCA_964600455.1 uncultured Alistipes sp. | reverse complement strand
GGCTGTATCGGCCGACGACTTTGCCAAACTGGCTAAAGAGATTTAATCCGCCCTCTTAAGGGAATCATCGAACTCTGCGGGCGTGAAGTTTGCAGAGTTCGTTTTGTGTAACACCCGCCCAAGGCGGGAAAACAGAGAGATTGTTTTATGTCCGAATTTGAAAAGTATGCCCGCCTGCACTGCGGGATCAGCAGCCTGAAGTTGCACAATTTTCAGTCGGTGGCGCAGGGCTATGTATCGCCGACCATCATCGAGGAGCGTTCGCTCAATGTCGCCACGATGGATGTCTTTTCGCGCCTGATGATGGATCGTATCATCTTCCTCGGGGCCCCCATCTATGACGATGCCGCCAACATTATCCAGGCACAGCTGCTCTTCCTCGAGTCGGTTGATCCCGAGAAGGATATTCAGCTCTATATCAACTCGCCCGGAGGATCGGTCTCGGCCGGATTGGGTATCTACGACACGATGCAGCTGGTGAGCCCCCGCGTGGGAACGATCTGCACGGGATTGGCAGCCTCGATGGGTGCCGTGCTCCTGACGGCCGGTGAGCCGGGTAAGCGCTCGGCGTTGCCGCATGCCCGTGTGATGATCCATCAGCCGCTGGGCGGGGCGCAGGGACAGGCCTCCGATATTGAGATCACGGCCCGCGAGATCCTGCGTACGAAGCGTGAACTCTACGAGATTCTGGCTCACCACTCGGGAGCCTCCTACGAGAAGATCGAGCAGGATGCCGACCGTGACTACTGGCTCTCGGCCGAGGAGGCTCGTCAGTATGGTCTGATCGACGAAGTATTAACCCGCAGAAAATAGGCTATGGCGCAACGTAAAGGAAATAATCAGGGGGGAGGAAGCGGCCACGGTGATCGCTGCTCCTTCTGTGGAGCCTCGCGTAAGGATGCCGGTATCCTCTTTCAGGGGG
Source organism: uncultured Alistipes sp. (assembly GCA_964600455.1). Classification (GTDB taxonomy): domain Bacteria; phylum Bacteroidota; class Bacteroidia; order Bacteroidales; family Rikenellaceae; genus Alistipes. Next base: position 525 of record CAZRJU010000209.1, on the reverse strand, counting down.
TTGAGCCTCATACCCAGATCTGTATCGGCTGTCTGGAGCGGGGGCATGAGATGGTGCAGCAGGTTAAACTGCAGGAGAAGAGCAAGGTGGATTTCTCGCTCGATAAGCTGCTTAAACCGCAGGAGCTGAAGGCCAAACTCGATGAGTATGTGATCGGGCAGGAGGCGGCCAAACGCTACCTCTCGGTGGCGGTCTACAACCACTATAAGCGTCTGCTTTATGCCTCGGAGCATCGAACGGCCAAGAGCGAAGAGGTGGAGATCGACAAGTCGAACATCGTGCTGGTGGGCCCCACGGGTACGGGTAAGACCCTCATGGCCCGCACCATTGCCCGCCTCTTGCAGGTGCCCTTTACCATTGTGGATGCCACGGTACTGACCGAGGCGGGCTACGTGGGCGAGGATGTGGAATCGATCCTTTCGCGCCTCTTGCAGGTGGCCGATTATGATGTGGCCAAGGCCGAGCGGGGTATCGTCTTTATCGACGAGATTGACAAGATCGCCCGCAAGGGGGATAACCCCTCGA
>CAZRJU010000208.1:0-1489 GCA_964600455.1 uncultured Alistipes sp. | reverse complement strand
TCTCCTACGACGAGAACGGCTACATCAACAAGATCAACTACTCGGTGAGCAACACCTACTCGGGACTCGGCTCGCAGAACTCGTTGCAGGAGGCCTCCTACTATACCTACTACGGTATTACGCAGACCTCGCTCTCGTATGACAACACCTTTGGTAAGCACCGTGTTGCTGCACTAGCCCTTTTGGAGACGCGCGACACGAAGAGCAACAACCACTACGGTCGCATGTATGACCTGCTGTTCGAGAACCTGCCGGAGCTCAACTTTGGTGACCAGTCGAGCGACAAGCGTGCGATTGGCGGTATGAGTGGCCGTTCGCGTCAGGTAGGTTTTGTTGTTCGTTTGAACTATGACTATGACAACCGCGTTTACGTTGAGCTTTCGGGCCGTTACGACGGTACCTACCTCTTCTCGGGTATGAACGGTTCGCGTTGGGGCTTCTTCCCCGCTGCATCGGCCGGTTGGCGTATCTCGGAAGAGAAGTGGTTCACCTCGGATAAGGTGGACAACCTGAAGTTGCGTGCCGGTATCGGTTTGACGGGTACGTCGGCCATCAGCGCCTACCAGTATCTGAATACGATGACCATCTCGGACGGCAACGCTGTAGTAATCGGTGGCAATGGCTATCAAAGCATGTACTCTTCGACCGTGGCTAACTCCAACGTAACCTGGGAGAAGAACTTGAACTACAACATCGGTGTTGACGCTACCTTCTGGGGCGGTTTGCTCGGCATTGAGGCTGACGTATTCTACACCTATAAGTACGACATGCTGTCGAGCGCCTCGGGTTCCTATCCTCCCTCGGTGGGTGGCTACTACCCCGCTTACGACAACCAGAACAAGCAGGATATTCGCGGTTTCGATATTACCCTCTCGCACAACCATCGCAAGGGTGACTTCAGCTACGGCATCCGCTTCATGGGTTCGTATGCCAAGCGTCGTTGGCTGTACTACTCGGGTGATGCCGCCAATGCTCCCGACTACCTGAAACTCACGGGTAAGGAGGTAGGTTCGGTATTCGGCTTCATCTCCGCCGGCCTCTTCCAGAGCGAGGAGGAGATTAGAAACTCGGCCACGTTGGTTGGTGAGACAACTCTCCCGGGTGACATCAAATACGTAGACCGCAACGGTGATGGTAAGATCACCTACGATCAGGACAATGGCTATGTAGGCACGAGCTTGTACCCGAAGTTTACGGGTGGTTTGAGCTTCAATATGGCTTGGAAGGGTATTGACTTCAACTTCCTGTTCCAGGGTGCATTGGGCTCGACGATCGCCTTGACCGGCTATTACGATGGTGTTGGTATGGACCACACTGCGATGACCAAGCCCTTCTACCACGGCGGTAACTCGCCCCTCTATCTGGTAGAGAACTCGTGGACTCCCGAGAATCCCGGTGCCGACTTCCCGCGTCTGTCGCTTGAGTCGCGTGGTAACAACTACGGTTCGACCCACTGGTACCGTTCGGGTGACTACCTGCGTCTGAAGAC
>CAZRJU010000207.1:0-1541 GCA_964600455.1 uncultured Alistipes sp. | reverse complement strand
GCCCTACCTGCAACAGCTCTGCAAGATGCTCAACCGCATGGGAGCCAAGATCTCGGGGATCGCCTCCAACCTCCTGAGGATCGAGGGTGTGGAGTCGCTGGGGGGTACCGAGCACACAATGTTGCCCGATATGATTGAGGTGGGCAGCTTTATCGGCATGGCCGCCATGACCCGTTCGGAGCTGACAATCCGCGACGTTTCGTTCGAGAACTTAGGTATCATTCCCGCCCAGTTTGCCCGCATGGGCATCCGTTTCGAGCAGCGGGGCGACGACCTCTACATCCCGCAGCAGGATCACTACAGCATCGAGACCTTTATGGATGGCTCAATCATGACCATTGCCGATGCTCCGTGGCCCGGTCTCACGCCCGACCTGCTCTCGATCTTCCTGGTGGTTGCCACCCAGGCCAAGGGGGCTGTGCTGATCCACCAAAAGATGTTCGAGAGCCGCCTCTTCTTTGTCGACAAGTTGATTGATATGGGGGCCCAGATCATCCTCTGCGACCCGCACCGTGCCACCGTAATCGGCCACGACCACCAGCACCGCCTGCGGGCTACGCGTATGTCCTCGCCCGATATTCGTGCCGGCGTGGCACTGCTCATTGCAGCGATGTCGGCCGAGGGGGTATCCACCATCCAGAATGTCGACCAGATCGACCGTGGCTAACGCGATATCGACCGCCACCTCAACGCTTTAGGGGCGCGCATTACCCGTTTAGATGAATAGTAAACCGAAGATAACACTATGTTTTTAGAGAACTCAACAAAGAAGGGATATATTGAGGTGATCTGCGGCTCGATGTTCTCGGGCAAGACCGAGGAGCTGATCCGCCGCATGAAACGCGCCAAGTTTGCCAACCAGCGGGTCGAGATCTTCAAGCCCCGCATCGACGTACGCTACTCGGAGGAGGAGGTCGTCTCGCACGACTCGAACGCCATCCGCTCCACGCCGGTCGACTCGGCCCAGACCATCCTGCTGATGGCTGCCGATGTGGATGTGGTGGGGATCGACGAGGCGCAGTTCTTCGATGAGGGAATCGTGGAGGTGTGCCGCCAACTGGCCAACAACGGGGTACGCGTGATCGTGGCCGGCCTGGATATGGACTACTTAGGCAAGCCCTTCGGGCCGATGCCTGCTCTGATGGCTACGGCCGAGTATGTTACCAAGGTGCACGCCATCTGCGTCCGCTGCGGCAACTTAGCCCACCACTCTCACCGCCTGATTGTCGACGACAAGCAGGTGCTCCTGGGTGCGCAGGACAGCTACCAGCCTATCTGCCGCCACTGTTTCGCTGAGGCCATGCGCCAGAAGAGCCGGGAGTAGCCCTCCGCCACACCCCGCCCGGCCGTAAAAAGGGAGGGAGCATAAAAGCACGAAGCGTGCGCCCAAAAATGAACTGGGCGCACGCTTCGGTTTTTATATTGCCCCCGGCAAACGACGATCTCCGAACCAATTCTTCCATTTTGGCAAAAAAATACCACACCGCTCTTGGTCGTTTCAAAAACTTTTTGTATCTTGCAAACGTGGGAAAAGTTTTTGT
>CAZRJU010000206.1:0-1541 GCA_964600455.1 uncultured Alistipes sp. | reverse complement strand
GGGTGGATGGTTTTCGCTGCGATATGGCGATGTTGGTTCCTATCGAGTTCTGGCAGGAGGCCGCCCGCAAACTGCGTGGGCTGAAACCCGACCTTGTGCTTCTGGCCGAGGCCGAGGAGCAAAACCTCTTCGATGAGGGGGCCTTCAACGCTTGCTATGGTTGGGAGGTGCATCACCTGATGAATGATGTGGCCCGGCAACGTTGTCGCCTTTGGCCGCTGCGCGACTGGCTCTACCGCGATCGAGCCAACTATCCCCGTTGGGCTGTGCGTCTGATGTTCACCTCGAATCACGACGAGAACTCCTGGTCGGGGTCGGAGTTTGAGCGTATGGGCGAGGCCCGCGAGATCATGACGGCCCTTACGTTCCTCTGGCCGCAGTCGCTGCCACTGATCTATACGGGTCAGGAGGTGGGCTACGACCACTCGTTTGCCTTCTTCGACCGCGATCCTATCCCCGAAGCGTGCTATAAGGCAGGAGCTGCAACGGAGCTTTATCGCCGCTTGATCGCCCTGAAACGCGACAATGCGGCCCTGCGTTCGGGAGAGCTCGGAGGTGAGGTGATCGAGATTAGAAACAATGCCGAGGATTGCCTGATGGTGATGGTGCGCGAAGTGGAGGGTAACCGTGTGGTAGCCGAGTTGAACCTCTCGCCCTATGCCATCCATGCCGACTACTGTACGGGAATCTATGCGGGCCGATACTGCGATGCAATGAGCGGAGAAGAGGTGGAGCTCCCCTGGCAGGTTGAGCGCGATCTGGCCCCCTGGAGCTACCGTATTTTGACGCAAAAACCGAATAATGACTAAAACTTATATTGCTGATTATGAAGAAATTGATCTTTATCTTTACGCTTATGACACTGCTTGTTTCGTGCCAGACGGCTTCGCAGGTCGATCTTGTCACGGTAGCTGACCATGAGGGCCGTATCGAGCGCGTGGAGCCCCTCTCGTGGTGGGTGGGAATGCAGACCCCGCTTCAGTTGATGATCTACGGCGAGGCGATCTCGAACTATGAGGTGGAGAGCCTCTCGGCCGGCCTTACGATCACGGCTCTGCATAAGGCCGACAGCCCCAACTACCTCTTCGTGGATGTGAAGTTGGCCCCTACGGCCAAGGCCGGAACCTACTACCTCGGCTTCAAACAGGGCGACGAGCACTTCAAACTCGCCTACGAGATTGCCGACCGTAAGCCGGGATCGCGCGAGCGCACGAGCTTCACTACGGCCGATATGATCTACCTGCTGATGCCCGACCGCTTTGCCAATGGTGATCCCGAGATCGACACGGTGGAGGGTTGCCGCGAGGAGGCTAACCGAGAGCACCCCTTCGGCCGTCATGGTGGCGACCTGCAGGGTATGATCGACCACCTGGACTATATCGCCTCGGTGGGAGCTACGGCCATCTGGTCCACCCCGCTTCTGGTTGACGACGAGCCGGCTCAGTCCTACCATGGCTATGCCTGTGGCGACTACTACCATATCGACCCCCGCTATGGCTCCAACGAGCTCTTCCGTAGCTATGTCGAGGAGTGCCACAAGC
>CAZRJU010000205.1:0-1550 GCA_964600455.1 uncultured Alistipes sp. | reverse complement strand
TTGTACCTTTGTGGCATCAAGAGTTATGGCATTGAAGCAAAACAATAACGAACTCAGAAATACGAACGGTTGCTATCTCGTTACCCGATTTCCAAGCATCCCGAATAATCGTTTAATTCTAAGATAATTGCAAATCCTGCGATTTTTTAGTAAAAAAACCTTTTCGATGAAACGATTAGTAATTGTGGGCTGCGGCCGTCTGGGCGGCATCGTGGCCCAAGCAGTGGCCCGGGGGCTACTGCCCGAATATGAACTGGTAGGCCTCCAGTCGCGTACCTTTGCCCGTGCCGAAGAGCTCACGACGAAGTTGGCCGCCCTGGGGATCAACTGCAAGGCGTGCCAAACCATCGAGGAGCTGTTGGAGCTCCGCCCCGACTATCTTGTCGAGGCGGCCTCACCGGCCGCTATGCGCTCCCTCTGCCTGCCCACCCTTCGGAGCGGCTGCTCGATCGTCACCCTCTCGATCGGAGCCTTTGCCGACGAGGAGTTCTACCGCGAAGCGGCCCAAACGGCCAAGGAGCAGGGCCAACGCATTTACTGTGCATCGGGGGCCACGGGCGGCTTCGATGTTTTGCGCACAGCGACCCTGATGGGAGGCGCTACGGCCACCTTCTTCAACGAGAAGGGCCCCAATGCCCTGCGCGGCACCTCGGTCTACGACGAAAAGTTGCAGGAGCAGCAGCAGGTGGTCTTTCGCGGCACGGCCAAAGAGGCTATTGCCCAATTCCCCACGCGCGTCAATGTCACGGTAGCTGCCTCACGGGCCTCGGTAGGCCCCGAAAAGATGCAGGTAACGATGCAGTCGTCACCCTACTTCAGAGGCGACACCCAGCGAGTCGAGATCCGTAATCCGCAGGTGCATGCCGTGGTGGATGTCTATAGCGCCACCCCGGAGATTGCCGGCTGGTCAGCCGTAGCCGTATTGCAGAATATCGTCTCGCCGATCGTCTTTTAGAGAATCACGCGAATAGACAAATGGCCGACAGTTCAAAATGATCTGCCGGCCATTTTCTGTTAATCGCAAAAAAAAGATTACATCTTCAAATAACTCTCGATATTCCCGAGCACCTTCTCGCTCAAGCGATCGAAAGCCTGCTTGGTACGACCCGTGGAGACGTTGACCGTACGCACCTTGGGGTGATGCATCAGGTGTTCGCCGCCCAATGCCCCGAGCGTATCGCAGTAGAGGCGGTTGTCGCCGCCGTCGAGCCAGCGGAGCATCGGAGCCTCCTCCCAGGCGGGCGAAAGGCCCGTATTGAAGAGGATCTTGCGGTGGCCCAGGGCCGTAAACTCCGCCTCGTGGAGCAGTACCGTATTTTTATTCAGGCAGCAGAAGATCACCTCGCACTCGGCCAGAAGTTCCTCAAGCGGCAGGAAGCGGTAGCCCTTCTCGGCCGCCCAAGGCTTCTCGGAGCGGGCGAAGTAGGCGATCTCGGCGCCAAAGAAGTGCATGGCATCGGCAATCATACCACCCGACTTGCCCAGTCCCACAACCCCCACCTTGAGGCCCGTGATCTCGCGCGGCATCCCCTCCCAGGGCTCCTCGCCAA
>CAZRJU010000204.1:0-1612 GCA_964600455.1 uncultured Alistipes sp. | reverse complement strand
CTTTTCTTCCATAGCTTTACCTTTTTTTGTGTAACGCTATTTCAGGACGGGACAGCCTAAAAAAAAGAGGAGGTAGGGTGATAATGCCTACCTCCTTGATCCTCAAGTAGAGAAAAACGATTAACCGCACTTCGAATAACCGCACGACATGCAGGTTAGACAGCCGTTTTGGTAGGCCATTGTCTCCTGGCCGCAACTCGGGCACTTGCCCTTGTGTTTTGTGCCGTCGACGATGTAGCGTTTCAGAGCACGCTCGACACCCGTCTTCCAGGTGTTGATCGAGGCGCTGTCCAGGTGCAACGATTCGATCAGCGATACCACATTCTCGATCGGCATGCCCTGGCGCAATACGCCCGAGATGAGCTTGGCATAGTTCCAGAACTCCTCGTCGAAGAGGCGGGAGATACCGCCGATCGTATTCGTGTAGCCGTAACGGTCTTTGTATTGGAAGTCATAGCGTTTCGAGCCATCCTCCTCACGAACCTTGATGATGTTGCCCGAGGTGATCTTGGGCGGGATGTACATGGCATCCTCCTCCAGCTTACCGGTGAAGATCTCATAGGGGCGACCCTCCTGCATGCCGACAAAGGCGATCCAATCCTCCTTGCCGTTCTTGAAACGGATAATATCGGCCGGAATCGACTTGGGACGCTTGCCTCCAACGCTCTCCTTGGGCTTATCGCTCTCCTTCTTCTTCTCGATCAGCACGCCCGAGCGGCAACCGTCACGGTAGACCGTAACACCCTTGCAACCGCACTCCCAGGCCGTACGATAGACATCGGCCACGAGTGCCTCACTGACGCTGTTCGGAAGGTTCACCGTCACCGAGATCGAGTGGTCCACCCACTTCTGAATGGCACCCTGCATCTTCACCTTGGCTACCCAGTCGATATCGTTGGCCGTAGCCTTGTGGTAGGGCGAAGCCTCGATGCGCTTCTCGAGCTCCTCATCCGAGAGCGAGTCGAGGTTCGAGACATCGTAACCATTGATCTCCATCCACTTCACGAAGTTGTGGTGGTAGACGTTGTACTCCTGGAACTTTTCGCCCGTCTCGTCCACATAGTCCACGTGGGCGTCCTGATCCGAGGGGTTGATCTTGCGGCGGCGCTTATAGGCCACACGGAATACGGGCTCGATACCCGAGGTGGTCTGCGACATCAGGGAGGTGGTACCCGTGGGGGCGATCGTCAACATGGCGATATTGCGACGGCCCACCTTGAGCATCTCTTCGTAGAGCTCGGGAGCAGCCTCTCTGAGGCGCGAGATCATCGGATTCTTCTCCTCCTTCTTGCTGTCGTAGATGGGGAAGGCGCCACGCTCGGCTGCCATCTTCACCGACGAGCGGTAGGCCTCCACAGCGAGGGTCTTCTGCACCGTTACGGCAAACTCGATCGCCTCGGGTGTACCGTAGCGCAGACCCAAAGCGGCCAACATATCGCCCTCTGCCGTGATGCCGAGACCTGTACGACGACCCTTGAGCGCCATCTCCTTGATCTTCTTCCAGAGGTTCAACTCCACCGAACGAATATCCTGATCCTCGGGGTCGGCGGCGATCTTCTCGATGATGAGATCCACCTTCTCGAGCTCCAGGTCGATGATGTCGTCCATCAGG
>CAZRJU010000203.1:0-1647 GCA_964600455.1 uncultured Alistipes sp. | reverse complement strand
GCTCGTTACGCCCGACTACCTGCGTTTCGACTTCTCGCACTTCCAGAAGGTAACACTCGAGGAGCTGCGCCGTGTGGAGCAGTTGGTCAACCGCAAGGTACGCACCAACTCCCCCCTGGAGGAGAATCGTTCCGCCACGAAGGAGGAGGCCGAGTCCGCCGGTGCCATGATGCTCTTCGGCGAGAAATATGGCGATAAGGTGCGCATGGTGAAGTTCGGCACCTCGGTTGAGTTGTGCGGTGGTACGCACACCTCGGCCACAGGTACGATCGGTCTCTTCAAGATCGTATCGGAGAGCGCCATCTCGGCCGGTGTACGCCGTATCGAGGCCGTAACGGCCGAACATGCCGAGGCGCTGGTCTATACCACGCAGGATATTCTGGCTTCGGCCAACAACCTGATTGGCAACACGCAGCTTATACCTGCCCTGAAGCGTCTGGTGGAGAACAACGAGAACTTGGCCAAGGAGGTAGAGGCCATGCAGAAGGAGCAGCTCAAGGCGATGACCGAGACGATCCTGAAGAACACCCCCGAGGTGAATGGTGTATTCTTCGTGGTGGGCAAGATGACCCTCGAGGCGGAGTTCATCAAAAACCTGGCCTACAATTTGCGTGCAGCCAAGCCGAACTTAGCCATGGTGATCGGTTCGTCGATGGCCGGCAAGGTGAGCCTGACGGTGATGCTCGGCGACGAGATCGTGGCCCGGGGCGTGGATGCCGGAGCGGTGGTACGCGAGGCGGCCAAGTTGATCCAGGGCGGTGGCGGCGGCCAGAAGTTCTTTGCCACGGCCGGCGGTAAGAATCCCAACGGGCTTGGTGAGGCGATCGAGAAGGCCAAGAAGCTCATTGGCGAGCAGCTGAAATAGGAGGTAAAAACAAAACAAAACAAAACAAAACAAAACAAAACAAAATAAAATAAAACGATAAGATAAGTTATGGCGAACAAAGTTTTGCTGATGATCCTCGATGGTTGGGGAAACGGCAACAAGGGAAAGGGCGATGTGATTGCGCAGATGAAGCCCGCCTACCTGACGGCCATGTCGGAGAAGTATCCGCATGCCGAGCTGCGCACGGATGGTGAGAATGTAGGTCTGCCCGAGGGTCAGATGGGTAACTCGGAGGTGGGGCACCTCAATATTGGTGCCGGCCGCGTGGTCTACCAGGATTTAGTGAAGATCAACCGCGCCTGCGCCGACGGTTCCATCATGGAGAACCCCGAGGTGAAGGCCGCCTTTGAGTATGCCGTGAAGGAGGGAGTTAAGGTACACTTCATGGGCTTGGTCTCGGACGGTGGCGTACACTCGTCGCTCGACCACCTCTTCAAGCTCACCGATATTGCCAACACTTATGGCGTGGAGAGCTTCGTACACTGCTTCATGGATGGCCGCGACACCGATCCCCGCTCGGGCAAGGGCTTTATTGCCGCCTTGGAGGAGCATATTGCCGGCTCGAAGTGCACGGTAGCCTCGATCATCGGCCGCTACTACGCCATGGATCGTGATAAGCGTTGGGAGCGCGTGAAGGTAGCCTACGACCTGCTGATCAGTGGCGTGGGCGAAGCTTCGACCGATATGGTGGAGGCTATGCAGCGCTCCTATGACGCCGAAGTTACCGATGAGTTCGTGAAGCCCGTGGTACGCATCAATGC
>CAZRJU010000202.1:0-1647 GCA_964600455.1 uncultured Alistipes sp. | reverse complement strand
AAGCAATCCGAATAACCGTCTAATTACAAGATAATTGCAAATCCTGCGATTTTTCAAAAAAAAAGGGCGAAAGTTTTGTAAATCCGAAAATTCATCTTACCTTTGCACTCCGCGAATTGCGAATTAACAATAAAAAAACGAGATAACTATGGCAATGAAAAGAACTTATCAGCCTTCGCGCCGCAAGCGTATCAACAAGCACGGCTTCCGTCAGCGTATGGCTACCGCCAATGGCCGCAAGGTGTTGGCTGCGCGTCGCGCCAAGGGGCGTAAGAAGTTGACTGTATCGGACGAGTCGACCTTCAAATACGCTTAATTTCCGATTGTAAGCGGAATTTTCCGCCCATCTCAAACAAAGCTCGAACGGGTAGTACGAAAACGTACTGCCCGTTCGGGCTTCTTGTTGTTGGGGAGAGGGAAGCTTAAGGGAAGGAGGGGGCGAATACCGGCTAAAAAGAGCGATAATGATACAAAAAGCTCCGCCCTCTCGCCTGTATGCGAGAGAGCGGAGCCCTCAATGTTGAATGTTGATTACGCTACTCTTCGGCCTTTCCGAAGGGGTAGTTGTTCTCCTTCACGTCGTCGAAGCGCATCCCCTTCTGGTAGACCTTCATGGCACGGCGGCTCATTCCCATCGAGGAGAATCCTCCGTCGTGGTAGAGGTTCTGCATCGTCACCTTGCGTGTGAGGTCGGAGAAGAGCGTCAGCACGTAGTTGGCGCAATCCTCGGCTGTGGCATTGCCCAGAGGCGACATATTCTCCGAGAACTCCAACAGATCGCCCAGACCCAGCACGCCGCTACCGGCCGTGGTCTGCGTAGGCGACTGCGAGACGGTGTTGATGCGCACATGTTTCTCGCGGCCGTAGATGTAGCCGAACGAGCGGGAAATCGACTCTAAAAGGGCCTTGGCATCGGCCATATCGTTATAGCCGTAGAGGGTGCGCTGTGCCGCGATGTAGCTCAGGGCTACGATCGAACCCCACTCGTTGATGGCATCCTTCTTACGTGCGACCTGGATCACCTTGTGGAAGGAGATGGCCGAGATGTCGAGTGTCTTCGAGAGGAAGTCGTAGTCGAGATCGTCGTAGGTGCGGCCCTTGCGTACGTTGGGCGACATGCCGATCGAGTGGAGGATAAAGTCGAAGCGGCCGCCAAAGTGCTCCATGGCCTTGTCGATGAGGTTCTCCAGATCCTCAACCGAGGTGGCATCGGCCGGAATGACGATCGTGTTGCACTTCTTGGCCAGTTCGTTGATCGTACCCATACGCATCGAAACAGCCGTATTGGTCAATACAATCTCGGCACCCTCCTCCACGGCACGCTCGGCCACCTTCCAGGCGATCGACTGCTCATTGAGAGCACCAAAGATGATACCCTTCTTTCCTTGTAACAGATTTCCCATTGTTCCTGAATCTTTATTGTTTATAGTTTGCATCGGTGTTGGCAGATCTACCGTGCGGCTCGATGTGGAAAAGCGGCCAAAAAATAGGGCAAATCCTACCAATTCGGTGCAAAGGTAAAGAAAAAATCGTAAAGTCCAACCTTTCGGCAACCCAAAATGGGAGAGCTTGGTCGGGGGGGCTAAAGAAAGGAAGCTGTCTAACAAGGTGATTTCTGCGTTACGCTCGCCCTCAAAATGCTCATTT
>CAZRJU010000201.1:0-1677 GCA_964600455.1 uncultured Alistipes sp. | reverse complement strand
TTATCCAAAAACTCCTGCTCGCGGCTGCCCGCATAGACCAATTGGGTGTGGGCATCACAAAACGAGGGGAAGAGCCACCCTCCGGCAGCATCCACCACACGGTCAGCCTCGGGGGGCTCACCCTGCCCATAATCGGCAATGCGATCCCCCTCCAAAAGGAGCCAGGCCCCCTCGAGCATCTCCAACTCGTTCATGTCCGCCCCCTCCTTGCGCAATACACCGGCGGGCAACACCCCCACGAGCATCCCGATATTTTGAATCAGGCACTTCATTCCTGCCTCGGTTTAGAGGTGCTTCACAAACTCAACCGACGAGGCGATATGGGGATACATCACCTGATCGTCATCCACAAAGGGAACCACCTGGCGATAGTCGGCCACCAACTTCTCCAACTTCTCCGACGAGCGGGCCGGACGGCGGAACTCCAGTGCCTGTGCCGCATTAAAGAGTTCAATGGCCAACACGCGCTCCGTGTTGCAAACCACGCGATAGAGTTTCGTGGCGGCATTCGAGCCCATGCTCACATGATCCTCCTGCCCCTGCGACGAGGGGATCGAATCACACGAGGCGGGCCAACAGAGACCCTTCGACTGACTTACGATCGAGGCTGCCGTATACTGCGGAATCATAAAGCCGCTGTTGAGGCCGGGCTTGGCCACCAGGAACTTCGGCAGGCCACGCTCACCCGAGATCAGCTGATAGATGCGTCGCTCGGAGATATTGCCCAACTCGGCCACCGCAATCGCCAGAAAATCCATCGGTAGGGCGATGGGCTGTCCGTGGAAGTTTCCGGCCGAGATCACCTTGTCCTCATCGGGAACGATCGTGGGGTTATCCGTTGCCGAGTTGATCTCGGTAGTAAGCACGCTCTTCACATAGGCGATCGTATCTTTCGAGGCGCCATGCACCTGCGGGATACAGCGGAACGAGTAGGGATCCTGCACATGCACCTTCTTGCGGGCGATCAGCTCACTGCCGGCCAGCAATTCACGCATCACACGCGCCGTCTCCAACTGTCCGCCATGGGCACGCACCACATGCACCGAGTTATCGAAGGGCTCCCGGCGGCCATCGAAAGCCTCCAACGAGAGGGCTCCCACCAGATCGGCCACACGGCTCAAGCGCTCGGCCTCGATAAGGGCCCACACGCCATAAGCGCTCATAAACTGCGTACCGTTCAAGAGAGCCAGACCCTCCTTCGATTTCAGTTCGATGGGCTCCCAACCGCGCTCGCCGAGCAGGTCGGCGGCCTTCACGATCCGACCCTTATACTCCACCTCGCCCAGGCCGATCAACGGCAGGCACATGTGGGCAAGGGGCGAGAGATCACCCGATGCTCCCAGCGAACCCTGCTGATAGACCACCGGCAGGATCTCCTCGTTAAAGAGGTCGACCAGGCGCTGTACCGTGCAGAGTTGCACGCCCGAGTGGCCATAGGAGAGCGACTGCACCTTCAGAAGCAGCATCAGCTTCACAATCTCGTTGGGCACACGCTCGCCCGTACCGCAGGCATGCGACATCATCAGGTTCTTCTGCAACTGCGAGAGCTCGTCGGCGCCCACCGAGATATTGCAGAGCGAGCCGAAGCCCGTCGTAACGCCATAGATCGGCTCCTTCTGCGACTTCATCTTATTGTCCAGATACTCGCGGCAACGCACAATGCGCCCCACGGCATCC
>CAZRJU010000200.1:0-1688 GCA_964600455.1 uncultured Alistipes sp. | reverse complement strand
CACACATCGTCGCTCTCGGCTGCTGCCAAGAACTCGGCAACCGTGGCCTTGATGATACCGGCCTGCGAGATCGTGTACTCTACCGAAAGCTCACCCTCCTGGGCCTGAACCTTCACCGTGGCACTACGTGTCTCATAGGTCGTATTGGCAGCAGCTACTAGCTCGATGGTCGTCTTCTCCATGGCCAAGGTCTGGGGAGCCAGGCTCAACCAAGCAGCAGCCTCCTCGGGAATCACAACCTCGCAAGCAACATTGGTGAAGAACTCAAGGGCAACGGTACCACCGGCCTGAGCCACCGTCTTGGCGGTATTCTCCTCCACACGCAGACCAGGCTGCTCGAATACGAGGCTCTTCATCACCACCTTCGTACCGTCCGATACGAGCAGAACCACCTTGCTTACGGTCGAGAGTTCGGCACCCGTCGTTACGCGAACAACGCCCGTCTTCATCGAAGCGTCGTCGGCAATGATCTCGGCCTCGAGATCCATCGAGTTCAGCACCTCGATCTCTACGCTCTCCACAGGGCTCTCCACCGTGTAGTGAATATCGCGCGTGGAGTTAACCGTCATAGGAGCCATATCCTCCTCGGCAAAGGTTACCGTGAGGGCTACATACTTGGCCACCATGATCTCCGTACCATCATAGAGGGTGAAGAGCACATAGCTATCGAACTCCTCCACGCTCTTGAAGATATACATCTCCTCGTTTACGGCCGAGCCGAGCTCCTCCCAGGTAGCACCCTCGTCATAGGAGACGAAGAGAACACCATTCTCCACCTTGAGCTGGGGAGTAACGCCATCCTTACCATCCTGGCCGTTGGTTCCGTTGGCACCATCCTGACCATTCTGGCCATCCTTGCCATCCTCACCGTCCTGGCCCTCGGCCTTTACCATGTTGCCCTCGGCATCCTTTACCCACTCACCATTGATGGTCCAGTAGTAGAGACCGTCGGTGTGCTGCTTCACGCCCAATACGGGGCTGACGCCATCCTGACCATCCTTACCATTGGTTCCATCCTGGCCATCTTTGCCATCCTGGCCGTCCTGACCATCCTCACCGTGGTAGATGGTGATAGGCTCACCCTTGGCAAAGTTAATCGTGTAGCCAATCGTCTCACCGCCCTCGGTAATGGGGGTAACCGAGGTGATGTAGTCGTGCTCCTGCAGGGCCTCTACAATGGCCTGCAACGCCGAGATGTTGGTATTCATCTCGCGGCAGAGCTTCTCAACCTCCTCTACGCGATCCTCAAGATCATCAACGCGGCCTACCAGTGCCGTGTCGTCATAATCATCACCACAGCTTACCAAAATGGCAGCCATGGCAACCAGCATAAAACGGAACAATTTTTTCATAGAATATTAAATTAGGTTTGTTGTTATTTTCTGTACTTCTCGCGGATGACTTTCAACATATCGTCTGTCATGCGCGACAAGTCCCACTCGGGCTTCCAACCCCACTCTTCGCGGGCACAACTGTCGTCGAGCGAATTGGGCCACGACTCGGCGATCGCCTTCTTCACGGGATCAACATCGTAGTCCATCACAAAATCGGGCAGACGCTTTTTGATCTCGGCATAGATAATCTCGGGAGTGAAGCTCATCGAGGCGAGGTTGAAGCTGTTGCGGTGTACGAGTTTGGCGGGATCGGCCTCCATCAGCTCCACGCAGGCACGCAGCGCATCGGGCATA
>CAZRJU010000199.1:0-1750 GCA_964600455.1 uncultured Alistipes sp. | reverse complement strand
CTAAATCCCCCGCCTCGGGCAGGGGACTTTGTCAGCCTAACGGCTGAAAAAGAGGGAATTTTACACCAAGTGTAAAATTGCATATCGTTTCCTTTTCCCGCGTACCCTATTCTATAAAGGATTACACCCCCGCGAGGTGTAGTCGCGGGGGTGTAAATCGGAATTTGCGAGTAAAACGGAGAGCCTACTTGCCAAGCAGGTGCTTCACCTCCTCATAAACCGTCTGGCCGTTGTAGCCAAACTTCTCGTCGAGCACCTTGAAGGGGGCCGAGTAGCCAAAGTGATTCAGACCATGGATCATACCATGCTCACCCACCAGGCCCTGCATGGTTACGGGAAGCCCCGAGGTCATGCCGTAGCGCACGATGTCGGCAGGAAGTACCGTATCCTGATAGCTCTTGGGCTGATCACGGAAGAGGCCCTCGCTCGGCACGCTCACCACGCGCACATGGATACCCTCCTTCTCCAGAAGTTGGGCACCGTCGATCAGGGTCGAAACCTCCGAACCGCTGGCCAACATCACCACATGGGGCTTGGCAGTATCCTTCACGATATAGGCACCCTTGATTACCTGCTCGGCCTCGGCACGGCGACTCGTGTGCAAGGGGGGCAGATCCTTGATATTCTGGCGCGAGAAGATCAGGCCCACGGGGCGCTGCTCCTCCAAAGCGAGTTTCCAGGCCATCACAGCCTCCTCACCATCGGCCGGGCGCAAGACAAGCATCGAACGCTCGCCACGGTGGTTGTGCAGGTGCTCCATCAGGCGAATCTGTGCCTCCTGCTCCACCGGCTGGTGGGTGGGGCCATCCTCGCCCACGCGGAACGAGTCGTGCGACCAGATATAGATCACGTGCAGGCGCATCAGAGCCGAGAGGCGCACCGCAGGCTTCATGTAATCCGAGAATACGAAGAAGGTACCGCAGGCAGGAATCACACCACCGTGCAGCGCCATACCATTCATCACACAGGCCATCGTCAACTCCGAGACACCGGCCTGGAAGAACTTACCCGAGAAGTCGCCCTTCACAAAGGGTTTGGTCTTTTTCAGGTAGCCGTCGGTCTTATCCGAGTTCGAGAGGTCGGCCGAAGCCACAATCATATTGTCGAGTTTCTCGGCGTAGTAGCCCAGTACGGCAGCCGATGCGGCACGCGTGGGGCCGTCGGCCTTGATCTCCACCTTGTGGTAGTCCAGAGCGGGGAGCTCACCCTTAAGGAAGGTATCGAGCTTGCGGCTCAGCTCCTTATTCTCCTGACGCCACTCTTTCTCGACAGCATTGATCTGCTCCACCCAACCATTGAGGCGCTCACGGGCAGCCGCATAGACCTCCTTCGACTCCTCGAAGAGGGCAAAAGGCTCCTCGGGGTTACCTCCCAGGTTCTCGATCGTACGGGCAATATCGGCACCGGCAGCCGTGAGCGGCTGACCATGGGTCGAAACTTTATTCTCGTAGGAGGCACCCTCCTTATCCAAAGCACCCTTTCCCATCACCGTACGGCCGATGATCAGCGTGGGACGCTCCGTCTCGGTCTGTGCGGCCTTCAGGGCCTCGCGCATCTCGTCCACGTTGTGGCCATCCACCTGCAATACATGCCAGTTCCAGGCGCGGTACTTGGCCTCCACATCCTCCGACATCACCTCATCCACGGTAGTCGAGAGCTGGATGTTGTTGGCATCGTAGTACATAATCAGGTTGCTGAGTCCCAGGTGGCCGGCAATACGGCCTACGCCCTGCGAGATCTCCTCCTCGAC
>CAZRJU010000198.1:0-1808 GCA_964600455.1 uncultured Alistipes sp. | reverse complement strand
AGGCAGACGACAAAGGTAAATTAGTTCGTTACGCTAAAAAGTCAGGGGAGGAGATCAAATAATGGCAGCTTATATTCCTACACTCAAGACCCAGTATAAGGAGCAGATCGTTCCTGCCCTTATGAAGCAGTTCGGCTACAAGAGCATCATGCAGTGCCCGAAGCTGGAGAAAATCGTTGTTAACCAGGGTATGGGCCAGGCTGTTGCCGACAAGAAGCTCATCGATGTAGCTCAGGAGGAGCTCACCCTGATCACCGGCCAGAAGGCCGTACAGACGAAGTCGCGTAAGGATATCTCGAACTTCAAACTCCGTAAGGGCATGCCCATCGGTGTTCGCGTCACCCTCCGCCACTACCGCATGTACGAGTTCCTGGAGCGTCTGATCGCTGTGGCCCTGCCCCGTATCCGCGACTTCAAGGGTATCAACGAGAAGTTTGATGGTCAGGGTAACTACACCCTCGGTGTAACCGAGCAGATCATCTTCCCGGAGATCGACATCGACAAGATCACCAAGATCTTTGGTATGGAGATCACCTTTGTAACCTCGGCGAAGACCGACGAGGAGGCTTATGCCCTTCTCAAGGAGTTCGGTTTGCCTTTCAAGAACGCTAAAAAGAACTAAACGACTATGGCAAAAGAATCAATGAAGGCACGTGAGGTGAAGCGTGAGAAGCTCGCCAAGCGTTACGCGCACAAGCGCGAGGAGATCGCTGCCAAGGTAAAGGCCGGTGAGATGGATCACGAGGAGGCTTGGATCGCTTTGTCGAAGCTGCCCCGCAACTCCAATCCTATCCGCCAGCACAACCGCTGCAAGATCACCGGTCGTCCGAAGGGCTATATGCGTCTGTTCGGTATCAGCCGTATCCAGTTCCGTGAGATGGCTTCGAACGGTCTGATCAACCTCGTCGCCAAGCTGCGTACCGATGCGGTCAAAAACCTCGCGGTATGCATCCACATCGGGAAACGCATTTCCGCACACGCGTGCGTTCAGGTGTCCGAAGTCCACCACGGGCACGAACTTGGGATCGACCTTGCATTGCTCGATCACCTCGTCCAAGGTGCCCAGCTGATTGATCTTGCCCATGGTCTCAATGCCCAGCTTGATCTTGGTGTCTCCCACCGCCTCGGCCACCTTGCTAAGGGTGTCCTTGGAAAGCTCCATGGCGTGCTCGCGGCTGATCTTGCCTGCGCTGCCGCTATGAATGACGATGGTTCCAGCACCCAGCAGCTCGGCAGCCCAGAGTGATTTGGTAATGTAATCGATGCTTTTGAGGCGCGTTGCCTCTTCCGTGCCCGAAAGAGAAATGAAGTAAGGCGCGTGCAGCGACATATGAATGCCGTACTGCTTGGCCTTCTCGCCAACGGCACGCAAGGACGCCTCGCTTGCGTTGACTCCCCTGCCCGCCTCGTATTCGTAGGAATCAAGCCCCTTGGCAGATAGCCATCCGGGTGCTTGAACGGTTGCTTTATTGCCCTCGGCGTAAAACCATTCGCAGTTTCCGCCCGGGCCAAACGTTGCAAAGCTCATATTTCTACCTCCTGTCGAGCCAGAACGCCGCACACGCAGCTTCTTCGGGATGTTTTTTTGCGTATTTTTTGATGATCGGCTTCTCCAGCGCGCGCTTGATGCGCCAGAAGGCCGTGGTCTTGTCCTTGATGGGCGGCACCAAAAACGCGGTCGCACCGATGTGCTTGCCCGCAAACACGTCGGTCAGCAGCTGGTCGCCAAGGATGGCCGTGTGCGCTGCGTCCGAGCCGTAGGACTTGATGACCTTGCGCAGCGTTTTGCCAAACGGCTTGCCGCTCTT
>CAZRJU010000197.1:0-1856 GCA_964600455.1 uncultured Alistipes sp. | reverse complement strand
CGAGGGGCAGGTTCCGATCCGCCGCCGCGAAGGGCGCGATATTTGGCAGGGGCTCTACGAATTTCCCCTTGTCGAGACCTCCGAGTCGCGCTTGTTTGAGGAGTTGGAGCTCCCGACCTGGCTCACTGATCGCACCTTTCACCTGAAGGGGGTGGTTGATATGCCGCCCCATCTGCTCTCTCACCAACGGCTCCACGCCCGTTTCTATCGCCTGGAAGTGGTGGGGGCCCTCCCGATCGAGGGTTTTCAGTTGGTGGCCGAGGAGAGCCTGAATGCCTATGCCTGGCCCCGCCTGATCGATCGTTATCTGCAAGGTGTGCGTAAATAGCGTACCTGTTTAATAATAAAGAGTGGGATCGGCCCTGAAAAGGGTTGATCCCACTCTTTATCGCTTTAGATCGGGAATTTACTCGGCCGAAACCGTCCAGATCTTACCGCTCTTAACGGCTTTGTAACCGGTAGCCAACCACTTGGTGGGATCCACGTTGAACGTACCACCGGTGATGATAACGGTACCCGTGCTGGCGTTGTTTACAAACGAATCCTTCGATGCGTCGTTGGCCAGGGGCTTCTCGAAGTGGCCACCATTGATGTAGCAGGTCGAACCGGCATCAACATAGACAAAGTAGCAGGAGGTGCGGTCGAAGGTGTAGGTACCCTCGTTAACCGTTACTGTGCTGTTGCCTACTACGTAGAACATGTTGCGACCCGACTTGCCGGGCGTACCTGCAATCGAACCACTGTTAACCGTTACCTCCGACTCGTTCAAAACGGCGAAGCCGGCACCTACGATGTTGGCGTCATTTACCTCTACGGTCGAACCAAATACGTTGAAAGCGTAGTTGTTCGTACCATCACCACCGGCCTCAACCTCGTTGCCACCCATGTTCATCACAACATCGTTGTCGTTGATGGCGATTACATTGCTTCCGTTGTTAATGGGAGCCGTAACATTTACGGTGCTATCGTTGTTGAGCGCCTCGGTCAGGTTCTCAACCGTAGCCACAGCCTAGCCTACTACATACCACTCGCCATTGTCAAGTGCAGCGTATCCCTCTACAACAAACTCCGAGGGATCGTTGGCAAAGCTACCTCCCGAGATGAAGAATACCTGTGAGTTGAAGGTGCCACCCGACCAGTTTCTCAGGGCGATCTCACCATTGAATTCACCTCCCGAGATATAGGCGTTGATTTCATCCACATCGGCACCAAAGCCCAACAGACGAACTGCGCTTCTTGTGTAGTTGTCGGCATTGAAGGTGCCGGCCGTGATCGTCAAAGTTCCCTTGTTGGGCTGACCGTTTACGTTGTGGAAGTCGATCGAACCGTTGAACTCACCACCATTGATCGTTACGATCGTATCGTTGTCGGTCGTGCACCAGATGCGCAGCGAGCTATAGTCGGCATTGTTGGTGAAGGTACCACCGTTGATCGTCAGCGTACCGCTGTTGTCGATTGCGTGGGGATAGCCGTAGGCCGAGATCGTGGCATTGCTGTTGTTGATCACCTCTACGCCCTCTTCGATGGTCAGCGTGCCGCTGTTCTGGATCGTGTTCGATACGTAGTTAACGGCAGCGCTCAGCGTGGCGTTGTCGGCATAAACGATCGAACCGCTGTTCTTGATGGTGAGCGTACCCTTATTCGTGATCATCGAGAAGCCACCACTCTGCTCCTTTTCCTGTGAGATCGAGAAGCCGTTCAGGTCGAGAACCAGCTCAACGCCCTGGGCCACTACCAGACCATCAGTCAAAACTACATCCTCGCTAAGGGTTACCGTACCACCGTTCGTGGCAGCATCAACCAGGGCATCCTGGCCGGAGATAATCTCAGAGCCATTCAGATAGACCTTGATGGCG
>CAZRJU010000196.1:0-1861 GCA_964600455.1 uncultured Alistipes sp. | reverse complement strand
TCCGCCATATAGGGGGCGTACTGGCTGTCATAGAGGGTCTCGCCCATGATTGACTTGACGTCAACCACGATGTCCGTTACACCGATCGACTTCATCTTCTCGGTATAGAAGGCGATCGAATCGGCCGAGCTCATGCGGGCAAAGTTTGCTTCGCAATCTACCCACATGTAGACACGCTTCGCCTCGGTCTGCTGGGCTTTCATGCAACTGCCCACCGAAAAGAGGAGAGCAATGGCTACAGCCCACTGTAAAATTTGAAATCTCTTCATGTTATTTTAGCTATTCGTATACCTATTTATATATATAGCACTGTTAGGGGGTTGTCGCTTACTCCTTCTCGGCAAATACGACAACGGTGGGAACTGCACGCTGGCTGCCGTCGCTGGGGTTGTTGCAGAGGGCACCGTCATAACCAACGATTGCCGACGAACCACCACCATCGAGGTTGATCGCGTAATCCATGCCCTGCTCTACGAAGATGTCGGCCATCTCGCTCAACGTAAGACCGTTCGAGCCATTCTCGCCACGACCGTCGCATACCAGAAGCATCACCTTACCCTCCTTCGTGCCGCCGATAGCCGTACGGGGCTGGCGCGAGGTGCCGGCCGTACCACCCGTATCCATGATCTCACGGTAGTAGTACTCCATGGCTACATTCTCGTTGTTGTAAACCAGCATCGGGCCACCGCCGATAGCCTGCTGAGGCTCCCAAACCTGAGCACCCTCGGTGTTGGCCGTCGGAGGAGCGGACATAAAGGTCTTGGTCGTCTCGTCGTTATCCAGTGGCGAGGGGAAGGAGTAGGGTACGTTGTTGATGCAGTAAACCCACGTAGCCTCGATCGAGCCATCGGCCATCTGGCCCAGGGCGGCGCGTACGGGGTAGGCGATGATCTGCTCGCCTGCGGCATTGGTGGGATAAGCCAACTCGGTGGCGATCGACTCTACCTCACCGTTCGATACGCAGAGGCTGAGCGAAGCACCCTGCCAGAAGTAACCGGCGTTGCTGACGGCATAGGGAGTACCCAGTCCCAGGGTCTTGAAGTGCTCAAAGGCCTCGGTCGGGGTCTTGGCGGGGTCGAGCAACGTGGGGGCGAAGCTGAGCTTGGGGTTGGCCTTCGTGTCGATGATGGCGATGTAACCCTTGGCTACGCCACCGTCGCTGAAGGTACGCTCGAAGGGCTCGAAGCTCATCTTCTTGGGGTAGTTGGATTTCGGAGCATCGCTGGCCGTGATTACCGTAACGGGAGGGCAAACCGAACCGTTTTTCTCATCTTTTGCAGCAGCGATAAAGGTGTAAGCCGTTTCGGGGAGCAGATTCTCGATCTTCACCTCCGTCTGGCCCTCGGCCAGAAGCGTACCCTCGCTAAAAATCTGATCCAGGGTCTTGGTCAGGGTCTCGCCTTCGGCGTAGCAGTAAGCACACTCATCGGCATAGGCGGTGAGGAAACGAACGATGACGTAGTCCGTACCCTTCTCCACGGGAGTGATGGTAACGGTCGGCGTCGTCTGCGGATCAGGGAAGACATACTGAGGGTTAGTCTCCTCTTTGCAGCTGAAACAGAGGCCGATACAGGCCACGAGCAGCGTTAAAAAAGTTAAGTTCTTCATTTTATACTGTGAATTTAGTTATATTCCTGCGTAAAGTTAAATAAAATTATTCATATAACAAATCTTTTTAAATAAATTTTATAAGGTATTTTTTGAACGTATTTCTATAATGGTTTGATATAGAACTGATTGCGATGTTTTTTACGCGAAAATATCAAAATAAAATTTTTTAGAAACATTCTTCCTTGTGTTCGCCCGGATGTATCGTCCTAAAAAAGTGTTACAGGATTTGATACAAAAATAATTAAAGTTT
>CAZRJU010000195.1:0-1872 GCA_964600455.1 uncultured Alistipes sp. | reverse complement strand
CATACGAACCGGCCGAACGAGCCATGGCGGCACCCTGACCGGGGTAGAGTTCAATGTTGTGAACAACCGTACCGAGGGGAATCTCCGACAAGGGGAGGGTGTTACCTACCTCGGGGGCTACGCCCGGGCCGCTCACTACGGTCTGACCTACTTGCAGACCGTTAGGTGCGATGATATAGCTCTTCACACCGTCGGCATAAACCAACAGGGCGATGCGAGCCGTACGATTGGGATCGTACTCGATCGTCTTTACAGTAGCGGGAACGCCGTCCTTCGTGCGCTTGAAATCTACCACACGGTACATCTGCTTGTGACCGCCGCCAATATAGCGAACCGTCATGTGGCCCGAATTGTTGCGACCGCCCGTGCTCTTCTTAGGCTCGAGCAGCGACTTCTCCGGTACGTTGCAGGTAATCTCCTCGAACGTGCCGATAATCTTATGTCTCGTACCGGCGGTTACCGGCTTAAACTTTCTTACTGCCATCTCTCGTTAGATATTACTGTAAAAATCAATCTTGTCTCCATCCTTCAAGGTTACGATTGCCTTCTTGAAGTTATTGGCACGACCCTCCAACAGGCCGGCCTTCGTGTAGCGGCTCTTGAGTTTGCCCATGCAGTTGATCGTGTTTACATCGGTTACAACGACGTTATACATCTGCTCAACGGCATTGCGAATCTGCAACTTGTTAGCGCGTACGTCAACGATAAAACCGTAGCGGTTCAGTTTCTCGCCCTGAATCGTCATTTTCTCGGTTAAAATAGGCTTAATGATAATCTCCATCTTTCTTGTCGTTTTAAGCTAACATTACATTCAGTACATTCTCGGCACCCTCTACGAGGACGATCGTCGAGGCGTTCATCACCTCATAGGTATTGAGGTTCTGGGCCAGGATCGGCTTCACGTTGGGGATATTGCGGCACGAGAGCTGGAAGTTTACATTCGTCTCGGGAAGAACGACCAGCACCTTCTTGGTGGCCACATTCAATGCCGACTGCAAAGCTACTACGCTCTTGGTCTTGGGAGCCTCGAGCTGCTGGCTCTCCAGGGCGATGATGGCACCGGCCTGGGCCTTGTACGAGAGAGCGCTGCGGCGTGCAAGACGCTTGAGCTTCTTATTGAGCTTGAAGCTGTAGTCGCGGGGTACGGGACCGAATACGCGACCACCACCCGGGAAGAGGGGCGACTTGATCGAGCCACAACGTGCACCGCCCGTACCCTTCTGACGCTTCAGTTTGCGGGTCGAACCGGCGATCTCGTTACGCTGCTTTGCCTTGTGAGTTCCCTGACGCTGATCAGCCAGATACTGCTTTACGTCGAGGTAGATAGCGTGGTCATTAGCCTCCACGCCGAAGACTGCGTCGTTAAGCGCTACTTTACGACCGGTCTCTTTGCCTTGTGCGTTTAATACTGCTAATTCCATAACTACTTCTCAATGGTTAAATAAGCACCCTTTGCCCCGGGAATCGAACCCTTTACAAGGATCAGATTGCTCTCGGGAATTACCTTCAAAACTTTCAGGTTCAGAACCTTCACCTGCTCACCGCCCGTCTGGCCCGGAAGACGCTTGCCGGGGAATACGCGCGAGGGGTAGGACGATGCACCCAGCGAACCGGGCTTACGCTGACGGTTGTGCTGACCGTGGGTCTGACCACCCACACCGGCAAAGCCGTGGCGCTTAACAACACCCTGGAAGCCCTTACCCTTCGAGATCCCGGTTACGTCAACCCAGTCCTCCTCCGAGAACATGTCAACCGTAAGCGTGTCTCCTAAGTTCACCTCGGGCATCCCCTTGAACTCGGCCATCTTACGCTTGGGCGTCGTGCCGGCCTTCTTGAAGTGTCCTAACAAACTGTTGCTGGTGTGCTTTTCAC
>CAZRJU010000194.1:0-1920 GCA_964600455.1 uncultured Alistipes sp. | reverse complement strand
CTCTGGAAGAAGGCTTCGCCCGAGCATATCATGCGCTGGCCCTCGCCCTGGGGGGATGGCTTCCCGGGATGGCACATGGAGTGCTCGGCCATGAGCACCAAGTACTTGGGTGAGGAGTTTGATATTCACGGCGGCGGCATGGATCTGATGTTCCCCCACCACGAGTGCGAGATCGCCCAGTCGACTGCCGCCTTGGGCCACGACTCGGCCCGCTACTGGGTACACAACAACATGATCACGATCAACGGCCAGAAGATGGGCAAATCACTCGGCAACTTCATCACCTTGGAGCAGCTCTTCAACGGCACGCACGATAAGCTGGAGCAGGCCTACTCCCCGATGACCACCCGTTTCTTTGTGCTTCAGGCCCACTACCGTTCGACGCTCGACTTCTCGAACGAGGCCCTGCAAGCCGCCGAGAAGGGCTTGGATCGCCTGATGAAGGGCGTGGAGACCCTCTCGAAGATCAAACCTGCGGCCACCTCGACAGTCCGGGTTGCGGAGCTCGAGGAGCGTTGTGCCGCCGCCATGGCCGATGACCTGAACTCGCCGATGGTGATCTCGGCCCTCTTCGACTGGGTGCGTACGATCAACCAGTTGGCCGAGGGACAGCAGACGATCACGGCCGAGGATTTGGAGGCTCTCCGGGCAACCGTCAAGCGCTATGTCTTCGACATCCTGGGTCTGCGCAACGAGAAGGCCGCCACGAGTGGTGGCAGCAAGGATCTGGTCAGCCCCTTGGTGGAGATGCTCCTTTCGATGCGCATGGAGGCCAAGGCCAACAAGGACTGGGCCACCTCGGATAAGATTCGCAACGAACTGACTGCCATCGGTATTCGCGTAAAAGATCGCAAAGACGGTTACGACTGGGAGATTGAGTAAGGGATGGTTGGAGCCGAGGAGATAAAGCAGATCAAGGGGCGCTTGGAGGAGCTCTACCGCTGTTTGGAGATCGAACAAAAACGCATCGACCTCCAAAACGAGGAGGAGCGCACCCAGGAGCCCGATTTCTGGGAGAATCCCGAGGCGGCCCGTCGCCAATTGCAGCAGGTGGCTTCGCTCAAATCCTGGATCGTGGAGTATGAGCAGATTGCCAGGGAGTGCGAGGATCTGGAGCTGATGCCCGAGTTTATCCGGGAGGGGATCTCCACCGAGGAGGAGTTTTCGGCCCTTTATGACGAGGCGCTGGGGCATGTAGAGAAGCTCGAAATGCGCAACATGCTCCGCAGCGAGGAGGATAAACTGGGGGCCATTGTCGACATCAACGCCGGAGCCGGCGGTACCGAGGCGCTCGACTGGGCCTCGATGCTCTTGCGCATGTATACCCGCTGGGCCGAGGCCCACGGCTACCGCCTCAAGATGCTCGACTACCAGCCGGGCGACGAGGTGGGCGTGAAGTCCTGCACCTTCGAGGTGGAGGGCGAATATGGCTACGGCTACCTCAAGAGCGAAAACGGCGTTCACCGCATGGTACGCCTCTCCCCCTTCAACGCCAACAACAAACGCCAGACCACCTTTGCCTCGGTCTTCGTCTCGCCCGCGATCGACGATACGATCGAGATCAAGATCAACCCCTCGGATATCGAGTGGGACACCTTCCGCTCGTCGGGTGCCGGCGGGCAGAATGTCAACAAGGTGGAGACGGCCGTGCGCCTGCGCTACCACAGCAAGGATCCCGACACGGGCGAAGCGATCGACTTCCTGATCGAAAACATGGAGACCCGCTCGCAGTTGATGAACCGCGAAAATGCCATGCGAATCTTGCGTTCGAAACTCTATCAGCGAGAGTTAGATAAGCGTATGGCCACCCAACAAGCATTGGAGGCCTCGAAGAAAAAGATTGAGTGGGGGTCGCAAATTCGTTCGTATGTTTTCGACGATCGACGTGTCAAAGACCATCGTACCGGTGTGCAGACTTCG
>CAZRJU010000193.1:0-1930 GCA_964600455.1 uncultured Alistipes sp. | reverse complement strand
ATCCCACCACGGGCAAGATTCCTCCCCGCTTGGTGGATATCAACTCCGACAAGTTTGCCGCTGTGGTAGATACGATCATCTGCGCCATCACGGAGGAGGACTATGAGGCTGCCAAGCAGTATGTAGCCAATCCCGAGGAGTTTGACTTCAAGAAGATTCTCAACTGGTAATTCAAGAATTGCCAATCGAAGAGGGTGCCCAAAACCAATGGGCACCCTCGCTTTTTTCGTGTTGTCGGCTTATTCGACAAAGTAGTCCGCCACGACGCGCTCCTCGCGCACCTGCTTGCAGTGGTTGCTGATGGCCACATGGGCCGGATGGTTCTTGTAGCGCTCCATCTCCTCCTTGGAGCGGAAGGTGGTGATCAGCACGGCATCATAGGCCGCCGGCGAAGCAAGCGCGTTGATCCCGAACTCCAAGCTCTGAATCTCGGGAATGATGGCCGGCAGGGCCTCCAAGTGCTCCTTCATCCATTGGGCATGTTCGCGCTTGCTCATGCCGCAGGCGCCCTCTTTGAAACGCCACATAACAACGTGTTTCAGCATATCTTCATCATTTACGGGGTTAATCAAAATCCTTCGGGGGGAAGAGTTCGTTCGCCTCGTGGTGGAGGTTTTCTACGCGAAGGCCCAACTTTTGGGCACGCTTTACCGTGTAGTGAGTGCCCCCCTTCGGTTCGCCGTTGTAGTAGGCGATCAGGTGGGCCGCATGCTCGACAAGGAAGTCGTTGCGCTGCAGGAAACAGCCGCGGTGGTATGCCGGTGCCGTGGTGATCACCTCGTCGGCCTCTTGCAGGATGACCCGGTAGCGCTCCCGGTTTTGCGGGGAAAATCTTTTGGCCTGCCCCGGAAAGGGCACCACGCAGATAAGACGCACGGGCCACCTTTGCCGCACGGCCAGCACCGCCTCGGCAGCCGCTAAATCGAACCCCTCGGCCATCCCCGTAAGAAAGTGGCGGAAGCCCTCCGCTGAGAGCCTCTCCACCCGCTCGCGCAGCCTTTCGTCGGCTTCACCCGTATAGGTGCGGTGGCCCGTAAAGGCAACCCCCTCTTCTCTGAGAAAATCCATGGAACAAAGATAGAAAAACGGCGCGAAGTTTGCAATAAGGTGGAGTGTAATCTTAAAACTTATGCGACTATGAAACAGACAACACTTTGCTTGACCACCCTTTTGGGAGGGATGATTATCGGCTCGGCCTTGGCCATGCTCCTGACACCGCAGTCGGGCCCCGAGTTGCGAAACAACATCCGCGAACGCTTTGATCGCGAGATGGAGAAGATGCGCCAGGAGATCGACAAGGTGCGTTGTAAATGCGAGCCTAACGAGTAGCCTGCGATGCGCGATAGCAGCTCTTCAAACCGCCATTTCGGGAGTGCCCTGATCCTCTTTGCCCTCTCGGCCCTGATCGCCCTCTTGCTTATGGTGGTCGCCTTTGTGGTGTGGCTTGCCGAGATGATGTCGTCGATGACGGGAGCACTCCTCTTAACGGGCGGGGTCTTTGCGCTGATTGCCGCTGTGGTCTACCTCTTTTCGCTTCATGAGGCCTTCCGCCAAGTAGCCTCCCGCCTCGATACGATCTACGATGTAGCCCGCGCAGTCCAATGGGGCTATCGGCTCGTTGGTGAGCAACTCGCGCGTTGGCTGAAATGAGAAAGGGCTCGGATGGCCGGTGCTAAATCCTGCACCCCATTCGAGCCCCTGTTTATGCCGGGAGAGACCCCCCCCCTGCGGCAACCTGAAATTTACTTGAAGTAGCGGTTGTAAAGTCCCTCAAAACCTTTACCGTGACGCGCCTCATCCTTGGCCATCTCGTGAACCGTATCGTGAACGGCATCCAGGTTCTGCTCCTTGGCAATGCGGGCCAGATGCATCTTCCCCTCGCAGGCACCGCACTCGGCGTTCATGCGCTTGAAGAGGTTGGTCTTGGTGT
>CAZRJU010000192.1:0-1948 GCA_964600455.1 uncultured Alistipes sp. | reverse complement strand
CTTCAACATCACGGTTAAGGAGGAGGATGTTACGGGTTCGACCGAGGATTACGAAGAGATGCCTCAAGGTACTCAAATCGCAGCAGATGTTCTTCTGCTTGATGATGGTGTTACCTATTTGATTACGGCCGATGAGGGGTTGGCGTGGGTTGCTACCCAACTAAGCGAAAACGATGGCTTTGCCGGCAAGACAATCAAACTGAACACGGATATAGATCTGTCCGAGGTGAAGACGATGGGCGACTCTTTTGCTCCTATCGGCTCAACGGGCGAACGAGACAGCAGAAATCGTCTGATCTGCGAGCCCTTTAAGGGCACTTTTGATGGAAATGGCAAAACCATCTCCAACCTTTACCAGAGTGGCTGGGATATGGGCTATGAGTGGGGCCAGTATGGCTCTATCGGTCTCTTCTCGGAGTTGGAGAGTGCCACGGTGAAGAATGTGGTACTTGAGGATCTTGAGGCCCAGGTCGAAGGTGGTGATATTTCGTTCATTGCCGGTAGTGCAACGGGCACTTGTCTATTTGAAGATATCGAGATTAAGTCCGGTAAGATTGGCACATACAACAACGGCATAGGCGGCATCATCGGTTGGTCGGGTGCAGGCGACTACACCTTTAGGAATATCAAGATCGGCTCGGATGTGGTGATTGGCGGTTTGTGGGGTTCGTTCGACTCTTCGGTTGGTGGCGTAGTAGGTCAGGCCGAGCCGGGGGCAACCTACCACTTTGAGCATGTGGAGATCTCTTGCCGTCTGGATGTCTATAACGATGTTACAGCCTCCTATCAGTACTACCTCTATCGCATGAGCGGCATGCTCATTGGTCGCTGCGAGAAAACAACCACGATCGATGGTCGCAATTATCCCGATTTGTCGCAGTATAACATTACATGCGAGGATGTTACCGTAAACTTTGGTGATTGGATGAATTACCACTACTGCTATGGCTTCAACGGCTCCCGCTACACTCGCGTAGAGCCGGGCTTTACCTATGGTGGTCTGGATGTTAATGCCGAGGGGCATGGGGATACGTGTACCGATCATATGCTGTGCCTGCCCTTCAATGGCTTAATCGGAGGTGATCAGTATGGTGTCAACCCGATCACGGAACTCGATGGCGTAACCGTAAACTACCCGGCAAGCTACACCCCTGAGGAGTAATTCCTACGGGGCATTACCCAACTTTTATTCCGACAAACTGCGTCTCCAAGCAATGGAGGCGCAGTTTTTATTCTCTGAAGAGGTGAGCCGCAAAAGGGATGTGAGAAAATTATTTGGCCATTTCGGGATTTTTCCTTACTTTTGGTAGACTAATTCGCAACCCATACGAAGGATGGCAATATTTCAGGTTGAGGGCGGACATCGCCTCTCGGGAGAGATCACCCCACAGGGAGCCAAAAACGAGGCTCTGCAAATCTTGTGTGCCACACTGCTCACACCGGAGCGGGTGGTGGTAAAGAACGTGCCCCAGATTCTGGACGTGCTGCAACTCATCGAGCTGCTCAAGGCGATGGGGGTCAAGGTGGAGCGTCTTGCGGAGGATAGTTACGCCTTCGAGGCTTCGGATATCAATCTCGACTACCTCCAGAGCGAGGACTATCGTCGTCGCGGGGCCCGTCTGCGCGGCTCGGTGATGATGCTCGGCCCGCTGTTGGCCCGCTTTGGTGTGGCCTACATCCCCAAGCCCGGCGGTGATAAGATCGGCCGTCGTCGCCTGGATACCCATTTTCTCGGCTTCCAAAAGTTAGGCGCCGAGGTGGACTTTGCCGGAGGTAAGGTTTCGGCCAAGGAGCTGAAGGGTTGCTACATGCTTTTGGACGAGGCCTCGGTAACGGGTACAGCCAATATCGTGATGGCTGCCGTGCTGGCCAAAGGCACGACGACGATCTACAATGCCGCCTGCGAGCCCTACCTGCAACAGCTCTGCAAGATGCTCAACCGCATGGG
>CAZRJU010000191.1:0-2004 GCA_964600455.1 uncultured Alistipes sp. | reverse complement strand
GACGGCCTGCGGTGTCGATCAGAACCACCTCGGCACCGTTGGCTACGGCCGACTTCAGCGTGTCAAAGGCCACCGAGGCGGGGTCACTTCCCATCTCCTGGCGGATCATCGTGGCACCGGCCCGCTCGGCCCATACGGCGAGTTGGTCGATGGCGGCGGCACGGAAGGTGTCGGCCGCTCCGATGTAGACCTTGCGGCCCGCCTTGGTGAGCTGTGCGGCGAGTTTGCCGATGGTGGTGGTCTTGCCGGCCCCATTCACGCCAACGACCATCATCACATAGGGCATGCCGGGTTTTACCTCGATGCCGAAATCCTGCTCCGAACGGTGCGACTCCTCCATCAATAGGGCGATCTCCTCGCGCAGGATCGACTGCAACTCCGAGGTATTCATATACTTGTCGCGGGCTACGCGCTCCTCGATGCGGCGGATGATCTTTACGGTCGTGTCGACTCCCACGTCGGAGGTGATGAGCACCTCCTCCAGGTCGTCCAACACATCGGCATCCACCGTCGAACGGCCGGCCACGGCACGTGCGAGCTTCGAGAAGAAGCCCGTCTTGGTCTTTTCGAGGCCCGCCTCCAAGGCTTGCCGGTCGTCGGCTTGGGTGGCAGCCTCCTGCTCGGGGGCAGGCTGCGGGGTATCGGCGCTCTTCTCGGGGCGCTTCTTAAACAGGTCAAAAAATCCCATCTTATTTGGTTTTATGTTGGCCCGAGCACCTCACAGCGAGGAGCCCTTTGGGCACTATGTCGGGCAAAGATAACACTTTTTTGGCAGATCGAGGCCATAAATACCCCTCGGCCGAGCGCTTTTTGAAAAAAAACACTATCTTTGTCAAGTTAGAAAATCATTACAGCCATGAAGCGAGCCATTTTACTCTTGCTTTTCCTGGGGGGTATTGTTACCCTTCGAGCCCAGGATCGCATTGTCCGCCTGAATGACCAAACCATCGAGGCCCGTGTGTTGGAGATCACTCCCGATGAGGTGCGCTACAAGCGCTTCTCCAATCCCGACGGCCCCACCTATATCCTTCCCGCGAAGGATATTCGCTACATCCTCTACCAAAACGGGGAGCGGGACGAATTTACCCCCGCCGAGGGAGCTGAAACGACTCCGCCTCCGGCCCCGGCGGCTCCGCAGCAGCCGGCCCCGACGATCGCCACGGCCGAGCCGTCGCAGCCCGCCACGGGGGAGCCTGTACGCTACTATCCGCGCACCTATGCCGTAGGCGACTTCTACGATGTAGATGGCGTGCAGGGGGTTGTCTGCCATATCGAGCCCGGGGGAGAGCATGGCTTAGTGCTCTCGCTCGAGGAGGAGACCCTCCACTGGTCGACCTATGAGAAGGGGGACTTGCGCCTTGTGGGGGCCGATGCGAAGAGCGACGGAGCCCTCAATATGGCGGCTGTCGAGGCCTATGTCGAGGCCGGCAAGGGGGCTTGGAGCGACTTCCCCGCCTTTGCCTGGTGCCGTGCCTTAGGTGAGGGGTGGTATCTTCCCGCCATCGACGAGTGGCTCAATATCGCCTTCAACTTCAATGGCGGAGCCCGCACGGTCTATAACCGCGCCCCGCGCAACCGCTTCAACAGCATGCTCAAGGAGCATGGCGGCAAGCGTCTCGATCGCATGAACTACTACTTCTCCTCCACCGAGCAGGACGAGGCCAATGCCCTTGCAGGCCACATGTCGGTCGAACCACCCTATGTCGAGCCTCTCAAGAAGAGCGGCATTCGCTTCCTTGTCCGCGCCGTAAGGAAGTTTTAGCGCTACTTGCCACAATTTAAGATCCGACCCGACAGTATTGCTTGTCGGGTCGGATCTTTCTTTCTGCGGGCTATTTCGCTTCGGTGTCTGATTCTTGATTACGACGAAGTTCCCCGACGTTTTTTTGACAAAGCAGAGGAAAAGATGCTATTTTGGGGCGAAATTTGGGGATTGTGGATTTGTTTCTGTAACTTTTGCAAGAAAAGATAACTCGCTTAGAATAAATCGGTTGGTCGGATTGC
>CAZRJU010000190.1:0-2014 GCA_964600455.1 uncultured Alistipes sp. | reverse complement strand
TCATCTTGTCGTTACCACCGTTGGCCGAGATCGTGTGCGACATGGTCGTACCGGTGCCGAACACCTTGTCATACCAGTTGGTGTTGCCCCAACCGTTGCGACCGTTGATCATATCCTGTACGACGTCGGCCGTGAAGATCGGCTGTCGACCATCGAGCTCCAGGGCGCGGTTGTACCAGTAGGCATAACCCGGGCCGTCGAGCAACTGCAGCGGGTTGGCATTCTGGCTAATACCATACGTACCCTTGTAGGAGATCGTCGAGTCGCCCTTCGTACCGCGCTTCGTGGTCACGATGATAACGGTGTTACCATCCAAACCATACACAGCGGCAGCCGAGGCATCCTTCAGAATCGAAACCGACTCGATATCCTCGGGGTTGATCTGGTTGATGTCACGGGGCACACCGTCTACGATGTAGAGTACGGACTGGCCACGCACCATCAGCGACGAACCGTCGGCACCGGGCTGACCCGAGGTCTGCACAGCGGTTACACCGGCAACACGACCGGCCAACATGTTCGTTACGTCGCCTATGGGCGCCTTCTCAAGCTCATCGCCCGAGATCTGCGAGATAGCCGCCGTTACCGAGGCCTTCTTCTGTACACCATAACCTACAACCACAACCTCGTCAATCTGCTCGGTGTCGTTCTTAAGGGTGATGTTCAGGTGGGTAGTAGCCGAAGTAACGGTTACGGTCTGGCTCTGCATACCGATAAACGAGATCAGCAGCTGGTCGCCCACTTTCACGTTTGAGAGGGAGAAGTTACCTTCAATGTCGGTCGAAGTACCCACCTGGGTGTTCGGAACGACAACGGTTGCGCCGATGACGGGAGCTCCCGTCTCATCAACGACCGTTCCCTTTACGGCGTTTTGTGCCCAAGCCAGGCTCGGACTCAAAACCACGAAGAGAGCGCAGAGGATCGACAACAGGTTCTGCTGCCATTTCCCCCCCCCTCTTAATTGGGATAAGTGATTCATAATTATTTTAGTTTTAAGTTTGTGATTTGCGTAAGTTACTCTTCGGCTTTGATGTTCTGCTCGAGCAGATCCCACCAGTTGCGGTCAACAATGTGTACCAGATCGAAGATCATCAGACCGCCCTTGCAGCTCTTCATTACCTGGCGTACAGCCTTGGCAAACTGCTCGGCATCCTGCTCATACTGATCCACATAGAGCGAACCGGTAACGGGAACCACACCGCAGGTGATCGCCTCGGCGATCTCGGCACCACCCTCTACCGTGTAGCAGTAGGTCAGGTCGTTGGGATCCATACCGGCCTCGGTGCGCTGACCGATCACACGGCCCTGGGAAGCATCCATCTCATCCTTCGTTACGACCGTGTAGTAAAGGCCGGTCATGTAGATATCGAGCAGATCGGCATAACCCGTCTTGTGGTAGTTCTCCGAAGCCCAGTCGGGATAGCGCTCCGAGGGGTCGTACTGCGTGCTGGCCCAGTTAACACCCACCTGGTAGTAGGTCGGGTACCAAGCGCCCGTGTAGTCGCCAATCAGGATGTTGGGGTTGGCTGCATGGATGGCTGCGTGAGCCTCCTCAACGAAGCTCTTGATCGCCGTGGCACGCCATTCAACCCACTCCTTGAAGTACTTGCCGGGCTTCCAGTTCTTCTCGTCAGCCCAGGTCAGGATGTCCTCGGGGAACTTTTCGAGCGTGATGCCGCTCCAAGCCTCAAACTGCTCACGCGAAAGGGGCGAGAAGTCGGAGGTGATGTTGTCGTAACGCAGACGGTCGAAGATGATGGCATCGGCATCGGGGTAGCGCGTAGCGAACTCCACCAGGATATTCTTCTGATACTCACGCACCTCGGGGTTCGAGGGGTTGAGCATGCCGTTGTAGTTCGTCTTGATCTCGCCGATGGGTACAAGCGAACCATCCGGACGATAGACGATCGACTGCCACTCGGGGTGCTCGTTGAAGATGATACCGCGGTTGAAGAAGATATGGCCGCCGGCAAAGATGTTGAGCGAACCGTGTACGCGCATGCCGTGCTTGTGC
>CAZRJU010000189.1:0-2021 GCA_964600455.1 uncultured Alistipes sp. | reverse complement strand
GGTCGCCGTGGTTCGAGACCGAGAGTTTATCCACCTCATCGAGGATAATCACCGGATTGGAGGAGCCGCAACGCTTGATCGTTTCGATCACACGACCGGGCATGGCTCCGATGTAGGTACGGCGATGGCCGCGAATCTCGGCCTCATCGTGCAAGCCACCCAAGGCAATGCGACCAAACTTGCGGCCGAGGGCCGTAGCCACCGACTTGCCCAACGAGGTCTTACCCACACCCGGAGGGCCATAGAGGCAGAGAATGGGCGACTTCAAATCCCCCTTGAGTTTGATAACGGCCAGATGCTCCAGAATACGATCCTTCACCTCCTCCAGGCCGAAGTGGTCGTCGTCGAGCTGACGGCGAGCCGCCTCCAGATCGAGGCGATCCTTGGTCATCACATTCCAAGGCAACTCAAGCATCAACTCCAGGTAGGTTACCAGCACCGAATACTCGGCCACAGCCGGATTCAGGCGCTCGAGTTTCTGCACCTCCTTCTCAAAGAGCTCCCCGACACGCTCGGGCCACTCCTTCTTGGAGGCCTTCTCCCGCAGGCGGTTGATCTCCTCGTCCTGATTATCGCCCAACTCATCCTGAATGGTACGCATCTGCTGTTGCAGGTAGTAGTCGCGCTGCTGCTGGTCGATCTGCTGCTTCACCTTCTCCTGAATCTCGTTCTTGAGTTCGGCCAGTTGTTGGTTGCGGATCAGAATCTCAAGCAACTTGCGGGCACGCGCCAAGAGGCCCGGAGCCTCCAAAAGGGCCTGGCGATCCTCATCCTCAAAGTCGAGGTTGGTACAGATAAAGGTGATCAAGCCCTGCTTCGACTCGATATTCTTGATCGGGAAGGCGGTCTCCTTCGGGAGCGTGGGCGAGAGGTTGATCAGGCCCAAGGCAACATCCCGAATCGAATCCACCAAGGCATCGAACTCGATGCTGTGGATCTCGGCCACCGACGAATCGCGCAACGGCTGTACGGTCGCCTTCAGGTAGGGATCAGTCGACACATACTCCCCCACCTCGATCTTCTCCAGACCGTTAAGTACCACCGTGAAGGTGCCGTTGGGCATCTCCAACACCTTGATCACACGGGCAGCCGTACCCACCTTGTAGAGATCATCGGGCGCGGGATCCTCCACCTCGCCCTCCTTCTGCAGGACAGCACCCAGAATACCCGACGAGGCACTCACCTCCTTGATCAGGCGGATACTCTTCTCACGCCCCACCGTAATCGGGGTAACGGCACCCGGGAAGAGAACCGAGGTGCGCAGGGCCAAAATGGGAATCACCTCCGGGATCGGGGTCTCCTCAGAGGGGTTGTCCGTTGTCGTTACAATCGGCATGATGCGATGCTTCCCGTCGAAGAGTTCGGGCAACGCCCCAATATCCTCGATCTCGATCGCCTCTATTTTATCTTTCTTATTCATAACTTTCAATTCTACACAGGGGCAAAGATAGGTAATTTTACGCAGAATTATTTTCTCTTTTGAGAGATTGTTAATAACTTTGCACCTTACAAACGAAATGCAAAACCCATAAAGTATGCCGATAGCAGATAAATATCTCCCTCAGGAGATCGAATCCAAATGGTACGAATACTGGATGCAGCACCGGCTGTTCCACTCCGAACCCGATGAGCGTGAGCCCTATACGATTGTCATTCCACCCCCCAACGTAACCGGTATGTTGCACATGGGCCACATGCTCAACAACACGTTACAGGATGTGCTCATGCGCCGCGCCCGTATGCAGGGTAAAAACGCCTGCTGGGTTCCCGGTACCGACCACGCCTCGATTGCCACGGAGGCCAAGGTGGTGGCCAAGTTGGCCGAAGAGGGGATCAAAAAGAGCGATCTCTCGCGTGAGGAGTTCCTCAAGCATGCCTGGGCCTGGAAGGAGCAGTATGGTGGTGTGATCCTCAAGCAGTTGCGTAAATTGGGTGCCTCGTGTGACTGGGAGCGCACCTGCTTTACGATGGATGAGGCCCGCACCGAAGGGGTTATTCAGGTCTTCTGCGACCTCTACCGC
>CAZRJU010000188.1:0-2113 GCA_964600455.1 uncultured Alistipes sp. | reverse complement strand
CGGCATCGGATCCTTATCAAAGAAGAGGAAACGGTGGTCGTAGCCATACTCCTGACCCGTGTAGATCAGCGGCTGACCGTTGGGCAGCGTGTAGTTCAACAGCGTCATTGCCTTCACGGCCTCACCCATACGCTCGAACTCCGTACCATTCCACGAATTTTCGTCGTGGTTCGAGGTGAACATCAGGCGGAAAGCATCGGCCGGATGACGCTCGGCATCGCGGGCAATATACTCCTTGAGATCGGCCAGGGTCTTGACACCCGACTGAATCTCGCCGTCGCCGGCTACATTCTTCACCGAGCCGTTGCCACCGTTGGCAATCGCATTGAGGATGTGGTGATACTCCCAGGCATAGGAGGCCTGGAAACCACCGTCGGTGTGCAACTCGGGCTTCTCAGCCTCGGCCAAGAGGTAGATCTCGGGATAGTCGGCTGTGAGCTCTGCCCAAGCAGCCTGCCAATAGTCGGTCGGCACCTCGCCGGCCACGTCGCAACGGAAACCGTCAACGCCCTTGGCAAGCCAGAAACGCAGCGACTCGGTCATCGCCTTACGCATATCCTGGTTCTCATAGTTCAAGCGGGCAATATCATACCAGTCGTACTGCACCAGGGTATTCCCCTCGGCATCGCGCAGGTGCCAGGTAGGATCGACCGTCCACTTGGCATCGGGCGAGGTGTGGTTGGCAACCCAGTCGAGAATAACCTTCAAGCCCAACTCATGTGCCTTGGCAAGGAAGGCCTCGAAATCCTCCATCGTACCAAACTCGGGGTTGGCGGCGCAGTAGTCCGAGATGGCGTAGTAGGAGCCAAGCGAACCCTTACGCTGCTTCTCACCAATGGGATAGATCGGCATACACCAAATAATATCCACACCCAACTCCTTGAGGAAAGGCAGGCGCTCGGCAGCGGCATTGAAGGTTCCCTCGGGGGTGAGCTGGCGGATGTTCATCTCATAGACAACCGTGTTGTAGGTCCACTCGGGGTGGGCCGAAGCAGGAGCCTCCTGCTTGGGGGCGCAAGCGGCTACCAACAGAGCCACTAATGCGCAGAAAAAGAGCATTTTTTTCATCTTTATTGAGGTTTTATCATTTTTCTTTCCCTTTTCTTGCTATTTTCTCAAGCCGGGTTGAGGCTACTCCTGGTTCGGGGTCATCACCTCGAAGGCGTAAGGAGCCAGACGGAGCGTGAGGCTGCCGGGCTCGGCACTCGATCCGCTCTCGAAATGCGTGTGGAGCGGCTGCTCGGCAAAGTAGGCCGGAAGCTGCACCTTAACCTCCTGGGCCTCGGCGCCGTTATTGATTGCCACTACCACATACTCACCCATATAGGCACGGGCAAATACCCAGAGATTACCCTCCAGATGGAGCGTCTTCAGGTCGCCATAGATCAACGGCAGCTGGGCACGGCGCAGGGCTACAAGCTCCTTGGTGAGAGCCTTCTGCTGCTGCTCGATCTCGGAGTAACCGTCGAATACCATCATATAGCGGTTGTCGGGGTCATTGGCACCCGGAATACCATACTCGTCGCCCTGATAGATACAGGGAACACCCGGAAGGGTCGTAATGAGGGCCTGCATAAGGGCCAACTTCTTATAACCCACGGGATCCCCCACCCCTACGGTGCGGTGCCAGCCGGCATACTTGTCGGGCTCCCAAGGCGAGAGAGCGCCACCGGCCAACGAGATAAAGCGCGGTTTATCGTGGTTACCCGTGATGTTACCCATCGTGTGGTGGAAACCATAGGCGGCAGCCGAACGCTTCACCTCACTCACGATGTCGGCCATCGGGCGATTCTCGAGCAACACATCACGCGTGGTGTGATAGATATTGAAGTCAAACTGGGCGTCGATCATACCCGACTTCACGTAGGAGCCGATCAGCTCGGGCGAACCGTAGGTCTCACCAATCTGCCAGAGTTTGCGCTCGGGGAAGCGGGTCTTCATCTTGTGGCAGAGCATACGCCAGTAGTTCTCGGGGATATGCTTGCAGGCATCGTGGCGGAAGCCGTCGAAGTCGTAGTTGGCTACCCAATAGAGGGCCGAGTCGGTCATCGGGTCGCACACCTCCTCGCGCTCGAGGTCAAGGGTCGGGATATGAACATCAAACCAGGTGGTC
>CAZRJU010000187.1:0-2116 GCA_964600455.1 uncultured Alistipes sp. | reverse complement strand
CTCAAGAAGCTCGCTTATCCCATTCAGAAGAAGACCACCGGTTTCTACTTCTTGGTAGAGTTCACCGGCGAGGGTAACATCATCAACACCCTCGAGACTCAGTATCGCCGCGATGAGCGCATCATCCGTTTCTTAACTTTCAAGCAGGACAAGTTCGCTGTCGAGTATGCAGCCAAGCGTCGTGCTAAACTTTCTAACAAGCAGGAGGAGTAAGCCATGGCAGAGAACAACGCACAGCAGTCGGAGATTCGCTATCTCAACCCCGTTTCGGTAGACGTAAAGAAGAAGAAGTACTGCCGTTTCAAGAAGCTGGGTATCAAGTATGTAGATTACAAGGACGGTGAGTTCCTCAAGAAGTTCCTCAACGAGCAGGGCAAGATTCTGCCCCGCCGCCTCACGGGTACTTCGCAGAAGTTCCAGAAGAAGGTGGCTCAGGCCGTGAAGCGCGCCCGCCACTTGGCTATCCTGCCCTTCGTAACCGATTGTATGAAATAATTAAAGAGGAGGAGAGTATTATGGAGATTATTCTGATTAAGGACGTCGAGAACTTGGGCTACGCCAACGACATCGTGAACGTACAGCCCGGCTATGCCAACAACTACCTCATTCCTCAGGGTTTTGCCAAGGTAGCCACCGCTTCGGCTAAGAAGGTACTGGCTGAGAACCTCAAGCAGCGCGCCCACAAGGATGCCAAGATCCTGGCTGACGCTCAGGCCCTGGCCGAGAAGATTGCCAACCTGCCCCTCACCATCGAGGTAAAGGCCGAGGAGGGCAAGATCTTCGGTGCCGTAACGTCGGCTGACCTCTGCGAGGCACTCGCTGCCAAGGAGGTTGTCGTTGACCGCAAGGCCATCAGCGTTGACCCCGTTAAGACGGTCGGCGAGTATGAGGCTTCGGTGAAGCTCCACCGCGAGGTGAAGGCTACGATCAAGTTTACGGTTGTTGCCGCCGAGTAATTTTGATTCTTTCGGGCAGTTTGCCCCTATAATTGTTAAGCTCGAATGGGAAATTTCCTGTTCGAGCTTTTCTTTTGCAGTTGTAGCAGGCTGGCCAAGGGAACTCTGGGAAAACCCAGAAACCCCAGGAGTGTTGTATCATAGTATTCACAGTATTCCCGGTATTCTCCCGCAGAGACCCCACACAAAAATCACCCTCACTCCCACACGGAGTCGAACGACCCCCGCAGGCAAGCGCAGAGCAACGGCTGAAGGAGAGGCAAAGGCCGGGTGGGGCCGACCAACGGGAGGTGGGGATGGGGCGCAGGCGACCTTCAAACTTGTTTGAAAGGGCGCGGGCGACACAGCCACAACACATTGCGTCAGCAATGCCCGCCCGGACTTTGACCCGCCAAAAGCCACAGCCTCTGCCGAGCCGCCACAGGTCGTCGAATCCCCGCGAAAATTCGCGGGGTGAGAACGACCCCTCTAAAAACTTCCACCCTCAGAAATTCCCACCCCTTTACATTACTCGAACGACCCCCGCAGGCGAGTGCAGAGCAATGGATAAAGGGTACAAAGAGCTGATTGAAGCGAGGCTCCGAAGGAGTGAACAAAGGGGTGCCGGGGCGGGGAAACCGGTTTTCACAGACACGAGCACACCTTGGTTTGACCGATGCGCAGCAGCGGCTCGCTCCAAGCGGCTCACCAACACCCAAAGCCAAAGCCTCTGCCGAGCCGCCACAGGTTGAGCGCGACCCTCAGCGACACAAAAAATGCGCTCACCCAAAAGGGAAGAGCGCATTTTGTGGAGCTGAGGGGAGTCGAACCCCTGTCCAAACAAGGAACCCAAAAGCTTTCTACACGTTTAGCCGACCATTTGATCCTTCTACCCCGGCCCGGCAGGCGGCAGCCTAACCGAGGTCCCAGCCCCTAAATTTTCGCACGGCAACCGAGGCACATACCGCACTATCTCTAAATGAATGATACCCCATCTGAAAGGCGGTTAAAGAGCGGAACCACCCCTCGGGATACTCGTCGCACGATTATCCTTGAACCACGCGATTAAGCCAATTTTCCTTGAAAATTAGGCAGCGAGTGCATAGCTGTTATTGCCATTTGTAGTTTGAGTGTTGATATTTACGAGCCACCACACAATGCTCGGCGTGCTTACAATCAAA
>CAZRJU010000186.1:0-2230 GCA_964600455.1 uncultured Alistipes sp. | reverse complement strand
CCTGGAAGTTCTTGTCGATACCGGCAATAATCTTCATCAGGGTCGATTTACCCGATCCGTTCAGACCGATAATACCGATCTTTGCCCCATAAAAGAAGGAGAGATAGATGTTGTTCAACACCTTTTTCTGGTTGGTAAAGGTCTTGGAGACACCCACCATCGAGAAGATAATCTTTTCGTCTGCCATATTCTATACGCTGTATTTAATTTCAATTCGCTATTATCGGGCAAATATACAAAATAAAACCGAGATTCCCCCACAAGAAACCCCTCTTTGAGGAAAAATCATCCATTTAGTTGCGATTATTCGCTTTTATCCCTACCTTTACAAAAGAAATAACACCACAATCTTCAAACATGAATCGCTATGAAAACTAACTCCCTTTTTTTTATCATTGTTCTCTTTTGCTCGATCCTTTTAGGAGGGTGCAAAAGAACGTGTGAGGGGTTGGGAAGCGTCACCCGAGAACTTGTTGCTGCGAATAACACCTCGCATACAATCACCATAGAAATTACAGATTCAAGCACCTCTTT
This sequence comes from uncultured Alistipes sp., assembly GCA_964600455.1. Taxonomy (GTDB): domain Bacteria; phylum Bacteroidota; class Bacteroidia; order Bacteroidales; family Rikenellaceae; genus Alistipes. The sequence continues at coordinate 1,696 of CAZRJU010000186.1, read as the reverse complement.
TGATGAAAGATTCTTTGAAATTTCTCCAAACGAAAAGGAGACAATCCTCATCGTGCGAGGCGAAGGCCCTACACCTATTCCCATAGACCTCTCTTTTAATGCTCCTCGTCAAGCTATTGTTACATTTGACAATGAGTTTCAGTTCTTCTATCACTACCAAAATCTTGAGATTCAACACAATTTCTGCCGTTCTGGACACTACGAGCGGAAGGTGGTCAACAAAAGGGGAGCTCTCATAGCAACTTTCACCTTTACCGATGCCGACTACGACTACGCCGTGGAGCATGGCACGCGGTTGGAGTAATACGCAGCAGGTATGTGGCAAAAGGGGATTGCATGGTTAATGCTTGCGGGGGCAGCCTGGGTGAGCATTGCAGGGCTGGAACGACAAGCCCGCATGGTGGAGTGTGCCGCCGTTGAGCAGGCTCCGCCAAAGGCCGCAGTGCGGCGGGCCACGCTTCTTTTTGCAGGTGACTGGATGCAGCACACGCCACAACTAACCGCAGCCCGACAAGCGCAGGGATACGACTACACGCGCTCGATCGAGATGGTAGCCCCCATGATGCGCGAGGCCGACCTTATGGTGGTCAATTTGGAGACGACCCTGAAGGCGCAACCTCCCTACACGGGTTATCCGCTCTTTCGCTCCCCCGTAGCCCTGGCCGATGCCCTGCGCAACTGTGGGGTGGATGTGGCCCTATTGGCCAACAACCACATCTGCGACGGTGGGCGCACGGGGCTCCGAACGACCTGTGTGGAACTCTCGAAGCGCGGCATTGCCCACACGGGGGCCTTTTCAAGCAGCGAGGATCGCGCCCACAACCGCATCCTGCGCCTTATCGTAGAGGGGATTCGCCTCGCCCTGATAAACTACACCTACGGCACCAACGGGCTGCCCACCCCTCAAGGAGAGTGGGTCAACCGCATCGACACCCTTGCGATGGCAGCCGACTTGGCGCTCATCGACCGTCAGCAGACCGACTGCATCATCGCCTGTCTGCACTGGGGAAACGAGTACGAACGGCAGCCCAACGCCGAGCAGCGTGCCTTGGCCGACTTTTTGCAGCGCCAAGGGGTTGCCCTTATTGTAGGCTCCCACCCCCACGTCATCCAACCCATCGAGGTCGACAGCAGTCGGGTAGTGGCCTGGTCGCTCGGCAACTTCGTATCGAACCAGCAGCAGCGCTACCGCGATGGCGGGCTCCTTCTAAAGGTTGAGATCGAGTGCCACGACAGCATAGGATGCCGATTCCGCACCGAGGCCCTGCCCGTGTGGGTGGAGCGAAAGGATTACCGCATCCTGCCCGCCCGGGTGGCCGACACGCTCCCCATGGCCCCCGCCTCCCGAGCGCGTTACCGGGAGTTTATTCGGGATACCCACTCGCTATTGTCCTCTGCGGCCGATAAGTAGCGCTTATGGCCCTATCTGAAAAATTGATCGTTTTTGCTTGCAGCGGTCTCGATTTTTCTGCTATCTTTGCCGTAGGAAAACAGATAAAAAACGAAGAATAACACACTTAACAACTTACTATTATGAAAAGCGTAAAAGGAACACGTACCGAGCAGAATTTGTTGAAGGCCTTTGCCGGCGAGAGCCAGGCCCGCACCCGTTATACCTTCTTTGCCAGTGTAGCCAAGAAGGAGGGATATGAGCAGATTGCCGGTGTATTCATGGAGACCGCCGAGCAGGAGAAGG
>CAZRJU010000185.1:0-2324 GCA_964600455.1 uncultured Alistipes sp. | reverse complement strand
AGTGCCAAGATGGCCTGCTTGGGCTTTATGATCTTCGGTTGCGGCTGCGAGATGGCCGGCACGACCGTCTCGAAAGCGATTGCCAAGTGGTTCAAGGGCAAGGAGATGGCCTTGGCCATGGGCCTGGAGATGGCTATCGCCCGCCTGGGTGTCTTTGCCGTGATGTGGCTTGCTCCGCTCTGGTCCAAGTGGTTCGATCAGTCGATCGTAGCCCCCATCGCCTTCTGCAGCGCCCTGCTCTGCATCGGTCTGCTCTGCTACATGGTCTTTGCCGTGATGGATGCCAAGTTCGACAAGCAGCTCAAGGCATCGGGTGAGCAGTCGGAGGAGAGTGCGGAGGAGGAGTTCAAGTTCAGCGACCTGGGCAAGATCTTCACCAGCAAGATGTTCTGGTTGGTAGCACTGCTCTGCGTACTCTACTACTCGGCCATCTTCCCCTTCCAGCGCTACGCCCCCAACTTCCTGGAGGTAACCTTGGGGGTTGATCTCGAGACCGCGTCGCGTCTGTTCAGCTGCTTCCCCGTCTTGGCTATGGTGCTCACCCCCTTCTTGGGCGCACTGCTCGATTTCAAGGGCAAGGGTGCCTCGATGCTGATGCTGGGTGCTTTGATCATGATCGCCTGTCACCTGAGCTTCGCCTTCCTGCTGCCGCTCTTCCCCTACAAGTGGTTTGCCGTACTGATTGTCGTGGTACTCGGCGTGAGCTTCTCGCTCGTTCCGGCCGCCTTGTGGCCCTCGGTACCCAAGATTATCGACGAGAAGATCCTCGGCTCGGCCTACTGCGTGATCTTCTGGATCCAGAATATCGGCCTGTGCTTTGTACCCCTCTTGATCGGTGCTGTGCTGAAGGCCACCGGAGGCTACTGCGCCCCGATGGTCATCTTCGCCAGTTTTGGTGTCATGGCCTTTATCATCGGCTTCTACCTCAAGCTCGAGGACAAGCGCAAAGGCTACGGCCTGGAGCTGCCCAACGTAAAGAAGTAGCCCATCGACCTCAGAAAAAATTGAGCCGCCTCCCTTGGTCTGGGAGACGGCTCTATTTTTAGGATAATCCTTATCGCGCTTAGAAAGGGGCTACCGTACCAGCCGATAGACCTCCAGCAACTTCTCACACATACGCTCCCAGGTAAAGCGTTTCGACTCCTCGGCCATCGCCACACGCATCACCTCCTGCTGCTCCGGTCGGGCAATCAGCTCCACGGCATGGGCCACACCCTCCACCGAAGGGGCACAGACAAAGCCACAACGCCCATCGGGCACAATCTCCTTCAATCCCCCCACATCGGTTACCACCACCGGCAGACGGAACTTATAGGCGATCTGCGTTACACCGCTCTGCGTTGCAGTCTTATAGGGCAGCACCAGAAAATCGGTTGCCGAGAAGTAGTTTTTCACCTCCTCATCGGGGATAAAGCGGTCGTGAAGAATCACCCGTCCCTGAAGCACGGGATCGGCCAGCAGGGTATCGTAAGCGCGGCGATCGGCATAGAACTCTCCCGCCACCAAAAGGGTGTAATCCTTCGGAATACGCCCCTGAAGGATCAACTCCCGCCACGCCTCCAAGAGCCAATCCAACCCCTTGTAATCGCGAATAAGGCCGAAGAAGAGGGCGTAACGACGCTCGGGATTGAGCCCGAGGGCCGCAAGGGCCTCCTCGCGTGCGATGGGTTCGCCATAGTTCTCAAACATGGGATGGGGCGAAAAGAGGGCCGGAGCAGCCGTATAGGCCCGCAACTCACGCCCCACCTGCTCCGACATGTAGACAAAACCATCCATTGACCCCAGGAACCAACGATTGAACCAGCGGTCAAAGAAGTGGGGCTCGTGGGGCTCCACATTGTCGATCTGGCAGAGGAAACGGGTATGGCCGTTACGACGGGCCAGACGAGCCACCGTTCCAAAGGCCGGAGCCATAAAGGGAGTCCAATACTTCAGAATCACCAAATCGGGACGCTCACGCTTGAGACGTAAGCCCAGGCGCAACCAATTCAACGGATTGGTCGTGTTGAGACAACGCTCAATCTGAAGCCCCTCGGGAGCTGCGGTCGAGGCATACTGACTCTTCCCCGGGAAGAGGAGCGAGGGATACTGCACCGTAAAGGTCTTCAGCTCGACCTGATGGCCCCACCGCTGATAGAGCGCCGCCATCGTGTGCATAATGGCCGCTAACCCTCCACGATAGGGATGTGCCGGCCCCAAAAAGGTGATCTTCAACGATTCCGGATTCATAGAGACAAAGGTACGAAAAATTTATCGCCCACAAACCCTCCTGTATCGTCCTAAAAAAGTGTTACAGGATTTGATACAAAAATAATTAAAGTTTT
>CAZRJU010000184.1:0-2332 GCA_964600455.1 uncultured Alistipes sp. | reverse complement strand
AGATCAGATCCATATAGACATCGGCCGGCACGGGGCAGGTGAACTTACCCGTCTTGATCGCCTCGTAGTAGATCTCCACGGCATAGTCGGTCGTACCACCGCCCGGGAGTGTCACATTCGAGATAATACCGGGGAAACGTACCGAACGGGTATCCACGCCATATTTTGTGTGGTAGTAGTTACCCAGAAGTTCGCCCGACACCTTGCAGACGCCATAGATCGTCGTCGGCTGCATGACCGTATCCTGCGGAGTCTGATCCTTGGGAGAGGTGGGGCCGAAAGCACCGATCGACGAGGGGGTAAAGAGGGCGCAGTTATACTGGCGAGCCACCTCGAGCGAGTTCATCAAAGCCCCCATATTGATTGCCCAAGCCTTCTGCGGATCTCGCTCACCCACCGCCGAAAGGAGCGCTACGAGGTTGAAGATGGCATCGCACTTATGGCGAGCCACAGCCGAGGCCATGGAGGTTGCATCAAGCGCATTGAGCACCTCGAAGGGGCCTGTTTCAGCAAGCATCTTGCACTCACGGACATCGGTAGCCACCACATTGGCTGCCCCATAAATGTTACGCAGATAGGTCGTAAGCTCGGAGCCAATCTGGCCGCCGGCACCGACAATTAAGATACGTTTCATTGTACTGATTCCGATTTTGAAGTTAAGGGTTCTCTGCTTTCAATATGTAAAGGTAACTATTTTTTTGAAAACAGCATGCAATTTATCGTTTTTTTTTGCAATAACCTCTACACCAAGCGTCTCGACCGGCTCTCGGGGGTCAGCTCCATACACTCCAAATCAATCCCTTCGACAAGGACTACTCCCGGGCGTTTGCCGGGCTCGATTGTACCCATCCGATCGGCCAGACCAAGGGCCTCGGCACCACGTCGTGTGGCCCAATCCAATCGCTCGCTGAGGGGCACACCCTCGATGCGGCGGAGCTCGTCGAGCATCGAAAGTCCGTGGTTCGAGGCCAACGAGTCGGTGCCGATGCAAATGGCGGCCCGATGGGATCGAAGCAGCTCCACAGGGGGTTTCAGACGCGAAATATAGTGGTTCGACCCGGGACACAGAGCCCAATGAATCGGGCGGTGGAAGTGCCCCTCTAAAAGAGAAATATCCTCCTCACGAAGCGAACAGTTGTGCACCAACAACAGCGGGGTGTTCTTTTCGAGGCTATCCACCAGACGCCCGGCCGGTGAACTGTGGTGCAGGAAGTCGCAATGCAGTCCTTGCCGCTCATACCAGCCATAGAGCTCCCCCTCGCAGCGGTAGAGGGCTGCCTCGGCCTCACTCTCCATAAAGTGGATCGAGAGGGGCCCCTGGGCGCAAGCTGCAATCTGCCGAAAAAGCCCCTCCTGCAACGAATAGGTGGAGTGGGGGGTCAAGGTGGTGTGGGGGTGGCGCAACAGCGGCTCCTGATGGCTCAGATCCTTGGTGCGCAGGCCAAAGACCTCGGCAAAGGTGTGGTAGTGGATCGGACTCTGCTCCTTGATCGAGAAAATCCACTCGTCGTTGGAGATGTCGGCCACGGCCTGCACCCCCTCCTGCCACATACGGGCATCGGACACACGCGCAGCAGCCAAACGCTCCTCGATCGTGGCACGGTGGCGCACCTCCCCCATCGAGCGGGCAAAGGCGGCGAAGCCTCCCCCCTCGGGGATAGCTCCCTGCAAGTAGGAGAGTTCGAGGTGGCAGTGGGCATTGACAAAACCCGGGATCAGGATACCGGCATAGAACTCCGTCGAGGGGCTCCGATCGGGTTCACGGAGGCTCTCGATGCGCAGGATCTCCCCATCAGGGGCGACCTCAACGAGCGGATTCGTCAACCAACCGTGTGGTGTCAGCAGCCGGTGGGAGGCTATCCGTCGGAATGAAGGTGCGCAGGAAGTCATCAGCAAAGATTCTTACAGCCGTCTCGCGGCGATAGAGGCTGTCAATAGCCTCTTCGGCGGGAAGGATACGGGTAATGGTGAGGTCGTAGAGGGTGATGTGGGGGCGCTTGCGCTTTATGTTGCGCTGCACGGGCCAAAAGTCGATTACCAGACGGCGGGCCGAGGTGTCGGCCGTAAGCGTACGCTCGAAGCGAAGCTCCTGCCCGCGGCGAAGCTGGGTCGAGTGGAGCGCCATGCGGCCCTCGTTCGCCCGCTCCAACCAGCACTGCACACGGTGGGAGAGATTCTCGTCGAGCGAATCCACTAAGTAGCGGCTCTCGATGCGGTAGTCGCCCACCAGGATCGAGTCGAGTTCGATGCGCAGGCGCACGGTATCCTTCAGGCGGTGGGCCGTGATAAGCGAGTCGTGGTAGATCACGCGCTGTGTCTTGCGGCGGGCGAC
>CAZRJU010000183.1:0-2362 GCA_964600455.1 uncultured Alistipes sp. | reverse complement strand
CTTATCCTTGGGCGAGCGACCCGTGTAGACACCGGTCATTACGTTTACGGCGTCCATCTCGGTAAGCTGACCCTTCTCGAAACCGCGCAGGCCCTTCTTGGTCTCCTCACGATACAACTCATCGTACGAAGGGTTGTAAACCACCTCGGTTACCCCCTTAATGCCGTACTTCTTCAAATCAATCTTAGCCATAGTTTGTTCTATTTTTTGTTAGACTTCTCTTTTGCTTGTTGTTTTACACTCCTCCGGGCTCTTCGTCAGCACTCTTTCGCCTCCTTCAAAGCCCCTTCTCTTCAGGAAAATCGGCCCCTCGTTTCCCGCAAGACCCTTCTTCCACGGTGCAAAGATAGTAAAAGTTTTGAGGTTGTGAAATAAATAACAGAAAATATATTCAATTTTTTTAGTTTTTTTCGTTGCCTTTCCATTTTATTCATTTTTAGCCGGTTACCTCCAAGAATCATGCTTTTTGGGTGTTTTTCGGGCCCTTGAAAAAAAGTTCATCCCCGATATTCGACCATTAAACCCCTCAATTTGACCATTCATCCTCAAAATCTTGCCCATTCAGCAGATTTTTCGCATCTTTGCGCGCTTAAAATTCTGCGCCTGCGGCGCGCGAGTATGGCCGGTGTTTACCTACATATCCCCTTCTGCAAGCGCATCTGCGCCTACTGCGACTTCTACAAGTCGGCGCGGCTCACATTGCGCGAAGGGGTACTCGAAGGAATGCACCGCGAGTTGGAGGAGCGGGCCTCCTTTTTGCGAGAGAGCAAAATTGAGACCATCTATTTCGGAGGAGGCACCCCGTCGCTCTGCCGGGCAGAGGAGTTGGAGAGCTTTATTGAGCAAATTCGCACACGCTTTGACAGCTCTACGCCGGGTGAGATCACGGCCGAGGTGAACCCCGACGACCTGACGGGCGACTACTTAGAGGCTCTTGCTCGCAGTTCGATTAACCGACTCTCGGTGGGAATCCAGTCGCTCAACGACGAGGAGCTGCGTCTGATGAATCGCCGCCACACGGCCCGCGAGGCTCGCGAGGCGGTGATGCGTGCCCGCGAGAGCGGATTCGAGAACCTGACCGTCGACATGATCTTTGGCGTGGAGGGATTCGGAGGCGATCACTTGCGGCGCAAGGTGGATGAGATTTTGGCCTTGGAGGCCCCGCACATCTCAGCCTACCACCTCACCATCGAACCCGACACCGCCTTTGGCCGACGCGTGGCACGAGGCGAGATGCGCCCTGTAAGCGAGAGGGTTAGCGAAGAGGAGTTTGCCTACATTCACGAGCGGTTGACCGAGGCCGGATACGAGCACTACGAGGTCTCGAACTATGCCCGAAAGGGCTACCGCGCCCGCCACAACGCAGCCTACTGGCAAGGGGAACCCTACCTGGGTATCGGCCCTGCGGCCCACTCCTTTGATGGAGAGCGAAGAAGATGGTCGACCGACACGGTGGAGAGCTATGCGAAGGGGCAGGGATGGGGGTTCGAGGAGGAGATTCTCACCCAAAAGGATCACCTCAACGAAATGATTATGACCCGATTGCGCACATCCGACGGGCTCTCGTTAGAGCGCTTTCGGAAGCGCTTTGGGCGAGATAACGAGGAGCAGCTCCTGGAGGATGCTGCCCAATTTTTGGAGAGCGGACTACTTCGGCTTGAAGGAGAGCGGATCTTCATTCCGGCCGAAAAACTCCTGCTTTCGGACTTTGTGATCGAGGCACTCTTCAGAGAGTGAAACCCTCGAAAAATTGGTTTATATATAAATAAGTATTACCTTTGCGGCGGCTAAAAAGAGCCCAAAAGCGATAAAAAATTAGTAAAATTATCATAGAATCAGAAGCTTATGACGACTGCTAAACTCACTCCCGACTACCTCTTTGAGGCAAGCTGGGAGGTATGCAACAAGGTGGGAGGAATCCACACCGTAATCTCGACAAAGGCCCTGACGACCACCAAAAAGCTCGGTGATCGTTACATCTTGATCGGGCCCGACCTCTCGCACGAGGGGGTAAATCCTGAATTTCAGGAGGATCCCGAGCTCTTGAAGGCTTGGCGACAGAACGTATATGAGGAGGGTATCCGTATCCGCGTAGGACGCTGGAAGATCAACGGTTCGCCCATCGCTATCCTGGTTGACTTCACCTCACTCTTCTCGAAGAAGGACGAGATCCTCAAGAAGTTATGGGATACCTACCACGTAGACTCGCTCTCGGGTCAGTGGGACTATGTGGAGCCCGTGCTCTTCGGCTACGCTGCCGGCATGGTGATCTCCTCGTTTGTGGAGAACTTCTGCGCATCGACCGACAAGGTGGCTGCCCACTTCCACGAGTGGATGACGGCTGCCGGTGGTCTCTACCTGC
>CAZRJU010000182.1:0-2405 GCA_964600455.1 uncultured Alistipes sp. | reverse complement strand
CACAGCCTCGGGGTCGAGTTGCCCCACCGTAGCACCGTGCGAACACTTCACATCGTCGGCATAGATCTCCAACTGCGGCTCGGTCGTGATCTTTGCCTCGGCCGAGAGCTCGATGTTGCGGCTTGTCTGACGGGCATCGGTGCGCTGGGCGTCGGGGGCTACGTAGACCATTCCGCGGAACGATCCTTTGGCTCGGCCGCCAACGACCTCTTTGACCAACGATACACTCCGGCAATCGGGGCTCAGGTGGCGTGTCGTTACCCGAATATCGCCTTGCTCATCCCCGCCGCCAAGAAAGAGTTGCCCGAGCGAACTCTCGGCTTCGGGCTCCTTCAGCAGAATGGTCGTATCGGCATTGGCCGACGAGAGCATCAGCGTAAGCAGACGGCTCCGCGAACCCGCTTTTTGCTCGATCTCCACCCCGCGGAACGCCTCCTCGAAGAAGAGCTCCATGAGGCACAACTCCCCCTCGGGCTCAATCACAATCTGCCCATCGTAACTCACCTTGCGGTCGTGGATCCAGAGCAGGTTGCGCACCTCGCCTCGCGGGATGGTGATCCCTTCTCGGGGAAAATCCTCTCCCCGGATCACCTCAAAGCCTCCCTTGATGGCCTCGTATAACTTCTCGCGCTCCATTCCTACTCCTTGAAGTCGTTGATCAACCAATCGTAACCCTCCTTCTCGAGTTTGAGAGCCAGGCTCTTGTCGCCCGTGTGGATGATACGCCCCTTGTAGAGTACATGCACAAAGTCGGGTACAATATAGTCCAGTAGACGCTGGTAGTGGGTGATGACTACGGTGGCGTTTTCGGGGGTGTGCAGGCGCGTAACACCCGTGGCCACGATACGCAGGGCATCAATATCGAGCCCCGAGTCGGTTTCGTCGAGGATGGCCAACTTGGGCTCCAACATCGCCATCTGGAAGATCTCGTTCTTCTTCTTTTCACCGCCCGAGAAACCCTCGTTTACCGAGCGGGAGGTGAGCTTTGCGTCGAGCTCCACGATCGCACTCTTTTCGCGCATCAGCTTCAGGAACTGGGCTGCCGTGAGGGGCTCCTCACCACGGGCCTTGCGCAGTTCGCCTACGGCCTGCTTCATGAAGTTGGCCATCGAGACTCCGGGAATCTCTACCGGATACTGAAAGCCCAAGAAGAGCCCGAGGCGGGCACGCTCCTCAATGGGGAGCTCCAGCAGGTTGCGCCCCAGGAACTCCACCTCACCTGCCGTGACGGTAAACTTTTCGTTACCGGCTAAAACGGAGGCCAAGGTCGATTTTCCCGAGCCGTTCGGCCCCATGATGGCGTGTACCTCACCGGCCTTTACCTCGAGGTTGATCCCCTTGAGGATCTCCTTGTCGCCCACCGAGGCGTGTAAATTACGAACACTTAACATATTGGGTTGCTATTTTTTCTTTGCTTAAACTTTGATCACTGAATCCGGCATTATCCTACCGACCCCTCTAAACTCAGGGCCAGGAGCTTTTGTGCCTCCACGGCAAACTCCATCGGCAGTTTGGTGAGTACCTCCTTGGCATAACCGTTGACAATCAGCCCTACGGCATCCTCCCGATTCAGGCCGCGCTGGTTGCAGTAGAAGAGCTGCTCTTCGGAGATCTTCGAGGTGGTAGCCTCATGCTCCAAGGTGGCCGACGGATTGTGGCACTCGACGCGCGGGAAGGTGTGGGCTCCGCACCGATCACCAATCAGCAGGGAGTCGCACTGCGAGTAGTTGCGCGCCCCCTCGGCCCCTTTGGCAACCTTGACCAGGCCGCGGTAGGAGTTCTCGCTACGGCCGGCCGAGATACCCTTCGAGATGATGCGTGAGCGGGTGTTGCGACCAATGTGGATCATCTTCGTACCGGTGTCGGCCTGTTGAAAGTGGTTGGTCATCGCTACCGAATAGAACTCACCCACCGAGTTGTCGCCCAGAAGCACGCAGCTCGGGTATTTCCAGGTAATGGCCGATCCGGTCTCGACCTGCGTCCACGACAGGTGGCCGTTCTCGCGGCAGAGGCCTCGCTTTGTGACGAAGTTGTAGATACCGCCCTTGCCCTCCTTGTCGCCCGGATACCAGTTCTGTACGGTGGAGTACTTCACCTCGGCATCGCGCTCCACGACAATCTCCACCACGGCAGCATGGAGCTGGTTTTCATCGCGTTGCGGAGCCGTGCATCCCTCTAAGTAGCTCACGTAGGCGCCCTCGTCGGCTACAATGAGTGTGCGCTCAAACTGCCCCGTACCGGCCGCATTGATGCGGAAATAGGTCGAGAGTTCCATCGGACAGCGCACTCCCTTGGGAATGTAGCAGAACGAGCCGTCGGAGAAGACAGCAGCGTTGAGGGCGGCGTAGAAGTTGTCAGTGTGGGGAACCACCGAACCTAAGTATTTCTTGATGAGTTCGGGGTGC
>CAZRJU010000181.1:0-2432 GCA_964600455.1 uncultured Alistipes sp. | reverse complement strand
GCACCCCGACAACATGGCTGCAGGCCCCGCTTCGTATGGTATGACCGATACGATGGGTCGTATGCACTCTGATGCTCAGTTTGCCGGTTCGTCGTCGGTTCCCGCTCACGTGGAGATGATGGGCTTCCTGGGTATGGGTAACAACCCGATGGTAGGAGCTACGGTTGCCGTAGCCGTTGCCATTGCTCAGGCCATGAAGTAAACCGCAAGGGTTTTCTAAACAACGAGGAGCTGTCAGCGTCAAGTTGGCAGCTCCTCATCTTTTGCAAAAACGACATAACAAAGGCAGGAGCTACAAAGCACCACCCCCGACGGCAGCGTATCCGTCGGAGGTGGTAATTGGACTTTTAGAGCCGGATTCTCTTTTGGGTAAGTGTTATGCCTTTTTTGAGAAATGGCCGTCAAATTCATCAATAACCTCAAGCATCTCCGAAGGTAGATAGCTACGGCCCTTGCTTATGATCCAATCCGGAATACCGTAGTAAGCTGCAGCAATGCCCCCTGTCATGGCTGCTATGGTGTCACTGTCGCCACCTAACGAAATAGCCAAACGAAGTGCTGATTCGTAGCCGCAACTCTCAAAAAAGGCAATTAGTGCCCGAGGACAAGTTTCCTGACATGTTTCACTATGCTCTCCCGACCTCCGCAGAGTATCACACGAGAGGCTTAGATCATAGCCGAAATTAGAGGCGACATACTCTTTTATCTTCTCTTTTTCTACTCCTCCACGCGCTAAGTAGAGAGCTGAAGCGATTGCTTGTGCCCCCTTGATTCCCTCGGAATGGTTGTGGGTAACCTCTGCTGACTGCCGGGCCAATTCAAGAGCCTCCTCCAATGACCGTGCTACATAGCCACATGGACTTACCCGCATAGCCGACCCATTACCAAAGGAGTTATAGGGAGGCTGTGGCTCTTCTGCAAAAAGCCAAAAAAAGAAACGCTTACCCCAACTACTACGCGGATAACATCTGGCCCACCATCTCATTGAATCCACAAGTTCTTTCCGACCCAGGAGCCACTCCGCCACAGCGATAGTCATCACCGTGTCATCCGAAAAACGGCACCTATTCCCAAAAAGTTGAAATGCAGTAGAATGGATATTGTGAAACTCAAACGGTCTCCCCACAATATCTCCAATAATCGCTCCCAGTATACCGCGATACATACTATTTCGTTTTTAGCTTTTTAAACTACCTCACACCACTACCCCGATCTCCTCGATAAGTTGGTTGATCTTTTTACGCAGGCGCGTGATGATCGGTACCCAGATCAGGTTGAGGGCTAAGAGTGAGCCGATCCCAACGCCCAAGATAAAGCCGCGCAGCCCCTCGTTGAGGGGTACCCAATCCGAACAGCAAAGCAGGACAAGAGCAACCACCACCATCAAGGCAAAGAGGCGGATCAGGCGGCAGACCGTACGGATCGAGAAGGAGTAGATCTTATTGAGGTGGCGCAGCTTGGCATAGGTATCCTCCTTCATATCAAAGGGGCCCGTTTGGGCACTCTTTTGCAGATAAAGCCACTCTTTGAACTCACCCACAATGCGGATGTCGCACTCGGTAAGGAAGTTGAAGTAGCTCTCCTTCACCTCGTCCGAGGAGGTACGCTCCACCATATCGAGCTTATAGATATAGGCCCCGGGCTCCCCGCGACGGAAGATGTAGCGGCAGAAACCCACAGCCGTCAGGTGCCACCCCTCGCGGGCCATCTCATTGATATACTGCTCCTCTTTTTCGTAGTCGACCACCGTAAAAAAGCGCCATACACGTTTTGTCTCTTGCTGTCTCATAGCCTTTTATTTTAAGATTTTCTTTCCGTTTTCCACCAATTCGCTCAGGCGATCGAGTTCCCGCTTTAAGACAATCATCCCCTGCTCGGTGATTCGATACTCCTTCTTGCGCCCCTCAATTACGGCCTGCAGCTGTTCGATCCACCCCTTCTCCAAAAGGGCCGCCAGCGCCCCATAGAGGGTGCCGGCCGAGATCACCAAACGGCCACCGCTCAACACTGCCGTCTGCTGCATAATCCCATAGCCGTGCTTGGGCTCGACAAGCGCCAAGAGGATGTAATATACCGCCTCGGTTAAAGCATTATTTGCACTATTCATAAGCTCTTTTCTCTTTTTGGGAAGGCTGTGGGGGGCACCTCCTTCGCCCTATTATTTCGGCCTCCGTTATATCGGTTACCGATACAAAGGTAGGCGATATATTTTAGATTCCAAACTTTTTCCCATTTTTTTGAGGAGGGGGCAACGAAATTCAAAATTCAAAATTGAGCGAAAAAGAGACTTCGCTCTTCTGCTGCTGCGCCTTGCTTAAGGGTAATATGTTTTGGGGAATCCCAGGAATCTCAGGACTCTCAAGACTCTCAGTCCCCCGGCGACGTTACGGCGCACGTTGCGCTTTCGCGCCGTTTCGATCGGTGGCGCAACA
>CAZRJU010000180.1:0-2434 GCA_964600455.1 uncultured Alistipes sp. | reverse complement strand
GGGGCTACTTATCGTAACCAAAGAGGTTTACCTCCACGGCATACTGCGCTACGCCCTCGGCGCGGGGATCATCGAAGGCGGAGTCAAAGCCCTCGAGGTTGATGTTGAACATCATCTCGCCATCCTTGTTGTAGCAGGGCTTCACCTCCCACCAGTGCACATTGATCGGATTGCCGGGGGCCCAGTTGGCGCGGTCGTACTGATAGGTGCCCGCCTGGGTGTAGTTATCGGCGTTCGAGTAGAAGATATAGCCATCGGGGGCGTTCTGCGGCAGGGAGTTGACATAGATCTCGTAGTAGTTGTAGTCGAACTCGGCCGCATTGCGCGTGAAGTAGCCGTTACGGTCGGTGAAGGTACCCTGATCGTGGCCGTGGCCGGTGATGGCCACACGCAGCAGGAGCGACTTCACATCGGTCGGAATCTTGAGCGAACGGCGGCCCATACGCTCGGCATCCTCGATGCTGTGGCCCGCTACACCATAGGCCCAGGTGCGGTAGCCGGTGTTGGTATTGGGGCTCGAGTCGTAGAGTTTGGCCGTGTAGATCACGTTGCGCTCGGGCACACCCTCGTAGAAGTGGTAGGTGGTCGTGACGGTATGGCCACGGGTATCGGTGCCGTCCCACCCATTATAATAGAGGTGGAACTCCGTCTCACCCTGCAACATGGGCAGGTACTCCGTTACATCCAGGTAAAAGGTCTTGCTCCAGTTGCTGTCGAACCAGTTGCCGTAGGGAGTGATGGCACGGGCGATCTCATAGCGCTGACCATCGGCCTTGTTCACCACCCAGAGCATTGTCGTGTGGTCCCACTCGCCCGGTTGCTGGCCATAGCAACCCATGCGGTACTCCAAGATCACGCGGTCGTAACCCGATACATCCTCCGGGAAGTTCAACGTAAAGCGCTTGTCGTCCGACTCGCTCCAACCAAAGAACGACAGGCGATGGGCCTCCGAGCTGACGCTGAAGGCTGCCCGGCGCGTCTCGGGGTTGCTCGTATAGAAAGGCTCACGGCTCAACTGGGTAGCCGCCGAACGATTCTCCTCCATCGTGGCCACCTTCCAATCACCATCCTGCTTACCACCCTTGCCATCGTCACTGCCGCCATCGCTGCACGAGAAGGCCCCGAAGAGGAGCAACCCTGCCCCCAATAATGTACCCAAATAGAGAGTAGTTTTCTTCATAAATGATCCTATTTTTTAATGTTTGTATCCAAAATCGAAAGCAAGATAGTGATTTTTTTTGAAAATTTACTATCTTTCACACATGAAACGAAACAATTTTACATCTCAGGTGCTTTGGGGGCTCATGCTCCTACTCCTTTTCGGCGGCTGCCAAGGCCGCAAGGGGGCCTCTGCCACTCAGGAGCAACCCACGCAAAATGGGATTGTTACGACCCCTCCTCGGCCCCATTTCATCCCTACCTTGCCACCACCCCATCTCAACGGCGAGGAGCAGCGCCGCTACCTGCGCGACCACTACTGGGACAACTTCCCCTTTGCGGATACTACCCTGCTGAGCCAAATCGACACGGCCGAGATGCTGGAGGTCTATGCCCGCTATGTGGCCTATGTGATCGGCCCCACGGACTCGGCCGCCATGCGCTCGCTGATGCAACGAGCCGCCACCTCGCCTAAGTCGCTGCGTTACTTCAGCACGTTGGGCGACAAGCTGCTCTACGATCCCAACTCTCCGCTGCGCAGCGACGAGCTCTACATCCCCGTCTTGGAGGCGCAGATCGAGGCGCCCTACCTCGACGAATACGAAAAGGCGCTGCCTCGCCACCGCCTTGGGCTAGTCATGCAGAACCGTGTAGGCCACAAGGCCAACGACTTTCGCTATACGCTATCCGACGGTTCCGGGTCGACCCTCTACGCCCTGAAGGCCCGCTACACGCTGCTCTTCATCTCCAACCCGGGCTGTCCGATGTGCCGCTCGGTGCGGGAAGAGCTGCTCCAATCTCCCATGCTCAACCAAATGATCGAGCGCGGAGAGCTGCGGGTCTTGATGCTCTATCCCGACAGCGACCTCACGGAGTGGCACAACCACCGCGCAGAGATCCCCGCCAACTGGATCTATGCCTACGACCGGGGCACGATCCTGCAACGCGACCGGCTCTACGACCTGAAGGCGATCCCGACCCTCTATCTGCTCGACCATAAGAAGCGGGTGATTCTGAAGGATGTAGTCGACATTGCCCGTATCGAGTACGAGATCGACCGTCGGGAATAGCCCCTCGGTATAGGCTATTCCTATGACAGGATAAGAAAATGCAATCGAAAAGCTATTGACAAGCCTCGAAAAAGGATTATCTTTGCAGTAGAAAATAACACGAACAATTACAAACACACTTAAAAACTACAAGATTATGAAAAAGACATGGCGTTGCACCGTATGCGGTTACATTCACGAGGGCGAGACGGCACCCGAGAAGTGCC
>CAZRJU010000179.1:0-2446 GCA_964600455.1 uncultured Alistipes sp. | reverse complement strand
CGGAGGGTATGATGCTCTCGATCCTCTTCATGAACGCCCTGGCTCCGCTGGTGGATCACTTCGTGGTAGAGGCCAACATCTCGCGCCGCAAGAAGCGTAGTAAGAACCTTGCAAAATAAGTAGGACTATGGCAATCAATAAGAACAGTAACGCTTATATCATCCTCTACTCGACGGTGATGGTTGTGGTAGTGGCTACCCTGCTTGCCGTGGCCTCCATCTCGCTCAGCGAGCGTCAGCAGGCCAACCAGCTAAACGAGAAGCGTGGAGCGATCCTCGCCTCGCTGGGTGTGGATATCGAGCAGGTGGATATTACCTCTTATTATAATGAGAACATCGACGCCTATGTGGTCAATGCCGCAGGTGAGCGTATCGAGGGCGATCCCATCGAACTGTTGGGCGATCTGGGTGAGGCTTTTGAGAAGCAGACCTTGCCGGTATTCGAGTCGAAACAGGGCGGCGTGGTACTTCCTCTCTCGGGTTCGGGCCTTTGGGGGCCGATCTGGGGATACTTGGCGCTGAAGGAGGATATGAACACCGTGATCGGTGTGGTGATGGATCATGCGGGCGAGACCCCGGGTCTGGGTGCCGAGATCTCCACCCCCAAGCACCAGGCGCTCTATGCCGGTAAGACGATCTTCGAGGGCAACGAGCTGGTGGCTATCAAACTCAAGAAGGGCGGTGCCACTCCGGGCAACATGCACGAGGTGAATGCCATCACCGGTGGTACGAAGACCTGCGACGGTGTGTCGGCCATGCTCTACAACAGCCTGAACAACTACCTCGGCTTCCTCCAGGCACGCATCGCTGTTGCCAATACGGCTACGCCGGAGGTGGATGCTCAAGATAATACTAACGAATTAAATGCTGCGCAGGATGAGTAAGGAAAAAGAGCCGATCTTTTCGGCGAAAAATATGAAGTATCTGACGGGCCCCTTCGGTGGGAATAACCCCGTCATCGTGCAGATCTTAGGTATCTGCTCGGCGCTCGCAGTAACCGTACAGCTCAAGCCGGCTATCGTAATGGCCCTTTCGGTAACGGTTGTAACCGGCTTCTCGAACCTGGTGATGTCGCTCTTGCGTAACGGCGTGCCGTCGCGCATCCGCATCATCGTGCAGTTGGTGGTTATCGCTGCGCTTGTGATCTTGGTGGATCAGGTGCTCAAGGCCTTTGTCTATGATGTGGCCAAGCAGCTCTCGGTCTATGTGGGTCTGATCATTACGAACTGTATTGTGATGGGTCGCGTGGAGGCCTTCGCGCTGGGTAACAAACCCTGGCCTGCCTTCCTCGATGGTATCGGCAACGGCTTGGGTTATGGTATGATCCTGGTGATCATCGCCTTCTTCCGTGAGCTGCTCGGATCGGGTACGCTCTTCGGTGTGCGTATCATCCCCGAGAGCTGGTACTTGGCCGAGGGCGGTTTCTACCAGAACTGTGGTTTGATGCTCTTCCCGCCCATGGCACTGATTATTGTGGGCTGTATCATCTGGATACACCGCTCCTATAACAAGGATTTACAGGAAAAATAATTTGGAGGGTAGTATATGGAAACAATGAATCTTTTTATTCGGTCGGTATTTATCGACAACATGGTCTTCGCCTTCTTCTTCGGCATGTGCTCCTTTATTGCCGTATCGAAGAGCGTTAAGACGGCATTGGGTCTGGGTGCTGCCGTTACCTTCGTTCAGGTAATGACCGTTCCCTTGAACTACCTGCTCTATCAGTTTGTCCTGAAGCCCGGAGCCCTTGCCTGGCTCGGTTTGGAAGGGGTTGACCTCAGCTTCCTCGCGTTCATCGTCTTCATTGCCACGATCGCTGCCTTCACGCAGCTTGTGGAGATGGCCGTTGAGAAGTTCTCCCCCACCCTCTACAACCAGTTGGGTATCTTCCTGCCGCTGATCGCCGTGAACTGTGCCATCATGGGTGGTTCGCTCTTCATGCAGCAGAAGGTCGATGCCGCCCAGATCACGACGATTTGGGAGGCTATTGTCTATGGCTTGGGTTCGGGTATTGGCTGGTGGATCGCTATCGTGATGATGGCTGCCATCCGCGAGAAGACGACCTACTCCCACATCCCCGCAGCGTTGAAGGGCCCCGGTATCGCCTTCATCATCACGGGTCTGATGGGTATTGCCTTTATGATCTTCAGCGGTATTCAGTTGTAAACCCTAAACGAGATTGAAAAATGGAAACAACAACAATCATAGTTGCAATCATCGCCTTCCTGGCCGTTACGCTCCTTTTGGTGGCCCTTCTGCTCTTCGCTAAGGCAAAGCTCACCTCGTCGGGTGCCGTGACGATCGATATTAACGATGGCGAGAAGGTCTTCCAGGCCGAGAGCGGCTCTACCCTGCTCTCTACCCTGGCCGACAACAAAGTATTCCTCCCTTCGGCCTGCGGCGGCGGTGGCGCCTGCGGTATGTGCAAGTGCCAGGTTTTGGAGGGT
>CAZRJU010000178.1:0-2470 GCA_964600455.1 uncultured Alistipes sp. | reverse complement strand
CAAGGAGTCCGTTGCCCCAATGTAAAAAGTGTTCAGTTTCGCAAAACTCAAGGAATCCAATGCGGGTAGATTCTCTCTCTATGTAAAGAACGTCGGGGAATTCGGGCCCTCCCCGTGGGCACGGCAAACGTATGGGCCGGGGCCTACTTCAGTGCATTGAGGTAGTTATCCAGGCGTTTCGATAGTTCGTCGAGCGCCTTCATATCCTCGTTGCCCACCTCGCGGCTTTGGCGATACTGCACGTTGGCAATGGCCAAATGGAGTGCCGCCATGGCAATATAATCACGATCTTCAAAACCCTTGTAGTTGCCCTTGCGGAAGCTGTCAATATAGGCATTGACCTCCGCCTCGGCGAGGCGATAGGCCTCCTCCTTCTCGGGGCGGGTATTCACACGGTAGGCCTTGCCGGCCACCTTTAGATTCATGGTCAATTTCTTCTCCTCCATAGGGCTTTATCGGGTTGGGGTTATTGCGGCTTGTTTAGCAGGGCGATGCACTTGTCAACCTCCCGCATTAGATGGTTGACACGAGCCCGGGCCTTCTCCTTGTCGGCTTTGCCGCCGGCCAGGCCTTCGCTGAGCTGGGCCTTCGAGAGTTCACGATCGAGGCGGCGCACCTCGCTCTCGAGCTTGCGCTTCTCCTCCTTGAGATGGTCGCGCTCGAGGGTCAGCTTCTCACAATGAAGCTGCATCTTACGGTGCTCCTCCATAAGACGTTCGATCTGCGCGTTCAGCTCGGTTATGATGCTCTTTACGGCCATGTTTTGCTATTCAATTACAATAACACAATTCAAAGGTAGGAAAAAAGTTTGAAACTACCAAATTCTCTCCTACCGAACCACCTCGGCATAGAGGTCATACTCCGAGGCTTCGGTGATCCGTACCGTGTAGAATCGACCCCGCAACAGGCGCCTCTCCGCGGCAGGAATCAGGATCTCCTGATCCACCTCGGGCGAGTCGTATTGCGAACGGGCCACATAGTAGTCGCCCTGGCGTGAGTCGATGATCACACGCTCGGTGCGGCCGATGCGGCGGCGGTTGTTCTCGCGCGAGATCTCGCTCTGCAACCCCATCAGGCGGGCCACACGCTCCTCTTTGAGGACCTCGGGTACATCATCCTTGAGGTGCTCGGCCGACCAGGTGCCCTCCTCCTCGGAGTAGGGGAATACCCCCAGACGCTCGAAACGTACCTCCCGAACGAACTCCATCAACTCCTCGAAGTCGGCCTCGCTCTCTCCCGGATAGCCTACCAGCATCGTGGTACGCAGGGCAATATCGGGGATCTCGCTGCGCAACTTGCGGATCAGCTCCACCGCCTCGGCCTTTGTGTGGCGGCGCTTCATCGCCTTGAGTTGGTTGTCGCTGATGTGTTGGAAGGGGATGTCGAGGTATTTGCAGATCTTGGGCTCACGGCGCATCACCTCGATCACCTCCACGGGGAAGGCGGTGGGGTAGGCATAGTGCAGGCGGATCCACTCCAACCCCTCGATGCGGCAGAGGGCCTCCAACAGCTCGGCTAAGCGGCGCTTGCCATAGAGGTCGATGCCGTAGTAGGTCGTATCTTGAGCAATGACCATCAACTCCTTCACCCCTTGGGCTGCCAGGTTGCGGGCCTCCTCCAAGAGTTGCTCCATCGGGATCGAGAG
This sequence comes from uncultured Alistipes sp., assembly GCA_964600455.1. Classification (GTDB taxonomy): domain Bacteria; phylum Bacteroidota; class Bacteroidia; order Bacteroidales; family Rikenellaceae; genus Alistipes. Next base: position 825 of record CAZRJU010000178.1, on the reverse strand, counting down.
GTGCTCACCGCGGATGAGCGGAATGGCGCAGTAGCCACACTTCCAGTTACATCCCTCGGCGATCTTGAGGTAGGCGTAGTGCTTGGGGGTGGTCAGGTGGCGCTCGGTCTCACAGCTCGTGCGATACTCGCCTCCGAGCCGCTTTACGATGCTGGCCCAATCCTTCACGCCGAAGAAATCGTCCACCTCGGGTAGCTCGGCCCGCAACTCGTCGGCATAACGCTCCGAGAGGCAGCCGATGACGAAGAGCTCCTCGATACGGCCGGCCGTCTTCAATTCGGCTGCCCGCAGGATCATCTCGATCGACTCCTCCTTGGCGTCCCCGATAAAACCGCAGGTGTTGATCACCACCACCTTGGCATCGGTGCGGTCGCTGTCGGCCACCACCTCGTAGCCCGAGGCGCGGAGCTGGGCCATCAGGTGCTCCGAGTCGACCGTGTTTTTCGAGCAACCGAGCGTGATGACGTTAATTTTTTTCATCGCCAAACAGGGTATTAACAAAGGCCTTGCGGTCGAAGATCTTGAGTTGGTCAACACCCTCGCCCACACCGATATAGCGTACCGGAATGTGGAACTGGTCGCTGATGCCGATCACCACGCCGCCCTTGGCTGTGCCGTCGAGTTTGGTGATCGTCAGGGAGGTTACCTGCGTGGCCTGCGTGAAGTGTTTGGCCTGCTCAAAGGCGTTTTGTCCGGTCGATCCGTCGAGCACGAGCATAACCTCGTGGGGGGCATCGGGAATCACCTTGGCCATCACGTTGCGAATCTTCGTGAGCTCGTTCATCAGGCCGATCTTGTTGTGCAGACGGCCTGCGGTGTCGATCA
>CAZRJU010000177.1:0-2470 GCA_964600455.1 uncultured Alistipes sp. | reverse complement strand
ATGGCATTATCAAAAGTCATTATGACATAATGTTTGCGTACGCATAATAAACTATTATAATAGCCATTTTATTGTGAATCAATATGCTTTTTTGCTCCGTGAACCGTAATTTTTTATAAAAAAGCGGGAAAAGAGGGCTTCGCGTGGGTTGTCAACGGCTTGTTGAAGCCACACTCCGGCGAATGGCATCGAGGCGCAGAGCCATCTCGGCCACCCGTTCGGGATGTTCCGCAGCGAGATTATGCTGCTCCCCGGGGTCGCTCCTCAGGTCATAGAGTTGCGGCTCGGGGCTGTTTCCCAACTCGGTACGGGTCCAGTACTCGATGGCGGGATGGGGGCTCGCAGAGAGGTATTTCCAACCACCGCGAATCAACGAGAGGGTGTTATTGAGGTTCTGCTGTACGAGCTCCTCACACCCCTCCTCAGACTCGCCCAAAAGGGCTGCAAGGTGGTTCCGGCTGTCGGGAGCTGCCCCTTCGGGGATAACACCCCCGACCAGGGCCGCCAACGAGGCGTAAAGGTCGATCTGCGAGAAGAGAGCCGGCTGCACACCCGCAGCGACACGTGCGGGCCAATGAACGATAAGGGGGATGCGCGTACCCGCCTCATAGAGGCTGTATTTACCGCCACGGTACTCCCCCATCGGGCGGTGGTCGCCCAGGAGTTCGGCCGCGCGGTCGGCATAACCATCATCAATAACTGGGCCGTTATCGGAGGTGAAGATCAGAAGGGTATTCTCCTTAAGACCCAACTCCTCGAGGGTTCGCACCACCTCGCCAATGGTCCAATCGAGTTGCAGGATCACATCGCCGCGATCGCCCATACCGCTCTTACCGGCAAAACGGGGGTGGGGAATACGGGGCACATGGACATCCTGGGTTCCCATATAGAGAAAGAAGGGGCGGTCGCTATGCTCACGAATAAAGCGGCAGGCCTTCGAGGTGATGGTGTCGGCAATCGCCTCATCGACCCAGAGGGCCGCATGACCGCCGGCCATGTAACCGATACGGGGGATTCCGTTGATGATCGTCTGGTTGTGGCCCTGCGAGGGCTGAAGGCGGGCCAATTCGGGGTGCTCGTCATAGGTGGGATAGTCGCCTACCTTCTCGGTGTAGCTCACCCGTATCGGATCGGCGGGGTCAAGCCCTACAACATGTCCCTGCTCCACATAGACACACGGCACACGATCCACCGTGGCCGGGATGATAAACTCATAGTCGAAGCCCAAGTCACGCGGGCCAGGGCGGATCTCGGCGTTGAAGTCGGTACCGCCGCGCGGGCCAAGACCCAGGTGCCACTTCCCGACGGCTGCCGTGGCATAGCCCGCCTCGTGCATCACATCGGCCAAGGTGTGGCAATCGGGGTCGATGATCAACTCGGAGTTCCCCGGAGCGATCCCCGTGTTCTGCTGTCGCCAGGGATAGAGCCCAGTGAGCATCCCGAAGCGCGAAGGGGTGGAGGTTGCCGAGGTGCTGTAGGCGTTGGTGAAGCGCTGTCCCGCAGCGGCCAGAGCATCGAGGGCCGGAGCCTCCACGGCCGTGGCTCCATAGCAGCCCAAATCGCCAATGCCGAGATCGTCGGCATAGATGAAGATGATGTTGGGTTGCTCGGCTGTGGCGGGCTGTTCGGAGCAGCCTCCAAGGGCGAGGGTCGGGAGGGCGGCGAGGGCCCAGGCGGGCCATTGCGGGGTTGTTTTCATGGGACTTTACATAATCGGTTAGCGGGAGGCTTGCAGGGCCTCGATAAAGGCAGAAAAGTGGGGCCAGAGATGCTCGGTCTTGAGCCACAATTCACGGGCACGGGCCCCCATGGTGGGATGCTCCGAGCCGATATCGCGGCGATAGGCCTCATCGGCCGGATGATCGGTGCGGCAGAACTCCTCGTAGTAGGCGGCATGGCGGCTCTTGAAATGCTCCAAAAGGGGCTTTTCGAGGTGCTTATACTCGATCCACGCAGCCCAAAGCTGCAAAACGAGGGTCTCGGGATCCTTCTCCGAGAGGTCGGCCTCCAGATCACGGAAGGAGTCGATCTCCTCCATGGCCAGGTAGACAAAGGCCAACTGCTGGGTGGCCCCGAGGTGATCCTCCTGATCACAATCGAGCAGGCACTCACCCAAGGCGGCCGAGAGCTCGAAATCGCCAATCAGGAAGTGGTCGATCATCGAGAGGTAGAGAAGCTCCAAGGCGGCCTGCGTGTTGGCATGCTCCCAGGCCAAGGGCAGGGGCTCCTCTTCAGGCAACAGGTCGAGCAGATGCTGCACGGCACGGTAGCGCTCTTCACACGCCTCCTCTACCCTGCCCTCCTCCTGCAGACGCAGGCTCTCGCGCAACGGACGCGCGAAGTTCCACGGGCCCACAGCCTCGATCTCGAAGGTCTGCTCGGTGGTGGGATTCAGGCGGGGGGCTACTGCTTTTCGGGGTTGCATGCCGCAGGCTTGATTTTAGGATACATATAGGCCATCACAAGGAGG
>CAZRJU010000176.1:0-2485 GCA_964600455.1 uncultured Alistipes sp. | reverse complement strand
CGGCTACACCTATATTATATATATTAGGAAGTCCTCCCATAAAGCAGTATTTCGAATCACCCACCAAAAGAAAAAGAGTAAAAGGTAAATGCAAACAACGAATCGAGAGCGCAATTTTCGATAGAGGCTCGGCAGAAAGTCTTCCCCCAAGAGAGCGGAAATAACCAAAAATATCAGATAGGGCAATACCAACCACAAAAAGGGGTTACTGCGGAACGACGCTGAGATATCGCCCCGCAAGAAAGCATGTAGAGCTCGCTGCCCACCACACCCGGGGCAATCTAACCCTGTCACAAACTTAAACAGGCATTTAGGAGCCAAATAAGATGATGACGGATCAAAATTCCGATACAAGAACAAAAGTAACAGAAGGGAGATTGCCACCATGAGAAATATTACCACCCGCCCGGATAAAACAAAGAGGACTTTCCTCAAAAGCCCTCTCTGCGAACATTTCAATTCAGGAATCACAACTCAGCAAGAACTATAACTCCTAGAATCAAAAAGTAGAGCAAGCAAAATACAAACGCAGAAGCCGCCGCCGCAATAGTCCACGTCTTTGCAGACTTCGCTGACTCAACAGCCTCTTGATGTTTTCCTTCGCTCCACAAAGAATCCACTTTCAAGGCTTTGACAATTGCCACAACTCCAAACGGAATGCAGCAAAGCACCGTGGAAAGGATAGCCCAGACTAAATAGTTGTCCGGTTTCTGAATGGTTGTTTCATTCATAGTAAAAAAGTTTTTGGGTGGCCGGCGACTCCTAACAGCCATACTACATAAAGAAAGTGTGGAGTCGAATCATCTATCCGTACAGAGGTTCTGGAATACCCAACAGCAAATAGACAATACCCCACACCCGCTTCGATGCAGGGATAAAATCCCACAGCACCAAATATCAGGCAATGGATGTGATTGCTCTCCCTGCTGTTTGTGAAATTTTCCAGATTTCTGTACAAGGACAAAAGCGATTACACCTTCATCTTAAAAAACATATCGCCACCCCAAAAGAGGATAGCAAGAACAAAGGTATAAAAAAATCGGCAGATCGGCTGAAATCGGCACAAAAAAACGCAACAAAAACTTCGAAATTCAAAATATTGTACTATCTTTGCGTAGATTTTCCAACCAATAGGGTCGTTCGGCCACTAAATTCAAACTTCCACAGAAGAATAATTACAGAAAACAGCATATGCAGGAATTGGAGATGCTCAAGGGTAAGACCCTTGTAGAGCTACGAGAGATTGCCAAGGCATTGGGCATTAAGAGTGTGATGACGATGAAGAAGACGGCGCTGATGGCCGAGATTATTCGTTCGGCAACAGCCCCCGTAGAGGAGGCAGCAACAGAGGCTCCGACGGAGCAACCCGCCAAAGAGGAGCAGCCCGCAGTTGCAGCCGAGAAGCCGCGCAGAGGGCGTCGTCCGCGCCTAAGCCGTCCGGAGGGTACACAGCCCGAGGCCACGGTGGAGGCGGCAGCCACCTCCACCGAAGAGGCGGCACCTCTTGGCGAAGAGGCCCCCGTCGAGGCGGCAGCCCCAAAACGCCGCGGGCGTAAGCCCAAGAGCCTGAAGCTCGCCGAGGAGGAGGCACAGCGTGCCGCCGAAGAGGCCAAGCAGCAGGCTGCCAAGGCCGACCAAAACGACGAGCCCAAGGTGCTCCCCGCCGAGGAGCCCCAAGAGGAGGATGAGGTGATCACCAAAGATGACTTTATCGGAGAGATCGAGGGTGAGGGTGTATTGGAGATCATGGCCGACGGTTTCGGATTCTTACGCTCGGCCGACTACAACTACCTGAACTCACCCGACGACATCTATGTATCGCCCGCTCAGATCAAGCTCTTTGGTTTGAAGGCCGGCGATACGGTACTCGGCACGATTCGTCCGCCGCGCGAGGGCGAGAAGTACTTCCCGCTGATCGAAGTGAACGAGATCAACGGTCTGAAGCCCGACTATGTGCGTGACCGTGTACAGTTTGAATATATGACTCCGCTCTTCCCGAGCGAGAAGTTCTGTCTCACGGGCCACGGCCACAATACCCTCTCGAACCGCATTGTGGATCTCTTCTCACCCATCGGCAAGGGGCAGCGTGCACTCATCGTCGCCCAACCCAAGACGGGTAAGACGATGCTCATGCAGTCGCTCGTGAATGCCATTGCCGACAACCACCCCGAGGCCTACATCATCGTACTGCTGATCGACGAGCGCCCCGAGGAGGTTACCGAGATGGCCCGCAACGCCAAAGCCGAAGTGGTGGCTTCGACCTTCGACGAGCAGGCTTCGCGCCATGTGAAGGTGGCCGAGATGGTGTTGGAGAAGGCCAAACGCATGGTGGAGTGCGGTCACGATGTGGTGATCTTCCTCGACTCGATTACGCGTCTGGCACGCGCCTACAACTCCGTACAGCCCGCCTCGGGTAAGGTGCTCTCGGGTGGTGTCGATGCCAACGCGTTGCACAAGCCCAAGCGCTTCTTCGGCGCAGCCCGCA
>CAZRJU010000175.1:0-2582 GCA_964600455.1 uncultured Alistipes sp. | reverse complement strand
ATCCTGTAACACTTTTTTAGGACGATACAAGGGTTTGGGTGGATTGTCAATAAAGATCCTGTGGATGCCGTGGCATCCACGAGTTCAATCCTCGTCAACAGCTCAAAAGCAATAGGAGCCTGTCTAACAAGTTTTTTGTTAGGCAGGTTTTTTTCTGCCGGCCGAATGGCCAGAGGCTGCCCTGCATACGGCCTATTGATTACTTTCCGAAAGCGAATCCGAGTTGCACCTCATCGTACTTGGAGAGCAACGAAGAGATCGAAGAGAAGGCCGAAATTTTGGAGCCGAGAGCCGTAGCAAACGAGACCAATTTATCGACCGGGAAGAGCAACTCCAGGTTGGTACCGTCTATATAGGCATAGCCGTTCACGCGGGTCTGAAAGCGGCCGACAACCAGGGCGATGGCGTGGGTCTCGGGATCGAAAGTGTAGGTTCCCGTCACGGTACGGGTACCCATGGTCATCGAGAAGTTCTCATCGTCAGAGAAGGTAATCGTACAAGCCCCGGGGCGGATGCCGATCTTCTGGTAGGCAGTGGTTAATTTCTCCTCGATGGTCGACTCCACGGCTGCACCGGCAATGTTGCTGAGGGCATCGCTCGACCCCATCTTCACGCCCGGAGCCTCATAGTTCCAACTGCCCTTGATGGCCAGTTGGGTGAGCTGCCCGCCCGTGGCGTCATCAACCACTTCGGTAACAACCCCCTTCAGGCTCTCCAACCAGCTTTGCGCCTCGGCCTTCTGAACGGTAATGGCCAAAAGAGCCACCAACAAAAGTGTAGAAAACTTTTTCATTTTTTATCGTTTTTATGGTTACACACCTGTTTTTGTTTCGACAAAGGTAACGAAAAAGCGAGAAATTATCGCCCGCCGGGCGCGTTTTTTTCGCCAAAAAGGAGCCCGTTGGATTGGTTATTGCTAAATATTCACTATCTTTGCCCTGATGTTTTTTAAACCATAAAGAGATACACATACAACTAAAATCTAAACACACTATGATTTATTCACACGAAGTGCAACACATGTGTTGCGTAAAGAAGGGTGCAACGCACGCCTCGGCTCCCATTCCGGAGGAGGGCAAGTGGGTACGCGCCAAGGGGATCACGGATATTTCGGGCTTCACGCACGGTATCGGTTGGTGTGCTCCGCAGCAGGGTGCCTGCAAGCTGACGCTCAACGTGAAGGAGGGTATCATTCAGGAGGCCCTGGTTGAGACGATCGGTTGCTCGGGTATGACCCACTCGGCCGCTATGGCTTCGGAGATTCTGCCGGGCAAGACCCTCTTGGAGGCTCTCAACACCGACCTCGTATGCGATGCCATCAATACCGCCATGCGCGAGCTCTTCCTCCAGATCGTTTACGGTCGCACGCAGTCGGCCTTCTCGGAGGGTGGTCTTGTTGTAGGTGCCTCGTTGGAGGACTTGGGCAAGGGTCTGCGCTCGCAGGTAGGTACCATGTTCGGTACGCTGGCCAAAGGCCCCCGCTATATGGAGATGGCCGAGGGTTACTGTACCCGCATGGCTCTCGACGAGAACGACGAGGTGATCGGCTACGAGTTCGTACACATGGGCAAGTTTATGGAGATGGTCAAGAAGGGCACGCCCGCCGAGGAGGCTTTGGAGAAGGCCAAGGGTTGCTATGGCCGCTTCAAGGATGCCGCCAAGTATATTGACCCCCGTCAGGAGTAATTCATCTTCCACAAGTTTGTTAATCGGAAAAAAGAAAAAAGAGAAAATATGGCTAATTTGTTTGAAAGTTATGACCGCCGCATAGAGCACATCAATGCGGTTTTGGCCGAGTACGGTATCAACGGTGTGGAGGATGCCAAGGCTATTTGCGATGCCAAGGGTATCGACCCCTACACGATGTGTAAGGAAACGCAGCCCATCTGCTTCGAGAACGCCTGCTGGGCCTATGTTGTAGGTGCTGCCATCGCCATCAAGAAGGGTGTCAAGACGGCTGCTGAGGCTGCTGAGGCTATTGGCGAGGGTCTTCAGGCCTTCTGTATCGCCGGTTCGGTAGCCGACGACCGTAAGGTAGGTATCGGCCACGGTAACCTGGCTGCCCGTCTGCTCCGTGAGGACACCGAGTGCTTCGCCTTCCTGGCCGGCCACGAGTCGTTTGCCGCTGCCGAGGGTGCCATCAAGATCGCCGAGATGGCCAATAAGGTGCGCCAGAAGCCGCTGCGTGTTATCCTCAACGGTCTGGGTAAGGATGCTGCCAAGATCATCTCGCGCATCAATGGTTTTACCTACGTACAGACCGAGTTCGACTACTACTCGGGCGAGCTGAAGATCGTGAACGAGACCGCCTATTCGAAGGGGCTGCGTGCCAACGTACGCTGCTACGGTTCGGACGATGTTCGTGAGGGTGTAGCCGTGATGTGGAAGGAGGATGTCGATGTCTCGATTACGGGTAACTCGACCAACCCCACCCGCTTCCAGCACCCCGTTGCCGGCACCTACAAGAAGGAGCGCACGCTGGCCGGTAAGAACTACTTCTCGGTAGCTTCGGGCGGTGGTACGGGCCGTACGCTGCACCCCGACAACATGGCTGCAGGCCCCGCTTCGTATGGTATGACCGA
>CAZRJU010000174.1:0-2631 GCA_964600455.1 uncultured Alistipes sp. | reverse complement strand
TCCGGCCTTTTTCGGGGAATAGCACGCAGGGGAGCCCCACCCTCTTAACAGGAACTTGCTCCGAAGGGGAGATACTTTAAGCGTATTTCCCCTCTCGGAGCAAGCAAAACGAAACGAAGGTTTTCCCCACCTATTAGCGATACTCTTTGGGGGTAACCTCTCCGCGAAGCACCATCAGCGCATTGGAGGCAAGGGCCTCCAGCTCATTCTCACCGGGATAGATATGAACGGGTGCAATGAACTCGCAGGCCTCCTTTATGCGCACATTGACATAGTCGTTATAGGCAATACCACCTGTAAGGATGATGGCATCGACCTTGCCGCAGAGGATGGTTGCCATACCGCCAATCTGCTTGGCAATATTGAAGCACATGGCCTCCATCACCTGACGGGCATGCTCGTTGTGCTCCTTCTCGATAAGTACCTCACAAACCTCCTGCACGGAACTGGTGCCGAGGTGGGCAACCAAACCTCCCTTGCCGGCAATCATGCGCAGCAGCTCGGCCTTGGTATACTTCCCCGAATAGCAGAGGGCCAACAGTTCGTCGGCGGGCAACGAACCGGCACGCTCGGGCGAGAAAGGGCCATCCCCCGTGAGGGCGTTATTGGTGTCGATCACGCGCCCCTTGCGGTGGGCCGAGACGGAGATGCCGCCGCCCATGTGGGCTACGATAAGGTTGAGATCCTCATAGTTCTTCCCCACCTGCTTGGCATAGATGCGGGCCGTGGCCTTCTGGTTCAGGGCGTGGAAGATCGAGACGCGAGGGCACTCGGGCAGACCGCTGTAACGTGCCTCGGGAATCAGCTCATCGACCACCACCGGATCGGCAATGTAGGCCTTGACACCGGCCACACGGGCAATCTCGTCGGCAATCAGGCCACCCAGGTTCGAGGCGTGGTGGCGCTCGGCATGGAGCAGGTCGTATTTAAGCTGCTCGTTAACCTCATAGACACCTCCCTCAATGGGTTTGATCAGACCACCACGGCCGATCACAACTGCAAGATCCTCCACACGGTGGCCCTTCTCCTCGAGGGCCTGCAGGATCAGGTCGCGGCGCCATCCGAGCTGATCGTTGATCGAAACAAAGCGGCCGATCTCCTCGACCGAATGGCGCAAAGTAAGTTCCAACACCGGTTGATCGTCAACGAAAAGCGCAGCCTTCGTGGAGGTCGATCCGGGGTTGATCGCTAAAATTTGAAAAGCCATAAAGAAGTTTTAAGGTTTTAGGTTGTTTTAGGTTTTGTGGTTTTTCAAAGCAGTATGTAGCGATCCCTATTTGGCCGAAAGGCAAGCCAGAGCGATCGAGTAGAGCTTCGTCTTGGTCGAGTCGCCGCGCGAGGTGAGTACGCAGGGAGCCGTGGGGCCGGCCACCATGGCAGCCAACTCGGCACCGCCGAACTTCGTGCAGGCCTTGAAGAAGACGTTACCCGACTCGATATTGGGGAAGAGGATACAATCGGCATCGCCGGCTACGGGGCCGGTGAGCTTCTTGATCTTCACGCTCTCGGGGTCGATAGCCACATCGAGAGCCAGAGGGCCCTGGAAGAGGCCGTGGCCCAGTTCGCCATTCTGTCCCATCTCCGAGAGGGCTGCCGACTCCACCGAACTCACCACCTTGGGCAGGAGCTGCTCGCTGGGAGCCAGGAAGGCCACCTTCGGAGTCTCGATGCCGAGGTTATTGGCCGTCTGAAGCAGGTAGCTGGCGATCTGTTTCTTCTGCTCGAGGGTAGGCAGCGGAAGCACAGCCACATCGCTTACGATCAGGAGTTTGTGGTAGGCCGGAACCTCCAGCACGGTAACGTGGCTGAGGGTGGTACCGGCGGGCAGCAGGCCCCACTCCTTGTTGAGGATACCGCGCATATACTTGTCGGTCGGCACAACGCCCTTCATCAGCACGTCATACTCGCCATTGTGCACAGCCTTTACGGCGATCTCCACAGCCTTCACATCCTCGCTCTCGGGGATGATGGTGTACTGGTTCATATCAACGCCCTCGGCCTCGCACGAACGCTTGATCTCCTCGGGATCACCCACCAAAGTTACCTCGGCCAAGCCGGCCTTGATGGCCATATCGGTTGCCCCGATCGAGTGGGTATCCTGACCATAGGCTACAATCATCTTCTTCTTGCCACGGGCAACAGCCGCAGCAACAATCTCTTCCAAATGCTTAATCATATCTTTCGATTCTTTTTAATGGAGTTATTTCACTAAGTTGTAGGTATCGGTAGCGATCACCAACTCCTCGTTCGTGGCAATGATGGCCACCTTCACCTTCGAGGTGGGTTTCGAGAGGATGGTATCCACGCCGCGCACCTTGTTGAGCGAGGGATCGAACTCCACGCCCATAAATTCCAGGCCGCAGCATACAGTCTCGCGCAGATCGGCCGAATTCTCACCCACACCGCCCGTAAAGACGATGAGGTCGAGACCACCCATCTCGGCAGCATACTCTCCCACGAATTTCTTAACGCGGTTGTAGTAGAGGTCGCGGGCCACAATGGCACGCTCGTTACCGGACTCGTAAGCATCATCAATGTCGCGCATATCGCTCGAGAGGCCCGTCATACCCAGTACGCCCGACTTCTTGTTCATCATCGTATCGAGCTCCTTGAGGCTCATACCCTCCTTCT
>CAZRJU010000173.1:0-2687 GCA_964600455.1 uncultured Alistipes sp. | reverse complement strand
AGGCGGAGGCCCTGAGCCTCGGCATCGGCCAACTGCTCCTCGATATTCTCGCAAGCCAGAGCCATGTGGTGGATACCCACGCCCTTATTCTCGATGTACTTGGCAATGGTCGACTCCTCCGAGGTGGGCTCCAGGAGCTCGATCTTGGTCTGGCCCAGCATAAAGAAGGCGGTGCGAACCTTCTGGTCGGCCACCTCCTCGATGGCATAACACTTCAGGCCCAATACATTCTCCCAATAGGGAATGGCCTCATCCAACGACTTCACGGCAATGCCGAGGTGCTCAATGTGAGATACTTTCATGGTTTGTTTGTGTTTTAATAGTTAGTATACAATTAGTTACAATATCATCCCTCCTTATTTCTCGCGGCCCCCTTTTTCGGGTCTCCGCATAAATCATACAAAGATAGGGCTAAAAAATCAAACCGCCAAGGGGAAACGAAAAAATAATTTCGCGCTCGCATGTAAGCGCGCGCGTAGAGCCCCCCCCGAGCAAAATAATTTTGCGTTTTGAATCCCGAATCTTGAATTATTTTGTATCTTTGTTTTCCAAAGATCGAAACCATGGCTTTTACCAAGATTGAACACTACGAGAAAGAGTATCTCGATACCCACCACGACAGTGCCCTGAATGTGGCCCAAGGCGTGGAGGATCAACCCATCGTAAACCCCTATTTCAAAAAGCGCAAGAAGCGTCGGCTCACGACCGAGGAGTATGTCGAGGGGATTTTGCAGGGCAACATCACCATTCTCTCGCAGGCCATCACCTTAGTCGAGTCGTCCAACCCGGAGCACTACGCCCAGGCACAGGAGATCATCGAGCGCTGTCTGCCCCATGCCGGGCGTTCGGTGCGCATCGGCATCACGGGCGTCCCCGGTGCGGGAAAATCGACCTTCATCGAGGCGGTGGGAGGCATGGTAACCTCCCTGCACCACAAACTGGCCGTACTGGCCATCGACCCCTCGTCGGAGCGTAGCGGAGGCTCTATTCTCGGCGACAAGACCCGCATGGAGACCATCTGCTCCAACCCCGATGTCTTCATCCGCCCCTCTCCCTCGGCCGGTTCGTTGGGCGGTGTGGCCCGCAAGACCCGCGAAACGGTGGTGCTATGCGAGGCTGCCGGCTACGATGTGATCTTTGTGGAGACGGTGGGTGTCGGACAGTCGGAGACGGCCGTACACTCGATGGTCGACCTCTTTATGCTGCTCCAAATCTCGGGCGCAGGCGACGAGTTGCAGGGCATCAAGCGCGGCATTATGGAGATGGCCGACCTGATGGTCATCACCAAGGCCGATGGTGAGAATATTCACAAGGCCGAGTTAGCCAAGACACAGTTCCAGGGGGCTTTGCGCCTCTTCCCCCTGCCCGAATCGGGTTGGCGGCCCCGGGTCTTTACCTGCTCTTCGGTGGCCGGCACGGGCCTCGAGGAGGTCTGGAAGGGAGTGGAGGAGTACCTCGACCACACGAAGGCCAACGGCTACTTCCAACACAACCGCAACCGCCAGAATAAGTACTGGATGTATGAGTCGATCAACGAGGCCCTCAAACAGAGTTTTTATCTCAATCCCGAAATTGAGGAGCTCATCCCACGTTACGAAACAGAGGTACTCAACGACCGCATGTCGAGTTTCATCGCGGCTCATGAGTTATTAAACCGATATTTCAACCGATAGTTTTTTTTGATTTTACAGGGCAGATTTCACCTTGCTCTTGCGCGGGCCAAATGGGACGTACCCAAGTACTACCCATCTGGCCCGTGCTGCGTTTAAGAGAGAAATTTGCTCCTCTAAAATGCAAAAAATGGGGGGGGGTGTACCGCGGGGTACGATGGACTGGGAATACCGGGAATACTATGAATGTCGGGAGGCCCACAATGGAATGCAAAATTCAAAATTCAAAAATGAAGTTTTTGCTTTCGGGTAATGCGCTCCGGGTAATCCCAGAGTTCCCAGGGCTCTCAGAACTCCCAGTCTAACACCCCCGGCACAACAAAAATAATTTTGCATTTTGAATCTTGCATTTTGAATTTTCACTACCTTTGTCCCAAATAACCTTTTTTCAAAGAAAGCACACAATGGCTCAACGAAAAAAAGAAGAAAAGACAAAACGACGCTATAGTTGGCTCTGGTGGGTGGTTTTTATCCCCGTAGGGGTGGTGTTACTGATGCTCCTGCTGACCGCCGCGGGGCTCTTTGGCCGCATGCCCTCGTTCGAGGAGTTGGAGAACCCGAAGAGCAACCTTGCCACCGAGATATTGAGCGAGGACGGCAAGGTCCTCGGCACCTTCTTCGTGCAGAATCGCTCACATGTGCAGTATGACGACCTCTTCCCCGCAGATTCGACACGCCATCTGCTGCTCGAGGGGCATCGCGTGCCCCCCATCGTGGCGGCCTTAATCGCCACCGAGGATGCTCGCTACCGCGACCATGCCGGCATCGACCTGCAATCGTTGGCCCGTGTGGGTATCAAGACCATCCTTTTGAGCAACGCCTCGCAGGGCGGTGGCTCGACCATCACGCAGCAGTTGGCCAAAAACCTCTTCCCGCGCGATACGGTACGCAACCGCTCCAAGGTGGGCCGCGCCTCGAAACTGGTGTTGGCCAAGTTTAAGGAGTGGATCACGGCCCTGAAGTTGGAGTACAACTACACGAAGGAGGAGATCGCCGCCATGTACCTCAATACAGTGG
>CAZRJU010000172.1:0-2710 GCA_964600455.1 uncultured Alistipes sp. | reverse complement strand
TAATTGCGTTTACCTACTTCTACACCGCAATTATCATCAATCCTCAAATGATGGCCGACGATATGAAGCGTAACGGTGGCTTTATCCCCGGCGTGAAGCCCGGTAAGCAGACCGTGAACTACATCGACGGCATCATGACGCGAATCACCCTTCCCGGCTCGTTCTTCCTGGCGCTGGTGGCTATTCTGCCCTCGTTGGCCATGAAGTTCTTGAACATCGAGCAGTCGTTCGCCTACTTCTATGGCGGTACGTCGCTGCTGATTATGGTGGGTGTGGTTCTCGACACTCTGAAGCAGATAGAGAGCTACCTTCTGATGCGTCACTATGACGGTCTGATGAAGACCGGACGAATTCAGGGTCGCCACTAAAATGTTTTGCTAAGAAGAGAGGCGAGATGATCTATCTGAAGACGGATGAAGAGATTGAGTTGCTTCGTGAGAACAACATCCTGGTAAGCAAAACGCTTGCCGAGGTGGGGCGACACATCAAGCCCGGCGTCTCAACCCTGGAACTCGATCGCATTGCGGAGACTTTTATCCGCGACCATGGTGCCGAGCCGGCCTTCCTGGGCTACCAGGGTTTTCCGGCCTCGACCTGCATCTCGGTCAACGAGGTGGTGGTACATGGCATCCCGTCTGCAAAGTGCATCCTGAAGGATGGTGATATCGTATCGGTGGATGTAGGTACGTTTATGAAGGGGTTTGTTGGTGATTCGGCGTATACGTTCGCCGTGGGTGAGGTTGCCGATGAAGTTAAGCAACTGATGGCCGTCACCAAAGAGGCTCTTTATAGGGGTACGGCACAGGCCAAGGCCGGAAATCGCGTAGGCGATATTTCGGCGGCCGTGCAAGCGTATGCCGAGCAATTCGGCTACGGCGTAGTCCGTGAGTTGGAGGGACATGGCCTGGGGCGAAAAATGCACGAAGACCCCGGTGTCCCCAACTTCGGAGCTCGCGGCAGAGGGCCCCTCTTAAAGGAGGGCATGGTCATCTGCATTGAACCGATGATCACACAGGGCAATAAGGCGGTAGTCTGCGAGCGCGATGGTTGGACCATCCGCACGCGAGACAGAAAGGCTGCAGCGCACTACGAGTTTGCTGTGGCAGTCCGCAAGAACGGCCCCGACATTTTGACCGATTACTCGCTGATCGAAGAGGCTTAAAAGTTTACCTTTTTAGAAGAGGGAAAGTATGGCAAAACAGACTGCAATCGAACGGGACGGTACCATCATCGAGGCACTGTCGAACGCAATGTTCCGCGTTGAGTTGGACAACGGCCACGTGATTACGGCCCATATCTCCGGAAAGATGCGTATGCACTACATCAAGATCCTTCCCGGGGATAAAGTAAAAGTGGAGATGACACCCTATGATTTGAGTAAGGGGCGTATCTCTTTCAGGTACAAATAACAAATGATTGCTTGAAATTATGAAAGTAAAAGCATCGATCAAGAAAAGATCAGAGGATTGCAAGATCGTGAAGCGTAAGGGCAAGCTCTACGTGATCTGCAAGAAGAACCCGAAGTTCAAAATGCGCCAGGGTTAATGTTTTTAGTAATTAAAGAAAGAAGAAATTTATGGCACGTATAGTTGGTGTAGATTTACCCAAAAACAAAAGAGGCGAGATCGGCTTGACCTATATCTACGGTATTGGTCGCTCGACGGCTCGCCAGATCCTCGACGTAGCCGGTATCAGCTATGATACCAAGGTTGAGGATTGGACCGATGAGCAGGTTGGCGCAATTCGTTCGACGATCGCCGATCTCGGTATCAAGGTCGAGGGCGAGTGCCGCTCGGTCGTTCAGCTCAACATCAAGCGTTTGATGGATATTGGTTGCTACCGTGGTATCCGTCACCGTCTGGGCCTTCCGGTTCGTGGTCAGAGTACGAAGAACAACGCTCGTACCCGCAAGGGCCGCAAGAAGACTGTAGCTAACAAGAAAAAGGCAACGAAGTAATCATAGAGAGTTATGGCAAAGAAAACTGGAACTGTTAAGAAGAAGGTTGTTAAGGTGGGTGTACAGGGCATGGCCTTTGTTCACTCGACGTTCAACAACGTAATCGTTACGATCACCAACGAGAATGGTGATGTAATCAGTTGGTCTTCGGCCGGTAAGATGGGTTTCCGCGGCTCGAAGAAGAACACTCCCTATGCTGCTCAGACGGCTTCGGCCGATTGCGCCAAGGTTGCCTATGATATGGGTCTGCGCAAGGTGAAGGTCTATGTGAAGGGTCCCGGTGCCGGTCGTGAGTCGGCCGTTCGTACCATCCACGGTGCAGGTATCGAGGTAACGGAGATCATCGACGTAACGCCGATGCCGCACAATGGTTGTCGTGCTCCTAACCGTCGTCGCGTCTAATCGCACGTATGGTAAGGCATTTTTTAACTCATTAAATGTAAAAGACAATGGCAAGATATATTGGACCTAAATCGAAGATCGCCCGTCGTTTTGGCGAGGCTATTTATGGACCCGACACCGTGCTCGAGAAGCGTAACTTCCCTCCCGGACAGCACGGTCTGGCCCGCAAGCGCAAGAAGGTATCGGAGTATGGTACGCAGCTGAGCGAGAAGCAGAAGGCTAAGATGACCTATGGTCTTCTGGAGAAGCAGTTTGCTCGCACCTATGAGCAGGCTGCCCGTATGGGTGGTATCACGGGTGAGAACCTGTTGAAGCTCCTGGAGTGCCGTCTGGACAACGTGGTTTACCGCC
>CAZRJU010000171.1:0-2717 GCA_964600455.1 uncultured Alistipes sp. | reverse complement strand
TCATACTCACTAATTTTTTTGTTTACAAAATTACTTCTTAGTGAGTTATCTGAGGTTATGCAAAATACCGCAAACCGCTGAATACTACAACCTTACCAATAAAAAGCATCCTGACCGTCTGGTAACGATATGGGAACTCAACTTGTGCTTGGTTTTGCCAAAAGGTTGTTTTTCAACCTCTGCAATGCACTGAATCCCAAACCTAACTCGCAGACAATCAGGATACTTTCCTCTTATTGCAATATTTCGCTTTTTTCTTTTGTGTTTATTTTAATAAAATTTATTGCATTAGCAGTAATTTTGAATTTTGAATTTTGAATCCCCCCTTTCTACATCAAGCCCATTCGCTGGCGGGCCCAGGGCATAACCCAGGCGGGGGCCTTTTTGTTGCGGAGCAGTTCGGCCATGTAGCGCATGTAGGGATCCACGTGTGAGAAGAAGGCTTTGTAGCCTTCGCAGAGCGTGTTGAGGTGGCTTTCGCCCTCTATGGTGGTGGAGAAACGGTGTTTGGGACACTCACCTCGGCAGGCGAAGTAGTAGCGGCAGCGGCGGCACTCCTCGGGCAGGTGGTTGTGTTTGGCCGCGCCGAAGTCGGCTTGGCGGCGTGAGGCATAGGCTGCCCTGAGGGTGGTATCCTTCAGATTCCCTAAGCGGTATTCGGGGTAGACGAAGTGGTCACAGGCGTAGATGTCGCCGTTGTGCTCCACCACAAGCGAGTCGCCACACGTGTCGCAGAAGGCACAGAGTGCCGGGCGCATCCCCATCCACTGGGCCAGGGCCACATCGAAGAGTTGCACATAGCAACGCCCCACATCCCGGGTCACCCACTCATCGAATATCTCGCACATAAACTCCCCATACCCTTTGGCCGATACCGACCAGGGGGCGAGTTGGCTTTGCGGGGTCTCGGGGGCTACGATAAAGGGGCGAGGGTGGTCGGGACGGGTGAGGGTGTGTTCCACCACGGGCATAAACTGCATAAAGCGGCTGCCGATCGACTTGAGGAAGCGGTAGACTTCACGGCCACGCCCCTCGCCGGCAGCATTGACGGTTGTCATCGTGTTGAACTCCACGCCCGAGCGGCGGAGCAGTTCGATCGACCTCATCACGCGATCGAAGGTGCCGTGGCCTCCCTTGTCGAGGCGGTTTTGGTCGTGGATGGATTGCGGGCCATCAATCGAAATACCCACTAAGAAGTTGTTTTCGCGCAGAAAACGGCACCACTCCTCGTCAAGCAGCAGGCCGTTGGTCTGGAGCGAGTTTTCGATTCGTTTGCCCTTGGCGTAGCGCCGTTGCAGAGCGATGGCCTTGCGAAAGAACTCCAGGCCGGCCAACATCGGTTCGCCGCCATGCCAGGTGAAGCACACCTGGTCGACACGGTTGCCCTCGATGTATTGGCGGATATACTCCTCAAGCAGCTCCTCCGACATGCAGGGTTCGTGGCCGCCATAGATAGCCTCCTTATCCAGGTAGTAGCAGTAGTGGCAGTCGAGGTTGCAGCGCGATCCCACGGGCTTGAGCATCGAGCCAAAGGCGCGGGGTCGGTCACGCTTGAGAATCTCGTCGTAGGTGAGGTAGTTTTCGCGGGCCATGGCCTTTAGGCTTTGCTGCGGGTTCTGATGGTGAGTCGCTCCCAGAGCCACGAGGGGATCAGCCGCCAGAAGAAAACGAGCAGCGCATAGCGCCAGTCGATGATGACCGAACGCTCGTGGCGCTTGAGGGCCTTGAAGAGGCGGCGGGCCACCTTTCCGCACGGCATCAACAGCGGATAGGCCTTTCCGTCATTCAGCAGGTCGGTGGCTACAAATCCGGGTTTGATATCGGTGAAGCGGATCTTCAGCCCCTCCATGTGGGATAGTTGGGCCAAGGATTGGATATAGGTATTCTGGTAACGCTTGGTGGCCGAGTAGGCCGGGGCGGAGCCCAACCCCATGGTACCGGCAATCGAACTGACCACGGCAATATGCCCTTCGCCTTTTTCGCGGAAGTAGGCGTAGGCTCGATCCACCATGCGGGTAAAGCCCGCGACGTTTGTAGCCACGGTGCGGAGTTCGATCTCGGGATCAATGGCCGGATTCTGGAACCCTATTCCCGAGACGTGGAGGTAGCAATCCATCCCTCCCATCTGCTCGACAAGTGCCATGAGTTGCTCCGCAGCCTCCTTATGGGTGATGTCGATTTGAGCCGTGAAGAGCCGCTCGGGGGCCTCCTGACGAAGCTCCTCCAGGCGTTCGGCACGTCGCCCTGCGACCCCGACAATCCATCCGGCCTTCAGGCACTCGCGGGCAGTGGCTAAACCGATACCCGAGGTGGCACCTATTATTATAATACGTCGTTGCATCTTCTTTGGGCGTGTTACTCCACTTCGGCACGTACACACTCGATCCCCACGCGGCGCAGTAACTCCAACCCCTCCTCCGAACGGTAGTCGTCGCTGTAAACCACACGCCGAATACCGGCCTGGATAATCAGTTTCGAGCACTCGATGCAGGGGGCTGCTGTGATATAGAGGGTCGAACCGTCGCAGTTATTGGCCGACTTGGCAACCTTTGTAATGGCATTGGCCTCGGCATGCAACACATAGGCCTTTGTGCGCCCCGTGGTCTCATCCTCGCAGATGTTCTCAAAGCCCGATGGGGTGCCGTTGTAGCCATCCGAGATAATCATCTTATCCTTCACGATCAGCGCCCCCACCTTGCGACGTACGCAGTAGGAGT
>CAZRJU010000170.1:0-2725 GCA_964600455.1 uncultured Alistipes sp. | reverse complement strand
GTTCGCTCGAGGCCGAGGAGCGTCAGGAGATGAAGTTCTACAACCGTCTGGCCGATGGCTTTACGCCGCTCGTGAAACTCTTCTCGTCGGAGTATGCCAACCAACTCGCCTACGACGCCATTCAGATCCATGGTGGCTCGGGCTTCATGAAGGATTACCCCTGCGAGCGCCTCTATCGCGATGCCCGTATCATGAATATCTATGAGGGTACCTCGCAGTTGCAGGTCGTAGCCGCCATCAACGCCGTTACGAAGGGTACCTTCCTCGAGCAGATCAAGCGCTATGAGGAGCTTCCCTACTCGGCCGAGATGCAGCCCGTCGTGGAGCAGCTCAAGGCTCTGCGTGTGAAGTTTGAGGAGATGGTTGCCCGTGTGGAGAGCCTCGACAAGGAGTGCCCTGGCTACAAGGAGTTCCATGCACGTCGTCTGGTGGAGACCGCCGGTCATATCATCATCCCCTTCCTGCTTGCCCACCAGGCTTCGCAGTGCGAGGAGTATCTCAACTCGGCCAAGATCTACACCAAGTTGGCTTCGGCCAAGATCGAGGAGGCCTACGCCTACCTGATGGCTTCGCCGGTGGAGGATGTGGCGCTTTTTAAGGTGGTTGAGAACGAGTAATCTTTTGATTTTAAGCGGAACCTTCCGCACCTCAATCATTGGGGCGAATGGGAAATACTTTCGAGTATGTCCCATCCGCCCCAATTTCATGTCGGCACGGAATCTTCTCGCTTAAAATCAAAAAATGGGGTTGTACCGCGGAATCCGATGGACTGGGAATACCGGGAATACTATGAATACCGGGAGGCCCACAATGAAATTCAAAATTCAAAATGAAGTTTTTGCTTTCGGGTAATGCGCTCCGGGTAATCCCAGAATTCCCGGGGCTCTCGGAACTTCCGGTCTAACACCCCCGGCGCAACCAAAAATAATTTTGCATTTTGAATCTTAAATCTTGAATTTTCATTATCTTTGTCCGAATTATTGCCTTGCCTCAAAGGTGGGGTAGTATGCCACACAATAGAAAAACAACGATTGAATGAAGCATATTCGCAATTTTTGCATCATTGCACACATCGACCACGGTAAGAGCACCCTGGCCGATCGCCTTTTGGAGAAGACCAATACGCTGAACCAGCGTGAGATGCAGTCGCAGGTTCTCGACGATATGGATCTGGAGCGCGAGAAGGGCATCACCATCAAGAGCCATGCAATTCAGATGGAGTACCAGGCCCGTGATGGCGAGAAGTATACCCTCAACCTGATCGACACCCCGGGACACGTGGACTTCAGTTACGAGGTGTCGCGCGCCATCGCTTCGTGCGAGGGTGCCCTTTTGGTGGTGGATGCCTCGCAGGGTATTCAGGCACAGACCATCTCAAACCTCTACTTAGCCTTAGGCAACGACTTGGAGATCATCCCTGTACTCAACAAGATCGACATGGAGTCGGCCATGGTGGATGAGGTGAAGGATCAGGTGATCGACCTGATCGGCTGCAAGGAGGAGGATATTCTCTTGGCCTCGGGCAAGACGGGCTTGGGCGTGGAGGAGATTCTGGAGGCGATTGTCGAGCGGGTACCCGCCCCGAAGGGGGATCCTGAGGCCCCGTTGCAGGCGCTGATCTTCGACTCGGTCTTTAACCCCTATCGCGGTATTATTGCCTACTTCCGTGTCTTCAACGGCTCGATCAAGAAGGGCGACCACGTGAAGTTCATCAATACGGGTTCGGAGTACGATGCCGACGAGATCGGTGTGCTGAAGCTCAAGATGCAACCCAAGGGGGAGATCAAGGCGGGTGATGTGGGCTATATCTGCTCGGGCATCAAGAACTCGGCCGATGTGAAGGTGGGCGACACGATCACGGCGGTCGATCGTCCGGCTCGGGAGGCGATTGCCGGTTTCGAGGATGTGAAGCCGATGGTCTTTGCGGGTGTCTATCCCGTGGAGGCTGATCAGTATGAGGATCTGCGTGCCTCGCTCGAGAAGTTGCAGCTCAACGACGCCTCGCTCACCTTCGAGCCCGAGTCGTCGTTGGCCCTCGGTTTTGGTTTCCGTTGCGGCTTCCTCGGCCTCTTGCACATGGAGATCATTCAGGAGCGCTTGTACCGCGAGTTCGATATGGATGTGATCACCACCGTTCCTAACGTCTCCTACCGCATCACGACGACCAATGGCGATGTGTTGGAGGTACACAACCCCTCGGGATTGCCCGAGATTACGAAGGTGGCCAAGATTGAGGAGCCCTATATCTTAGCCCAGGTGATTACGCGTACCGACTTCTTGGGCAACGTGATCAAGCTCTGCATCGACAAGCGCGGTGTGATGAAGAACCAGAACTTCATCACGCAGGATCGTGTGGAGATCAACTTCGAGATGCCCCTCTCGGAGATCGTCTTCGACTTCTATGACAAACTCAAGTCCATCTCGAAGGGCTACGCCTCGTTCGACTATCACCGCACGGGCTACCAGCTCTCGAAGTTGGCCAAACTCGATATTCTGCTCAATGGCGAGCCGGTGGATGCCCTCTCGTCGTTGATCTATGCCGACCACGCCTACGATTTTGGTCGCAAGATGTGCGAGAAGCTCAAGGAACTGATCCCGCGCCAGCAGTTCGATATTGCCATCCAGGCGGCCATCGGAGCCAAGATCATTGCCCGCGAGACGGTGAAGGCGGTGCGTAAGGATGTGACGGCCAAGTGCTACGGTGGTGATATTTCGCGTAAGCGCA
>CAZRJU010000169.1:0-2733 GCA_964600455.1 uncultured Alistipes sp. | reverse complement strand
AACGGCCGGGGCCGAGTATACATAACCATCCAATACGATGGCGATGCACTTGTTGATATTCTCACCCGTCAGGCGAGCCCACTCCTGAATACCCTCAGCGTTCATCGACATCGAAACGCGAGCCTCCGAACCACGCTCGGCATAGCTCTCACGGGCATCCGTTACCACGCTACCATCCAGCGGAGCCTTGCCATTGGCGGTCTCCACCTTGATCGTATAGAGGCAGAAGCGGCCGTCCATCTGGGGATCACCCTTCACAGCCCACTTGAAATCGACATCAGCGGGGAAGCAATCGCGCACCTCGGGCATAGCCAGGTAGGTGTCGATGGTGGCCATATCGGCCTGGTAAGCGGCACCGATCACAGCGCCACCGGCGAAACTCGGGTTCAGCAGGGCGAGCAGCGGGTTGCGCTCGGCATCAATGGCTGCCGTTTCAACCTCCTCAGCCTGGGCGCTACCGGCAACCTCAGCTACGAGATCACCCTCGGCAGGTGCGGCCTCCTCGGCAGCCTCCTCTACGGCCTCCTCACGGCTCTGCTCCAGAATGGCGCGGAGGGTCTGGTCGGCACGCATCAGGTCGTTGTGCAGCTCGATACCGTCGTAGGTGGTCCAGAACTCCAACGAAGCGGTACCCTGAAGCAGTTTACGCACACGCTCGGGCTCCTTCACACCGGGAAGCTCCACCAAAATACGGTTCGAGTTGGGCAGGCGCTGAATGTTGGGCTGCGTTACACCAAAGTGGTCGATACGCGAACGCAACACGTTGAACGAAGCGCTGATAGCATCGCTGGTCTCCTGACGGAGCAACTTCTCTACCTCCTCATCCGTCGAGTTGGGATTGATATCCTTGCGCTCGGGGCTCACGAAGATCGAAGCGAGCGTTGCCCCATTCGAATTGGCCTTGAAAGCCTCCACGAAGGCACCGATGTAGTCGTTCGTACCGGCCTTCATCTGGGCATCAGCAGCCTCAATGGCAGCGATGAAGGCGGGATCGTTCTGGCTGTCGCCTGCGAGGGCCTTCACTACGTCGGCCACCTGCACCTCCAGCATTACGTTCATACCACCCTTCAGGTCAAGACCCAGGTTGAGCTCCAACTCCTTGCACTCCTTGTAGGTATAGCTCTTCACAAGGAGGTTGTAGACCGGCAGATTGGCTACCGAATCCAGATAGTGGCGAGCCATCGAGTCCTGCTCAACCACATCGAACTGTGCAGCATACTCCGCAGCCCGCTTCTCCACGTTACGCGTCTTGAGCGTAAACGAAAGCTGGAAGATACAGGCCAACGCAAGCAGGACTGCAACCAATTTAATAAATCCTTTGCTTTGCATTTGTGTAAAGTTTTGTTTGTTATTTTATTGTTTTCGTGTCGTTCTCACTTTACCCACAGGCACAATATTGCCCATAAGCGCACAAAGGTAGTAAAAAAAGTGTGAATAGCCAAAGTTTTCCCAAAAGAAAGCGCTCTTTATTCTCCATTATCCGCAATTTCCACCCCGCACGACAGCGAGTTTTAGCGAACAGTTTTTTGTGCCCGGTGTTTCTCGGGTTTTCTAAACAGCCCACCCCTCGATAGGCCCGGAAGTACTGCGGGGAGGGGTATTATGGTATTATAGCGCGTGAATTTGGGGATTACCCAGAGCGTTGTGGGGCTCCCAGTACTCATAGAACACCCAGAATTCTCAGTTCAATTGCTCCCCCCTCGAACCCAATTTTGCTGTCAGGAGGGTGCTGATGAGGTGCATCGTAAAAAAATCTCGGGATGGGTAGTACTTAACTGATCTGACCCCAAAAGTTTGGACAAAAAACTTTTGGGGTCACTTCAAACGCACATCCCATTCCGAGATCTTTTTCAGGATGCGGCCGCAGGTGCGGCCTTATCACGGCAAAATTTTGTTATCGGAAGCGGTTAGCTGCAACGCTCGACAAAAAAATCGGCGATGGGTAGTACTCTCGTAGGTCCCATGCCGATTTTTCGTTAGCGGCAGCAGATGGCCGCTTATCACAACAAATTATTTGAGCTCGTTCAAAATACGCATTGCAGCATCCAAAATTGCCGTATCGTCGAGCGTAACTACACCACCATCGGGCCCCTGCTCAAAGTGAACACCGGCACCATGCTTGGCATCCGTATGCTTACCGCCAAAGTAGTTGCGAACAGTCTCTACATCGATACCCAATTCATCTGCAATGCGCTGCGAGCTGCCGCTGGGCAACTTGTCCTTGATTCTGCGCAGTTCGTTAAAAGTGATAATCATATCTCTAATTTTTTATAGGTTAATTCTTCGTTACCAAAATTACAACAAAAAATTGAGACTGACAAACTTTTTGCTCATTTTTTTCATTTTTTTTAGAAAATATCGCCCAAAAGCGGGAAGAGGAGCCGCCCGAACAATCCGGGGGCTCCTCTTCTTTGTTTGCGTTCTTGAGAGGATTACTTCACCTCTTCAAACTCTACATCCTCAGGCTGCGGGTTACCCGACTGCTGATCGGCACCCCCCTGAGCGGCACCGGGGTTAGCCTGCTGCTGGGCCTGCTGCTGCGCATAGATGTCCTGCGAAGCTGCCTGCCATGCGGCATTGAGCTCGGCAATGGTCGAGTCGATGGCGGCTACATCCTGGTTCTTGTGAGCCTCCTTGAGCTTAGCCAAAGCGCCCTCGATGGCCGACTTCTTCTCGGCAGGGATCTTATCGCCGTACTCCTTGAGCTGCTTCTCGGTAGCGAAGATATTGGAG
>CAZRJU010000168.1:0-2744 GCA_964600455.1 uncultured Alistipes sp. | reverse complement strand
CGACATTGGCACTCTCGGGCGAGTAGAGCGAGCAGCACATGCCGATATACTTCACCTCGGGGCAACGCTCCAGGGCGGGGCGTTCGAGGCGCGAGGTGTAACTCAACAGCACAGCATCGGCATCCCCGATACGGCGGGCGATCTCCTCGTCGGTTGCGGGAATATCCGTGTAGAGGATCACCTCATCGGCCAGCGCATGGAGTTGCGCTTCGGCCGAAGGGATCAGGCTCACCGGCTCGATAGCCACCAGTTTTCTAAATTTTTTCATCGCAAATGACTTTTTTCGTTTCAAAAAAGAGAGCCGAATGAAGGCCTTTAGCCTCCATTCGGCTCCTCTTATGAAAGGCCTTCAAAAATTAGGCGATGATACCCGAGATAAGGAAGGTAGCAGCCACCGTCAAGATAGCGTAGAGCTCGGGGAAAGCGGCCAGAATCAGGGTCTTACCCATTACATCGTGACCATTACCCGTGGCAACGATACCGTTCGAGCAGACCTTAGCCTGGTAGATAGCGGCAAATACGTTAACAATACCAACGAGCATACCGGCACCAAAGATGGCAGCAGCCTGCAACATCGTGGGGGCGGTCAGGAAGTTCTGTACCATGAAGAAGCATACGAAACCATAAAGACCCTGCGAACCGGGAAGAGCCGAAAGAATCATGTAGCTACCGAAAGCCGAAGGATTCTTCTTCATGGCACCTACCGACGACATACCGCACATCGAGGTACCAACAGCCGATGCAATACCGGGCAGACCTACCATCATTACTACGCCAATGTAGGCCAAAATCAATGCTAAAGTGTTTTCCATAATTGTAATTTGTTTTTGTTGTTTGTTTTTATTTGTTTACTTGATTCTCTTTTTTCAGCGGCTCGAAATTGCGGGCTGCCATCTCGAAACCGGCATTCTTATAGAACTCCACAAAGGTCAGACGCATCGGGTGTACGAACGACGAGATCGTGGACATGAAGAGGTTGATACCGTGTCCGATCAAGAGGATGGGCAACATCACACAGATACGTACAACGATATTGGCCCCCTCGGGAACAAAGCCCTCGGCCAAGGAGTTGAACACCAAGGCCAAGACACCACCCGAAAGACCGATGGCGAATAAACGGATATAGGAGAGAACATCGGACAACAGACCCGTGAGGTTGTTGTAGAGATCCCACAAACCGGCACCAAAGTTCACCAGCGGGTTGCGGCGGATGTTGTTCAACAGCAGCATCAACACCGCACCTAAGCCGACCACAGCATAGAAGGCGGGCGACGAGGCCGTGAACCAGGGAATCTCCATACCGAACATCGGCAATCCCATGGCTATTGAGCAGGCAATCAGCACCAACAGCCAACCCAGTGTACCAAATGACGCCGTGAAGCCAAAGGCGCGGCTCTGGCCCCAGACATTGATCATCAAACCAAAGATGATCTGCACCATACCGATAGCCAAGGCGATCGAGAAGAACTTACCCTGGAAATCAAAGAAGGGGATCTGGGGGAAGTAGCTTCCGAGGCTCATGCCAAAGAAAGAGCCACCGTAGCCTCCGAAGAGGATCGTGGAGATGGCACACATCGTGGCAAACCATCCGGCGCGACGCATCATGCCCTGCTCGGGATTCTTCTTCAAGATGGCGAGTGCCAACAAGAGCAGCACCAATCCATAACCGGCATCGTTCAAGCAGATACCGAAGAAGAGCATGTAGAAGGGGGCAAAGAAGGGGGTCAGGTCGATCGTACCATACTTGGGGCGGGCATACATATCCCCCACCATCTCGAAGATACGGGCATACCACCCATTCTTGAGCTTCACCGGCGTATTATCCTCGGGCGTGGGATCGCTCTTCAGATAGACCACGTTGGGGTACTCCTCCAACAGGGCATCGACCTTGGCCGAGGTGTCGGCTTCGGCCCAACCCTCCATCACCAAGAGCAGACCCTCAGCCTCTTCGGTGGCCGTTGAGGTGATCTTGCAGGTCTGCAAGCGCTCCTTCAGTACGGCGGCACCCTCCAGCAACAAGGGCTCGGAGGCAATCAGGCGGGCATAGGTCTCGCCCAGCGAGGCGATCTGCTGCTTGAGCTGCTCGATCTGCTTCTCCATCTCACGAACATCCATGGCGGGGGTACGCACCTCCTGGGCGTCGATCGAGAGCTCCTCACCCTGACCGATCACCACGAAATAGACGTTACCGCTCACCGTATTGATCTCGTGGAAGCTGTAACCCTCGATCGGGCTTTCGAGTATCTTCTCGAAACTGCTCACCGGCGTAAAGAAGAAACGCATCTTCACGCCACCCGCAAAGAGGCTCTCCAGTATGGCGGGATCGAACTCACCCCAGGGGCGCAGCTCATCGGCCATCTTCTCCAACTTGGCAAGCTCCGTATTGCGCGAATTGCTCTGCTGAAGCAGGTTGTTGTAGGCCGCATAGGCCTCCTCGGCCGTTTGATAGGCGGCCGCCTCGGGGGTCTCGACCTGCGTCTTCTGCCACTGACGGGCAGCCTCCACAGCTTTCGTATACCCCTCGATCGTGAGGAGCAGTTGACGCTCCTCCTCCTTGGGCTCCCAACCTGCGGTGGTGATATCCACCAGGCCCAACTCTCTGAGGCGCTCGATGAAGTCCTCACTCTGTGCGCGATAGAGCACAAAGTCATATTTCGACATTTTGGCTATCATAACAGGGAGCCCTCCTCGGCTTGTTGTTGTTTGGTTTTCACAATCTTCTGGGCAGACTTCGAGAGATTCTC
>CAZRJU010000167.1:0-2776 GCA_964600455.1 uncultured Alistipes sp. | reverse complement strand
TTTCGGGCTTCGCAAGCCTTGAAATCCCGCTTGTTATACAACTTCTGATACAAAAGGAGCCTGTCTAAGACTTGTTAGACAGGCTCTCTTTGTTATATGGCCTAAACGCTTACTTACGCCAACGCTCCTGCACCTGCTTGGCGGCACGCGCCAACACCTCGGCCGGACAGCAGAGCGTGATGCGCACATAGCGGGCACCCTCCGTACCGAAGATGGCGCCCGGAGTGAGGAATACATTGCACTGCTCCATCACCTCGTCGGAGAATTGGTAGCTGTCGCCCGCATAATCCTCCGGCAGTTCGGCCCAGATAAAGAGGCCCGCCTGGTGGGGCATATAGCGACAACCGAGAGCATCGAGCAGGGCATAGCCCTCCTTCTCACGCGCGTAGTAGATTGCATTGAGCTCCTCGAACCACTCATCACCGAGCGACAATGCCGTCTCGGCAGCAGCCTGAATCGGATAGAACATACCCGAATCCATATTCGACTTGAAGGTCAGGATTGCATCAATCCACTCCTGCTTACCGGCGATCATACCCACACGCCAACCCGCCATCGAGTGGCCCTTCGAGAGGGAGTTCATCTCCATAGCGACCTCGCGTGCCCCCTCTACCTGCAACAGACTCATCGGCTTATGGGGGTTACGGATAAAGCTGTAAGGGTTATCGTGAATCAAGAGAATATTGTGCTTGCGGGCAAAGGCTACGAGCTTCTCGAAGAGCTCCACGGTGGGAACCTGCCCCGTAGGCATGCCGGGGAAGTTGGCAAACATCAACTTCACCCCCTCGACCCCCTGACGCTCGATCTCATCGAAGTCGGGCATAAAGCCGTTGGCCTTGTTCAGGGCATAGGGCAACATCTCGCCACCGGTCATCCGCACCGCCGCCTTGTAGGCTGCATACCCCGGATTGGGCACCAACACCTTATCGCCCGGGTTGATAAAGGTCTGGCAGATATGCATGATACCCTCCTTTGATCCGATCAGAGGGAGGATCTCGGTGGCGGGATCAAGCTCCACGCCATACCACCGCTTATACCACGCAGCAAAGGCGTTGCGCAAAACGGGTTCCCCTTTGAAGGACATATATTTGTGCACCTCGGGGCGCATGGCCTCACGGCTCAGACGCTCGATAACCGAAGGGTGGGGCGGCAGATCGGGGCTCCCCATAGCCAGCTTGATGATTTGACGTCCGGTGGTTGCCTCAATCTCGGCGATCTCACGCAGTCGACGCGAAAAATAGTACTCTCCCGTACCATCCATACGGTGGGCACGAGCAATCTCTACTCCGTTCGTTTTCATGTATGTTGTGCTATTTTCATTAACCTGCGGACAAAGTTAGTAAAAATATTTCAAAACAGCTCTTTCGACATCAAAAAAGCCCCACCGAATAGCATCGGCAGGGCTGAAAGATCGCTTTTCGGACTTTGCTTTAGAGGGCAAAGAGGATAAAGAGTTGGGCTGTCAATACGCGCAGGAACATCACCGTCGGATAGACCGTCGCGTAGCTCACGGCGGGCATATCGTTGCCGGCCGTCGAGTTGGCATAGGCCAAAGCCGGAGGATCGGTCATGGCACCCGCCATCATACCCATCATCGTGTAGTAGTTCATCTTCAAGACCAGACGGGCGAAGAATCCGACCAGCAGGAGCGGCAGGGTAGTGATCAATACACCGTAGCCGATCCAACGCCATCCGCCATTGACTATAGTCTCGATAAAACCATCTCCGGCACTGATTCCCACCGCGGCAAGGAAGAGGGCGATACCCACCTCACGCAACATGAGGTTAGCGCTCATCGTGGTATAGGTAACCAAGTGGAAATGGGGGCCGAAACGGCCGATCAGGATGGCGATAATGAGGGGGCCGCCTGCCAGACCCAGTTTCACGGGCTGCGGCACATTCATCAAGGGGATCGAGCCCAGAAGCACACCCAAGGCAATACCGACAAAGATGGTGATCAGGTTGGGCTGGTTGAGTTTCTTGAGCGAATTACCCAAAAGGGCCTCTACCTTCTCTATCGCCTGCAAACGGCCCACCACCATCACACGGTCGCCAATCTGGAGCTCCATACCCTGATAGGGGATCAGATCCACACCGGCACGGTTAACGCGCGTGATGTTGATGCCGAAACGGGTACGCAGTTTCAGATCGGAGAACTTCTTGCCGTTGATATTCGAGCGCGTAATGAGGATGCGGCGCGAAACAAGCTCCGAGTTGGGGGTATTCTTTCCCCACTCCTCATCGGTCATCTCGATCGTGTGTCCTAAGAAGGCGATTACGGCAGGCATATCCTCGGGCGAGGAGATGACCAAAAGTCGGTCGCCACAACGCAGCACCGTATCGGCCTCGGCAATGGTGATCGAGCCGTCGAGATGGAGAATACGCGAGATCACAAAGGGGCGGTTAACAAGCTGACGCACATAGCCTACACGCTTTCCTTCGAGCATCTCGTTGGTAAACTCCAACGAGCGACGCTCGGGCATGCGGTTCTCCTGCGAGATAGCAGCCAGGCCCTCATCCTCCTTCTTGAAGTTGATGCGCAGCAGGTAGCGTACCAGCAGCATCGAGAGGATGATACCGACCACACCCAACGGGTAGGCCACGGCATAACCCAGGGCGATGTTGGGGTCGTTAATTCCCGTAGCCTCGCTATAAGCCGTCTGGGCAGCACCCAGACCCGGTGTGTTGGTTACGGCACCCGAGAGGATACCCACCATGGTCTGAATATCGACCCCCGTCACCAAGTGGATCAGATAGGCGGTCAGCACACCCAACA
>CAZRJU010000166.1:0-2850 GCA_964600455.1 uncultured Alistipes sp. | reverse complement strand
CCATTCGTGTAAAGGAGCTCCCGGCCGGAGCCCCCGAGAGTTTCTCGGGAGCCGTAGGTCGCTTCTCGCTCACCGAAACGCCCCCCACAACGCAGTTGGCCGCCAACTCCTCGACCACCTACACGTTACGCATTTCGGGTTCGGGCAATCTGCGCTTTGTGCAGGCTCCGAAACTCGCCCTGCCCAGCTCCTTCGAGCAGTATGACGTGAAGTCCACCGAGCAGATCAAGAGTTCGGCCGGTGGGGCCTCGGGCTACCGCCAATTCGAGTACCCCTTCATTGCACGCGCCGAGGGTGAGTATACGATCGAGCCGATCCGTTTCACCTACTTCGACCCCGGCAAAAAGCAGTATATTACCCTCTCGACGCAACCCATCCACCTGACCGTTACGCCCGATAGGGAGAGTTCATCGGGAGAGCCCCACATCGTACGCGGCCTCTCGAAGGAGGATGTACGCCTCTTGGGGGAGGATATTCGCTTTATCAAGTCGGGGGATGCCCGCCTCAAACCGCAGCACAGCCCGCTGCTCTTCAGCAGCCTCTACTGGTTGCTCTTGGGAGCCATCATCGGAGGCTATACCCTGCTCTTCTTCGTGTTGCGCAAGCAGATCCGCGAGAGCCGCAACTTGGTATTGGTGCGCGGTCGACGGGCCAACAAGGTAGCCGAGCAGCGTTTCCGCAACGCCAAACGCGCCATCAATGAGGAGAATCGTCACCTCTTCTACGAGGAGATGTTGCGTGCCCTGTGGGGCTATATGAGTGATAAACTCAACATCCCGGTATCGAACCTCACGAAGGATAACGTGCGCGAGGAGCTCCACAAACGCGGGGTTGCCCAGGAGGATACCCACGCCTTCTCGGCCATCATCACGCAGTGTGAGGAGGCACAATACTCCCCCTTGGCCTCGGCCCGCATGAGCGACATCTACACGGCCGGCGTGGAGTTTATCTCACGCATGGAATCGATTATCAAGAAGAAGCGTTAAACCATGAAACGACTCCTATTTATCCTGCTCCTGTTAGGGAGCTTCAGCCCGATAACGGCCCAGGAGGCCGACACCACGGCCCTCGCCGTAGAGGGCGAGGTGATCGCCTCACCCGAAAAACTCTGGGACGATGCCAATACGGCCTACCTGCGTTCGGATTTCCGCACGGCAATCCGCACCTACGAGGCCATTCTGGAGCACGAGATGGCCTCGGCCAAACTCTACTACAACTTAGGCAATGCCTACTTCAAGGATGGCCAATGGGGCAAGGCGATTCTCAACTACCGCCGCGCCCTGAGGCTCAAACCCGGCGACGAGGATATACTCTACAACCTCTCGGTGGCCGAGAAGCAGACCGTCGACCGCATTGAGACAATCCCCGGATTCTTCCTTCGGGAGTGGGCTCAAACTGTCGGCAGCCTGATGAGCGGCAAGGCCTGGGCCATCACTTCACTCGCACTGTTGGCGCTGACGCTGACCCTGCTTCTGCTCTTCCTGCTCTCGCAACGGATGGCCTACCGCAAGGCCGGATTCTACGGCACGCTGCTCTCGCTGTTGCTCTTTGCGGTGGCTACGCTCTTTGCTGCAGCCGATCGTCGAGCCTGGCTCGACCGCACGGAGGCCATCGTACTCTCGTCGGCCGTCTCGGTAAAGAGCTCCCCCGACCGCTCGGCTACCGACCTCTTTGTTCTGCATGAGGGAACCCTCGTAAAGTGCGGCGAAGAGCTGGGCGACTGGCAGGAGGTGAGACTGAGCGACGGCAAGAAGGGATGGCTCGAGAAGCGCCACATTGAGGAAATCTAACGCTATAAGGTTCATTTAGAAGGTGTCGAAACTACTCCAAGATGCAGTGGGTGAGTTTAGCAAACTCCCCGGAATCGGCCGACGTACGGCCCTGCGCCTCGCCATGCACCTGCTGAAGATGGAGGCCGACTCTGTACATGAGATGGCCCAAACCATCGACCGTTTCCGTAGCGAGATCAAGTACTGCACCCGTTGCAACAACCTCTCCGATGAGGAGCTCTGCCCCATCTGTCAGGAGCGCGACCGCGACAGAAAGACCATCTGTGTCGTGGAGCAGGTGGGCGATCTGCTCTCGATCGAGCATACACGCCAGTACCGCGGCCTCTACCATGTGTTGGGGGGTGTGATCTCCCCGATGCAGGGAATCGGTCCCTCGGATCTAAAGATCGACCTCTTGATCGACCGCATCGCCCGAGGCGATGTGGAGGAGGTGATCCTTGCCATCTCCACCTCGGTCGAGGGGGAGACAACGCTCTTCTACCTGATGAATCGCCTGAAGCAATACCCCGCAGTGAAGGTTACCTCCATCGCCCGCGGCATCGGCTTTGGCGACGAGTTGGAGTACGTAGACGAACTCACCATCACCCACGCCCTCAAAAACCGCCGCACGATCGAATAAGCGGAGAGGGCATCAGGAAGCGGGGCCATCGTAAGCGGGAGGTATCAGGAAGCGACCACTCCCGGCCTTCAATCGCTCTTCGGCCCAAAATAAAGAATCCGACCACTCCTTTAGGAGGATCGGATTCTGCTATTGTAGTCGCTCCCCTTGAGGAGAGGCTACCTACTTAACTGCATTAACAATTGCTTCAAATGCCTTCGGCTCGTTCATGGCGAGGTCGGCCAGCACCTTGCGGTTGAGCTGGATGCCCTTCACGTTGAGCTTACCGATAAACTGCGAATAGGTCATACCGTAAGCGCGAACACCGGCATTGATACGGGTGATCCACAACGAACGATACGTTCTCTTCTTGAGGCGGCGGTGTGCATAAGCATACTGCAAACCCTTCTCGACCGTGTTTTTGGCAACGGTCCATACGTTTCCCCTTGAACCAAAGTTACC
>CAZRJU010000165.1:0-2857 GCA_964600455.1 uncultured Alistipes sp. | reverse complement strand
CGACGGGCTCTTGGTGCCGGATGGCTCCGCTACTCCCGGCGATAGCGGCCTCCTTCCCACTCCTGGCGAAAACAAAAACTTTTCCCATGTTCGCAAGATACAAAAAACTTTTGAAACGACCAAGAAAAATCGGAAAAATAAAAACCCAAAAGACCAAAACACCAATAAAGAGGGACATCAAAGAGGATTTTGAATGAAAAGCGGGTGGATTTCGCAGATAGCGGGCTAAAAATCATTATCTTTGTTCTGTTGCAAAAGATCGCTATGGAGTCAAAACAGGAGATACGTCGCAGGATGCGGCAGTTGAATCGGGCCATGGAGCCCGCAACAAGGGCTACCGTCTCGGCCCGCATAATGGAGCGCATCGAGGCACTGGAGGCCTTCCAAGCCGCTCGCACGGTGGCGCTCTTCGCCTCGCTCTGCGACGAGCCCGACACCACGGCGTGGCTCGATCATTGGAGCCAATCGAAGCAGTTGGTGATTCCGCGCGTTGAGGGAGAGGTGATGCACCTCTACCGCTACCGGGCGGAGCAGCTGGCACTCGGCTCCTTCGGCATCTTGGAGCCGCAACAGGCCCTGCGGATCGCCCCCGACAAGATCGACCTGATGATCATTCCCGGGGTGGCCTTTACCCCTACGGGGCTACGTTGCGGGCGCGGCAAGGGCTACTACGACAAGTATCTGCCCCAACTAAGGCCCGAGGTCGTGAAGGTGGGGGTCTGCTACCGCCACCAACTTGTGGAGGAGCTCCCCTTTGAGGCACACGATATACGGATGGATCAAGTCATTAGTGAATAGATAGAGCTACGAGTATGAGCGAGTGGTTAGAGACAGTGAATCAGTTTTTGGCCTCCTGGGGCTATGGCGGCATGTTCTTGGCCGGCTTTGCTGCGGGCAGCGTCATTCCGATCGGCTCGGAGGTGCTCTTTGTCCTGCTCCTCAACAGCGGCCTCAACCCCATGGTACTCTTGCTTTCCGCCACAGCCGGCAATACGCTCGGGGGAATGACCTGCTATTGGATTGGTCAGCTCGGCAAGCGGGAGTGGATTCACCGTTGGTTAGGTGTCAGCGAGGAGAAGTTGGAGCGGGCCGGGCGTTTTTTGCAGGGACGCGGCGCCTGGTGTGGGTTCTTTGCCTTTCTCCCCTACTTGGGTGAGGCGATCGCCATCATGCTCGGTATCATGCGCAGTCGCCAGAGCCTCACCGCTCTCTCGATGTTTATCGGCAAGGCATTGCGCTATCTATTGCTGTTTTGGATCTTCTAAGCACCTCCCCTCCAAAGCCCCGAAAAAGTCTGTTCTAAAAAGTTCCGCCCCCAAAAAGTTCTGCCCCCCACAAGAAAAGGCCGCTCCCGGAAGGGGCGACCTTTTCTTGACTATCTGATGTAAGGCGACTACTGCAAAGCCTCCACGCTGCCCTTGAGCGAGACAAGGAGGTTGTCGTATTCGCGCAGACCCGTACCACCCGGAATGGCGTGGCCACAGATCACATTCTCCTTCAGGTTCTCCAGCGGGTCAACCTTCGCCTGGATAGCGGCCTCGTTGAGCACCTTGGTCGTCTCCTGGAACGAAGCGGCCGAGATGAACGAAGAGGTCTGCAATGCGGCACGGGTAATACCCTGCAGGATCTGGGTCGAGGTAGCGGGTACGATATCGCGCACCTCTACCGGCTTCAGATCGCGGCGCTTGAGGCTGGAGTTCTCGTCACGCAGCTTGCGTACCGAGATGATCTGACCGGGCTGCACCGAGGTAGAATCACCGGCATCGGTAACCACTACCTTGTCGTAGAGTTCGTCGTTGACATCCGAGAACTCCCACTTGTCAACCACCTGATCCTCGAAGAAGCGGGTATCACCCGGATCCTCGATCTTCACCTTCGACATCATCTGGCGAACGATAATCTCAAAGTGCTTATCGTTGATCTTCACACCCTGCATGCGGTAAACCTCCTGCACCTCGTTAACGATGTACTCCTGTACACGCGTCGGGCCGAGGATATTGAGAATATCGGCAGGGGTGATGGCGCCATCCGAAAGCGGGCTTCCGGCCTTCACAAAGTCGTTCTCCTGTACGATGATCTGACGCGACAGGGGCACCAGGTAACGCTTCACATCGCCCTGCTTCGAGGTGATGATGATCTCGCGGTTACCGCGCTTGATCTTGCCAAAGGTCACCTCACCATCAATCTCCGAAACCACTGCGGGATTCGACGGGTTGCGGGCCTCGAAGAGCTCGGTTACACGCGGCAGACCTCCCGTGATATCGCCACCGGTCTTACCTACCGTACGCGGGATCTTGATCAGGATATCGCCGGCCTTGATCTTGGCATGATCCTTCACTACGACGTGTGCCGTAACGGGGAGGTTGTAGGCCTTCACCTCGTTGCCCTCCTTGTTGAGGATCTTGATCACCGGGTTCTTCGTCTTATCCTTCGACTCGATAATCACCTTCTCCGAAAGACCGGTCTGCTCATCGCGCTCGTCACGATAGGTTACACCCTCGATAACGCTCTCGTAAGCCACCTTACCCTCATACTCGGAGATAATCACGGCATTGTAGGGATCCCACTCGCAGATCAGATCACCCTTCTTGATCTCGGCACCCTCCTGCTTGTAGAGCGTAGCACCATAGGGCAGGTTGTGGGTGTAGAGTACAATATCGGTCTTGGGATCCACGATGCGGAACTCCGACTGACGCGAAATCACCAGATCAACGGGCTCACCGGCAACATTCTTGATCTTGATCGTACGCAACTCGTCGATCTCCAGGCGACCCTCATACTTCGATATTACGTTGGTCTCAACCGTGGTACCACCGGCCACACAAGAGACGTGGAACGTACGGATCTTAAGCTTCTT
>CAZRJU010000164.1:0-2974 GCA_964600455.1 uncultured Alistipes sp. | reverse complement strand
CGAGCCTCGCCATTCTCAACTACCACGTCGAGCATCTCATGACGCGGATAGCTCTTTACCGAACCGGCAGCGATCTCCTTGTTCAGGGCGGCATAGGCACCCAAGAGGAGCTGCTGACCCGTTTGACCGCGGGCATAGAAGGTACGCGATACCTGCGCACCACCGAACGAACGGTTAGCCAGCAGACCGCCGTACTCACGAGCGAAAGGTACACCCTGCGCTACGCACTGGTCGATGATGAGGTTCGAAACCTCGGCCAGACGATAGACATTGGCCTCACGAGCGCGGTAGTCACCACCCTTGATCGTATCGTAGAAGAGGCGATATACCGAGTCGTTGTCGTTCTGGTAGTTCTTTGCAGCATTGATGCCACCCTGAGCCGCAATCGAGTGGGCACGACGGGGCGAATCCTGGATGCAGAAGATCTTGACGTTGTAGCCGAGTTCGCCGAGCGAAGCGGCTGCGGAGGCACCACCCAGACCGGTACCTACAACGATGATGTCGAGCTTGCGCTTATTGGCAGGGCTTACGACCTTGATAGCTGCTTTGTGGTTGCTCCACTTATCGGCCAACGCACCAGCAGGGATTTTGGAATCTAACTTAAGAGCCATATTTCTGTTTTTTTGTCTTTACACAATAGGAGGTTGGTGAGAAGGATTAAGCGCAGCAGAGGAAATTGCTCTTCACATAGAAGAATACCACTACAACGGCAAAGCCCAAGAAGATCAGCGTAGCCACAATGTTAGCCAAGCACTTGAGACGGGGATACCAGGTATCGTTAGCGAAACCGGCCGTCTGGAACATCGACCACACACCGTGCGTAAGGTGGAACCACAAAGCTACAAACCACACGAGGTAGATCAGCACGTTGTACCACTGCTCGAAGGTGTGCTGAATCAACGCAGCACCGTTCGTAGGATCGAAGGTGGGGGTTACGTGCATGCCCATCTTCTCCATGAGCTCCACCAGCTGCATCTTCGACCAGAAGTGAATGAGGTGAATCAACAGACCACCCAGCACCACGAAGCCCAGTACAAGCATGTTCTTCGACGACCACTGCACGCCGTGCTCATTGACCGTAACGGCATAACGCTGGCTGCCACGTGCACGGAAGTTCTCATGCGTGAGGATCAGCGCATAAACGATGTGGAGTACCACCAGAGCAGCCAAACCGACCGTAGCCACCAAGGCGTACCAGTTGGCACCCAGAAACTTACAAATCATGTTGTAAGCATCGACCGAGAAGAGGGCCACAAGGTTCATGGACATGTGGAAGATAATGAAGAGCACCAAAGCGCAGCCCGTGATACTCATCACCAACTTCTTGCCCAACGAGGAATTGGTTAAAAAGCAGTTCATAAAATGTGTTGTGTTAGTTAAGATTTTGTTATTAATGTTTGTTGTCTCTTTCGTTGCATCCACCCCCTCAGCCCCTTAAAAAGCGTACCAAGGGTTCAATTTCAGGCAAAGATAGCGAATTGTTTGCGAAATAACAACACAAATGCAGGGAATCTTTCCCCCTTGACCCCATTTTTCTTGATCGGCATAAAAACAGGGAGAGCGTGTCCAACAAGTTTTATGGGACACGCTCTCTTTGGTGGAAGTTGTATAAGAAGTTGTATAACAAGCGGGATCTTAGGACTCCCAAAGCCCGAAATGGCTTGGCCTAATCGCTTTTATCTGCCGCAGGGTATATAAAATTCGTAGATAGGATGGTTAAATCCATTCCTATTTTGAAGGATCAAAAGATCAGGACGAATCCCCACGATTGGCATTGAGAAATAGTGCTCATAAACACCCTCGCTATTGGGTTTCGAGAGGTGAATCTCGCGTGTTTCGTGGTCGTAACGCCACTGGCGGCGAAGGGTCTCTATATTGGGAGGTACTCCAACCGATATGGGGGCCATATATCCATCCGGGAGATATTCGCTCGAATCCCACGTGTGTCCCTCCACATCATACCATACAGCCAAAATGTCCGAGTTTTTCTCTGCGATCCACTCAAACTCCCCATTGTGGTTTTTCTGCTTTTCTCCCCAAAGCACTTGCTGCCACGGGCAAGCTACGAGGAGCGCCTCTACCTCCTCGGTGGAGAAATCTTGGGTTGCCGCCATGATTCGATCGGCTGCCCTGGTCATGTAGGAGAGTTCGCCCGTATGGGCTACCAAATCGTATAGCCCCGAGTAGCAGGTCAGCAGAGTGCGTGCATCCTGCGTAAAATCTTCAATCTCCTCTCCAATTTGTGGCTTTAGGAGTTGCTGGTAATAGTGTCTTGTGCCATTGACATCCTCGCAGGCGTAGAACCACACCATCACCTCCTCGCTCAAGGCCAAGATGCGAAAGTCGATGATACCAATGGTTACCACCCCTCGGCTCGGTTCGTACCCCCATTTCAACGAGGTCTGCTCCTTCGACAGGTTAAACGACATGGGAGCCTCAAGTGTTGTAATATCCGCCCACGCCGGTTTTTTATTAGGAGCCCACACTACCCGGAGCATCTTGCCCGCTTCATCGCACTCCATCTCGACCTCCACGTTCCAACGCTTTTCAGCAAAGAGCTCCGGTGCAATATCACGGTCAAATGTGCCATATTCATTCAGCATAAATTCAAATTCATTGCTGTACTTTATGTTCAGCCCGTTTTCATTCGGACTATCGCACGCTGCTATAGCAGACAATAGTGCCATTATAAGCATACAACGTTTCATAATCAAATCGGATATTAATAGTTTATAAAATAGAAATCTTTAATAAAATTATAGTCCGTTTCATCCCAATAGCCCGGCGCAACAACATCTCCGATACTCGTATCAATTTGCCCCTCTGGCAGAGGATTGGCGGACTCTTTGTATTTGGACGAAAATCAGGAGCATCTTCTCTCTTCTACGCACTATTTGACCAAAGCAAAGAGGTGCTGTTGGATACAGGGTCGCTGCTCGCCGGTTTTGGAATCTATGTAGGTAATCGTTTCATA
>CAZRJU010000163.1:0-2993 GCA_964600455.1 uncultured Alistipes sp. | reverse complement strand
GAGCAGGATCCCTTTAACAACGTAGCTCGTACGGCTATCGAGGCAATGGGCGCCGCTCTGGGCCACACCCAGTCGTTGCACACCAACGCTCTGGATGAGGCGATTGCACTGCCGACCGACTTCTCGGCACGTATTGCTCGTAATACGCAGATCTACATCCAGGAGGAGACCAACATCTGCCGCGAGGTGGATCCCTGGGCCGGTTCCTACTATGTGGAGTCGCTCACCAACGAGATCGCTCACAAGGCCTGGGGTCACATCCAGGAGATCGAGAAGCTGGGCGGTATGGCCAAGGCTATCGAGAGCGGTATTCCCAAGATGCGTATCGAGGAGGCTGCTGCCCGTACGCAGGCCCGCATCGACTCGGGCGAGCAGAAGATTATCGGTGTAAACGAGTACCGCCTGGAGAAGGAGGCCCCCATCGATATTCTTGCTGTGGATAACACGGCGGTTCGTGAGAGCCAGATCAAGCGTCTGCAGGAGCTGCGCGCCAACCGTGATGAGGCCGCCGTACAGAAGGCGTTGGCCGCCATCACCGAGTGCGTAAAGACGGAGCAGGGCAACCTGCTGGAGCTCGCCGTAGAGGCCGCCAAGGTACGTGCCACGTTGGGCGAGATCTCGGATGCCTGCGAGGTTGTCGTAGGCCGTTACAAGGCAGTTATTCGTTCCATTTCAGGTGTTTACAGTTCAGAGGTGAAAAACGATGCATCGTTCGAGCAGGCCAAGCAGATGGTCGCCGATTTCGCAAAGAAGGAGGGCCGTCAGCCCCGTGTAATGATCGCCAAGTTGGGTCAGGATGGCCACGACCGTGGTGCCAAGGTGGTAGCTACGGGTTATGCCGACCTGGGTTTCGACGTGGATATGGGCCCCTTGTTCCAGACTCCCGAGGAGGCTGCCAAGCAGGCTGTTGAAAACGACGTTCACGTAGTGGGTGTATCGTCGTTGGCCGCCGGCCACCTGACGCTCGTTCCGCAGATCATCGCCGAGCTCAAGAAGTTGGGCCGCGAGGATATCGTGGTTGTTGTGGGTGGTGTAATCCCCGCACAGGACTACGATGAGCTCTACCGCGATGGTGCTGCTGCGATCTTCGGCCCCGGTACGCCGATCGCTACCGCTGCCATCAAGATCATGGAGATCCTCTTGGAGGAGTAATCCCTGAAATTGATCCTTACTTAGACGAGGCCGCTGACCCAACAAGGTTGGCGGCCTCTGTTTTTGGGCCCGATCTAAGAGAAACAAAATCGGCTGTTATCCAAATAACAGCCGATTTTTTCACGCATTTCACGAAAATAAGAGAGAAAAATCGGGGGATCGCGCAAAAAATAGGGGCATTTTCGTGAAAACAGGGCTGTTTTTCACAAAATGTTGAAAATTTCACTTTTCCGATAGGGCTCTTCTGCGGTAATTTATTACCTTTGCGAGAGAATCCTCCATGGAGGAGATTCTCCCCAAACAAGAAACGATTGGTTAGGTAAAACTCAAACAAGGAAAGAAGATGTCATTGCTCCGATTTAAGATGGTGGATGCCGCCATCAACCATACGGCTGTAGAGGTCAAGGCGCCCGAGGGACGCCCCTCCGATTACTTTGGCGAACGCGTATTTGGACACGCAGCCATGCGCCGCTACCTCTCGAAGGCCGACTATAAGGCACTACTCAATACGATGGAGAATGGCACACGCCTCTCGCCCGAGTTGGCCGACGGCATTGCTGCCGGCATGAAGCAGTGGGCCATGGAGCATGGTGCCGACCACTATACCCACTGGTTTCAGCCGCTGACGGGCGGTACGGCCGAGAAGCACGATTCATTTGCCGAGCCCGATGGCGAGGGGGGTGTACTGGAGGAGTTCTCGGGTAAGCTGCTCGTACAGCAGGAGCCCGATGCCAGCTCCTTCCCCAATGGCGGTATCCGCAACACCTTCGAGGCACGCGGCTACTCGGCCTGGGATCCCACCTCACCCGCCTTTATTGTCGATACGACCCTCTGTATCCCCACCATCTTCATCGCCTACACGGGTGAAGCGCTCGACTACAAGACCCCGCTTCTGCGCTCGATTGCAGCTGTGGATCGCGCGGCAACGGAGGTGTGCCACTACTTCGACAAGTCGGTCGAGCGGGTACACTCCTACTTAGGTTGGGAACAGGAGTACTTCCTGGTCGATGAGGGGCTTTGGGCTCTTCGTCCCGACCTGATGCTCACAGGGCGCACGCTTCTTGGGCATGAGTCGGCCAAGAATCAGCAGTTGGAGGATCACTACTTTGGGGCTATTCCGGCCCGTGTGATGGCCTTTATGCGCGAACTGGAGTATGAGTCGCTCAAGATGGGTATTCCGGTCAAAACACGCCACAATGAGGTGGCTCCCAATCAGTTTGAGCTCGCTCCCGTCTACGAAACCGCCAACCTGGCCAACGACCACAATCAGCTCCTGATGACGATCATGGATAAGATCGCCCGTCGCCACCACTTCCGCGTACTGCTCCACGAGAAGCCCTTTAAGGGGATCAACGGTTCGGGTAAACACAACAACTGGTCGCTCGGCACGGATACAGGGGTTAACCTCTTCAGCCCAGGCAAGAGCGCCTCGGAGAATCTGCAATTTGTCACCTTCTTAGTCAACGCCATCGCAGCCGTACACCGCCATAACGGTCTGCTGAAGGCCTCTATCTTCTCGGCCACTAATGCCCACCGTCTGGGTGGCGGTGAGGCACCTCCGGCCATCATCTCCACCTTCCTGGGGGAGCAGGTATCGGCCGTACTGGATAAGCTGGAGCAGAGCAAGGGAAACGATGTGATTCGTTTCGATGCCAAAAATATCTTCAAGATGAGCGGTATCGCCCATATCCCGACCCTGCTGCGTGACAATACCGACCGCAACCGCACCTCACCCTTTGCCTTCACGGGTAACCGTTTCGAGTTCCGTGCGGTGGGTTCGTCGGATAACTGCGCCGAGGCAACCATCGTACTCAATACGGCCATGGCGAACGAACTGCGTC
>CAZRJU010000162.1:0-3049 GCA_964600455.1 uncultured Alistipes sp. | reverse complement strand
CTACACCATTCGGTTGGTGGAGGATTTCAACTACTTCGGGGAGTTTGAAAGCACCGCCTCACCCTCGCCCATCACCGGCCTCTACACCGGAGAGCTGGTGCCGTAGGACCCCGGCTGTGGGGTGCTCGGCTCGCGCGGGAGTGCTCTTGCATCTGCCAAATCGGGGGAGAATCGGGGAGATCAAGCCTTAAAAACGAGGAAAAAGTTGCACATTTGATTCCGATTTTCTATCTTTGCCGCGCAAAACAGGCGGCATTGGGGCCGATCCCGTAGCGGAGAGGCTGAGAACCGCCCTTAGGTAACACATTAAATTTTATTCAAAAAGTTATGAAGACTTTACAGATTTCGGCCGTAGCGCGT
Source organism: uncultured Alistipes sp. (assembly GCA_964600455.1). Lineage (GTDB taxonomy): Bacteria > Bacteroidota > Bacteroidia > Bacteroidales > Rikenellaceae > Alistipes. The sequence continues at coordinate 2,689 of CAZRJU010000162.1, read as the reverse complement.
GAGCAGTACGGCAAGAAGGCCGCCAAGGCGGTTCGTCGCGAGGGCTTGATCCCCTGCGTGTTGAATGGTGCCGGTCAGGCTGTTTCCTTCTCGGTGGATGCCAAGAGTGTGAAGCCCCTGATCTACTCGCCTGCCTCCTACATCGTGGAGCTCACGATCGACGGCACGGTTTATCAGGCCGTGATGCGTGAGGTACAGTTCCACCCCGTACGCGAGGAGATTCTCCACATCGACTTCTATCACATTCAGGAGGGTAAGCCCGTGGCTATCGCCATTCCCGTACGCCTGACCGGTAATGCCGAGGGTGTAAAGGTGGGTGGTAAGCTCGTTCTTTCGGCCCGAAAGCTCGTTGTGAGCGCTCCCGTTGAGAACCTGCCCGATGAGATCACCATCGACGTTACGCCGCTGGGTGTAGGTAAGACGATCTTCGTAGGCGACCTCCAGATCGAGGGCCTGAAGTTCATCACGCCTGCCACGACCGCTGTGTGCGCCGTACGTGTAACGCGTGCTTCGCGTGGCGCTGCTGCCGCTGAGGCTGCCGGCCGCAAGTAAACAAGCGTGCATCTGACAAACCGGGGCTGCTCAACAGAAAAGTTGGACAGCCCTCTTTTTGTCAAAAAAAAGAGTTATCCCCCAAAATAGAAAACCCAAAAGGAACGTTTCACCGATGGATTGGAGTATCTTGAAGTGGCTGAAGCTGCATCCCGCCACGCCTAAAGCCCCGACTTCGGAGGTTCCATCAACCAAAGAGCAGAGCATGAAATATCTGATTGTCGGATTAGGAAATATCGGGGCCGAGTACCAGGATACGCGCCACAACATCGGCTTTAAGGTGGTGGATGCCTTGGCCGAAAAGCAGGGGGTAACCTTCTCGACCGACCGCTACGGAGCGGTGGCCGAGTTCCGCCACCGGGGCCACATCGTCACCCTGCTGAAGCCTTCGACCTATATGAACCTCTCGGGCAAGGCGGTGCGCTACTGGCTAGAGGCCACCAAGACGCCGATCGAGAACCTGCTGGTGATTGTGGACGACATCGCCCTCCCCTTTGGCTCGTTGCGTATGCGCATGAAGGGGTCGGACGGCGGCCACAACGGCCTGAAGAACATCAACGAGCTGTTGGCAACGGATGGCTACTCCCGTATCCGTTTCGGTATCGGAGGCGACTTCCCGCGCGGCTTCCAGGTGGATCATGTATTGGGCCACTGGACAGCCGAAGAACAGGAGGCGATGCCCGAGCGGCTGAAGCTCTTTGTGGAGGCCTCCCTCTCGTTTGTGGCGCAGGGGGCACAGCGTACCATGAATACCTACAACAAAAAATAGGAAGAATTGTTATGATCAAAATCAGTGACGACATCAAGTATATCGGCGTTGACGACACCGATCTGGATCTCTTCGAGAGCCAATATGTGGTTCCCAACGGAATCTCCTACAACTCCTATGTGATTCTCGACGAGAAGGTGGCCGTGATGGACACGGTCGACCGCCGCAAGGGGGCGGAGTGGTGGCAGAACCTGGAGCAGGTGCTTGCCGATCGTACTCCCGACTACTTAGTGGTGCACCACCTCGAGCCCGACCATGCCGGGCTGATTGCCGAGATGATGGATCGCTACCCCGCATTGCAGCTTGTAGCCTCACAGCGGGCCCTGCAAATGGTGCCGCAGTTCTTCGAGGGGGTAACCTTCGAGGAGCGTAGCGTGGCCGTAAAAGAGGGCGACAGCCTCTCGTTGGGGCGCCACACCTTGCGCTTCTTCATGGCTCCGATGGTACACTGGCCCGAGGTGATGGTGAGCTACGACGAGTCGGATCGCGTGCTCTTCTCGGCCGATGGTTTTGGGAAGTTCGGGGCTCTCGGCCACGAGGAGGATTGGGCCTGCGAGGCGCGCCGCTACTACTTCAACATCTGCGGCAAGTATGGCGGCCCGGTGGAGACGCTCCTGAAGAAGGCTGAGGGGTTGGATATTGCCACCATCTGCCCGCTGCACGGCCCCGTTTTGAGCGAAAACTTAGGCTACTACATCGACCTCTACAAGACCTGGTCGCGTTATGAGGTGGAGAGCGAAGGGGTCTTTGTGGCCTACGCCTCGATCCATGGCGGCACGGCCGCGGTGGCCAAGCACTTTGCCGAGATGCTGCGTGCACGCGGCGTAAAGCGGGTAGCCGTAGCCGACCTCTGCCGTGACGATATGGCCGAGGCGGTGGAGGATGCCTTCCGCGTGGGCCACTTGGTGGTGGCGGCAGCCTCGTATGATGCCGACGTATTTCCGCCGATGCACGACTTTCTGCACCACCTGAAGATCAAGGGCTATCAGAAGCGCCGCGTAGCCATTATCGAGAATGGTTCGTGGGCCCCGACGGCGGGTCGCGTGATGCGCGAGATGCTCGGTGGGATGAAGCAGATCGAGATTGTGGAGCCGGTCGTAACGATCCGTTCGCGCATGAAGGAGAGCGATCAGCCCGCCTTGGAGGCCTTGGCCGATGCGCTCTTGGCCAAGTAGCCGATCACCACGACAATAATACAAAAACAGCCCGCCAAACCTGTTTGTGAAGGTTAGGCGGGCTGTTTGCATTTAGACGAAATCAGAGGCATCCTCTCTCTTCTTGGCACTATTTGACCAAAGCAAAGAGGTGCTGTCGGATACAGGGTCGCTGCTCGCCGGTTTTGGAATCTATGTAGGTAATCGTTTCATA
>CAZRJU010000161.1:0-3119 GCA_964600455.1 uncultured Alistipes sp. | reverse complement strand
AGACCTTCGAGAACCGTGAGCAGATCGAGATCTCGCGCTACTACGAGCGCCTGCCCAAGCCCGTTATCATCGCCACGGAGGAGTTCCTCGATGGCGAGATCGACTACCGCAAGGCCTAAAAAAACGAAAGAAAAATCAAACCATATCCGGCCGTCTCACCACAGCCGGATATCGTTGTTAAATGGAATCTCATGCTTACGGGCAAACACATTTTACTGGGAATCACCGGCAGTATTGCGGCCTATAAGGCGGCTTCGTTGGTGCGTCTGTTGGTAAAGGCCGGCTGCGAGGTGCAGGTGCTTATGACTCCGCTGGCCAAGCAGTTTATCACGCCGCTCACCATGGCAACCCTCTCCAAACGCCCCATCCTGGTCGAGTTCTTCGACCCCGAGAATGGCGCCTGGAACTCCCACATCAAACTCGGTGAGTGGGCCGACTGCATGCTCATTGCACCGGCCACGGCCAACACCTTGGCCAAGATGGCCCACGGTGTGGCCGACAATCTGCTGCTGACGAGCTACCTCTCGGCACGTTGTCCCGTGGCGGTAGCCCCGGCCATGGATCTGGATATGTTTGCTCACGAAGCCACGCAAGCCAACCTGCGTCTGCTCAAGGAGCGCGGTGTGAAGGTGGTAGATCCCGGCAGCGGCTTCTTAGCCAGCGGCTTAGAGGGGAAGGGCAGAATGGCCGAACCCGAAGAGATCGTCGACTTCCTGCAGGAGCTCTTCGACGAAAAAAAAAAGAGCCTCGCAGGTAAACATCTCTTAGTAACGGCCGGCGGCACGCGCGAGGCAATCGACCCGGTACGTTTCATCACCAACCACTCGACCGGCAAGATGGGGTATGCCATTGCCGAGGCGTTGGCCCGCCGCGGAGCCCGCGTAAGCCTTATCAGCGGCCCCACACAACTCCCCCGACCCAAGGGGGTTGAGCGCGTGGATGTGGTCTCGGCCGAGGAGATGTACCAGGCCACCACAGCCCGCTTTGAGGAGGCCGACGGAGCCGTCATGTGTGCAGCCGTGGCCGACTATACCCCGCTCCGGGTGGCCGACCACAAGATCAAGAAGTCGGACGACGACCTCACGCTGCCGCTCAAGCGTACACGCGACATTGCGGCCGAGTTGGGCCGCATGAAGGGGAACCGCCTCTTGGTGGGCTTTGCTCTGGAGACCGACCACGAGCAGGAGCATGCCACCCAAAAACTCGATAAAAAGAATCTCGATTTTATTGTCCTTAACTCGCTGCGTACGGCCGGTGCCGGCTTTGGCGTGGATACCAACGTCGTAACGCTCATCGACCGCAAGGGGATGGAGGAGCTGCCCCTGATGGCGAAGAGCGAAGTAGCCGAGCGCATTGTCGATAAGATCGAAAACTTGTTCCAACTCCGATAGAGCCATGTTGCGTTACCTGAAAGTTGAGAACTACGCGCTGATCGAGCACCTTGAACTGGAGCTCGATCCCGGGCTCAACATCCTTACGGGTGAAACCGGAGCCGGAAAGTCGATCCTGCTGGGGGCTCTCGGGCTGTTGCTCGGCAACAAGAACGACGGCTCGGCCATGAAGGATGCCACCCGCAACTGCGTGATCGAGGGGTGTTTCAACCTCCGCGGTTTGGGACTGGAGCCCCTCTTCGAGGAGCTCGACCTGGAGTGGGAGGAGGAGATCACCCTGCGTCGTGTGATCACACCGCAGGGCAAGAGCCGCTCCTTTGTGGGCGATCTTCCGGCTCCGCTCAGTGTGGTCAAGGAGCTCTCGGCCCGCTTGGTGGATATTCATTCACAGCACCAAAACCTGATCCTGGAGTCGGAGAGTTTTCGCCTTCGCGCCCTCGATACCCTCTCGGAAAGTAGCGAACAACTCAAGGAGTACGGCGCATGCTACGACGCATGGCGTGGTTGCCGCCGCGAGGTAGAGGCCCTGAAAGAGGCCGCCGAGGCAGGAGCCCGCGACGAGGAGTGGTTGCGCTACCAGGTGGAGGAGTTGCAGGGAGCCAAACTCCGCAGCGGAGAGGTGGCCGAGTTGGAGCACGAACAGACCATCCTTTCACATGCCGACCGCATCAGCGAGACCTTAGGTTCATTGCTCCAAAGTTTAGACGAGGAGGAGCTGGGCATCCTGCCCCGCCTCAAGGAGGGCGAAGGGCAGCTGCGCCAGATCGTAGCCCTCTACCCCGATGCCGAAGAGTGGGCCCAACGCCTGCGCTCGAGCCTCGAGGAGTTGAAGGATCTCCACACCTCGGCCCATGCGGCCTTCGATCGGGTGGAGGCCGATCCCGAACGCCTGGAGCGTATCGACAACCGCCTGGCGCTGATCTATTCGCTAATCCAGAAACACCGCGTAGCCGATTTAGAGGCGCTGATCGCCCTCAGGGAGCAATACTGTGAGCGATTGGCCGCCATCGAGCATAGCGACGAAGCTCTGCGCAAAGCCGAAAAGGCGCTTGCGGAGGCTGCCATGGCGTGTCGCAAGGCGGCCGAGCGGCTGCACCAGCAGCGCACAGCCAAGGTGGCCGAGATCGAGCAGTCGATCCTTAAAAGCCTTGCCGAGCTGGGAATGCAGGAGAGCGCCTTCAAAATCGAAGTCTCCCCCACCGAGGAGTTTACGGCCGGGGGGTGCGACCGCGTGGCCTTCCTCTTCTCGGCCAACCGCAACATGAAGTTGCAACCCATCGAGCGTGTCGCTTCGGGAGGAGAGCTCTCGCGTGTGATGCTCTCGCTGAAGGCCCTCTTGGCCGAACGCATCGAGTTGCCGACGATCCTCTTCGATGAGATCGACACCGGCGTATCAGGCCGTATTGCCGATGCCATGGGCCGCATCTTCAGCCGCCTGTCGGAGCGGATGCAGGTGATCAATATCACCCACTTGGCGCAGGTCGCCTCGAAGGGCAAGTGCCACTTTGTGGTCTATAAAGAGGAGGGGCACACCCACCTCAAGCAATTAGGGGCCGAGGAGCGCACCGAGGAGATTGCCAAGATGCTCTCGGGTGCCGAAATCACCCCGGCCGCCCTCGAACAAGCCCGCATCCTGTTGGGCAGCAAGTAACCCGAAAAAAGACCATATATATAGTGTATCGTCCTAAAAAAGTGTTACAGGATTTGATACAAAAATAATTAAAGTTT
>CAZRJU010000160.1:0-3150 GCA_964600455.1 uncultured Alistipes sp. | reverse complement strand
CTCAACTCCTTGCGGTGGGGGCCTGAGATCAGCACCACGCCATAGCCTCCCGGACCCGGATTGCCGCGCGACGAACCATCGGTATAGATTGTAATGTGTGCCATTCTTCGTTACTCGCGTACATGGTGCGGCATCTCGGCCGGCACAATCATCGAAAACTCCACCAAGCCCCCCACCGAGCCGTCCTCCTTATGCCAGGGCGACTGGTAGATCACCTTCTTTACGCCTCGTTTCTCGATCGTGTAGGCGTTGGTCGTATCCTCCTCCATAAGGCGGCGGATAATCCTCTGCGAATGTTCGTTGTGGCAAGCAAAGAGGTTCTTCCCCACCAAGTTGCCGTGGGCGGCATAGAGCTCGCGCGCCGGACGGTTTTGATAGAGGATCACCCCTTCGGCATCGCACACCGTAACGGCGCAATGCATATCTTCATACCAAGCAAAAGACTCCATATTCTCTCTTTTTTAAGGTTGGGTTTTGTGATTTGGGCGAAGAGGGTTTAGCCCCTCCCTCCGCTATTGCGAGATGTTGACTAAGTGTTCACGGTAGGCATTCAGGATGCGCGACTTGGAGATAAAGCCCTGGTAACGGTTCTCCTTGTCCACCACGGGGAGCATCCAGGTATGGTTCTGCTCGAAGCGGGGCAAGACGCTCTGAATCTGCTCGTGGAGCAGGATCTTATCGGGCGGCTGGATCATGTAGCGCATGATCGAGGTGCCATACTTTTCGCGCTTGAACATATCCTCGCGCACATCGTCGAGCTGCACCACCCCGAGCAGGTGGCCAAACTCGTCGATCACGGGGAAGATGTTGCGGCGGGCCGAGGCGATGATGTGGACAATATCTCCCAACGTGTGGTTGGTTCTCAGGCGCAGGAAGTCGGTCTCCATCAGCTCCTCGAGCTTCAGGAAAACAAAGACCGACTGATCCTTATCGTGGGTGAGCAGTTCGCCCTTCTGGCGCAGTTGCTTCGTGTAGATCGAGTCGGGATCAAAGTAGTAGCCCACGGCAAACGAGAGGCAGGAGGTGATCATCAGCGGGATGAAGAGCTCGTAGCCGTTCGAGAGTTCGGCGATCAGGAAGATCGAGGTCAGGGGGGCGTTCATCACACTCGACATCACGCCCGCCATGCCGACCAGCGTGAAGGAGACCACCGAGATCGGCTCCCACCCAAGCCACGGAACCAACGTAGCGTTGTAGATCAGCGCCATCACGCCACCCAGGAAGGCCCCTACGAAGAGCGACGGGGCGAAGGTTCCGCCCACACCGCCGGCCGCATTGGTCGAGGCCATGGCCACCACCTTAAAGAACATGGTGGCAATCACGAAGAGAATCACAACCCAGTCGATCGTACGGAAACGGTAGAAGAGCGAGTTATCGAAGAGGCTCTCCGCCTTCCCGTGCATCAGGGCCGTGAAACCCTCGTAGCCCTCACCATAGAGGGGCGGGAAGATAAAGATCAAAAGGCCCAGCACAACACCGGCAATCGTCCACTTGCGCAAGGGGCTTTGGATCTTCTTGAAGTAGTTGCCCACACGCAAGTTGACCGAGGTGAAGTAGTAGGCCATCAGCCCACTCAATACGCCGAGCAGGGCAAAGAGCGGGATATGGTTGAGCTGAAACGAGTCGGCTGCCGTCAACTTCACCGAGAGGATCGGGTCGAAGCCTCGGAAGACAAAGGCAATGGTGGTAGCCGTGATCGAAGAGATCAGAAGCGGTGTTACCGATCCGGCCGTGAGGTCAAGCATCAGGATCTCCAACACAAAGACCACGCCCGTAATGGGAGCCTTAAAGATGGCGGCCAGAGCAGCACCCGCTCCACAACAGAGCAGGAGGGTGGTCTGGCGGTAGTTCAGGCGGGCCAGCTGCCCCACATTCGAGCCAATGGCCGCACCCGTCAGGACAATCGGGGCCTCGGGGCCGACCGATCCACCAAATCCGATCGTGGTGGCACCTCCGACAATCGAAGTCCAACAGTTGTGACGCGCCAACTGCGACTGACGCCGCGACATGGCGTAGAGCACCCGCGTAACCCCCTCGGAGATGTTATCCTTGACAACATGTTTCACAAAGAGGGTTGCCAGGATGATACCCATGGCCGGGAAGATCAAGAAGAGGAAGTTGGCCTTCTCGACCGGGAACCAGTTGACCAAGCCCTCCTTGATGGCATGCAACAAGAACTCGAAAAGGAGCGTGCCGAAGCCGGCCAACACACCCACAATCGCCGCCAACACCATCATCATCTGGCGTTCGCTCAGGCGTTTGGTCTGTTGCAGGAACCAGCTATAGAACTCCTCTCCGGTGATATAGTCGATCAACCGTCGTATCCTACTCTTCTTTTTCACCGCTACGCTCTCTTGCGTGTTTTTATGCGCGCTGCTTGTACTTCTCGACCTGGCGGGCAATCAGATCGGCATCCTCAAAATAGTCGATCCGCATGGCGCGACGTACATCGTTCAAAGTGCGTGCCGCCTCCTCACGGGCTCGCTCCGAACCCGCTTTGAGCATGGCATAGACCTCGTCGATGTGCTGCTCGAAGTGGCGACGACGCTCACGCATCGGCTCCAGAATCTCGTTCAGCACGGCAATCAGAAGGCGCTTGACCTTCACGTCACCCAGACCTCCGCGGCGGTAGTGGGCCTTGATCTCCTCGAGGTTTTGGTAGTCGGGGGCCAGACGCTGAATCTGCTCCGTTGAGGAGAAGGCATCCAAGTAGGTGAATACGGTGTTCCCCTCCACCTTACCGGGATCCTCCACACGCAGGTGGTCGGGATCGGTATACATCGACATCACCTTCTTCTTCACCTCGTCGGCCGAATCGGAGAGGTAGATGCAGTTGCCGAGCGACTTGGACATCTTGGCCTTGCCATCGGTGCCGGGCAGGCGCAGGCAGGCGGCATTGTCGGGCAGCAGAATCTCGGGCATCGTGAGCGTGGGGCCGTAGACCGCATTGAACTTGTGCACGATCTCGCGCGTCTGCTCGATCATCGGCTCCTGATCCTCGCCCACGGGAACGGTCGTTGCCCGGAAGGCGGTGATATCGGAGGCCTGACTGATCGGATAGGTGAAGAAGCCCACCGGAGTTCCGGGCTTACGCTGCGTGGGGTCTACCTGCTCCTCGTCGACCTCGCCCTCGGAGAAGCCGCGCAACTG
>CAZRJU010000159.1:0-3152 GCA_964600455.1 uncultured Alistipes sp. | reverse complement strand
CTTTGCCTCGGGTATTGAGCGCCTCATCTCCAACACCGAGTTAATGGAAAAGGTTGGTGCTAACAATTTATCAACAGCTCACAAATTTAGCTCAACCCTGCTCAATAAACGCCGCAGCGAATTCTACCTAAAATTACGTAATGTAGCCGACCGGCAAACAAGCGGATCTTTTTAAGAGATGAAAATACTGATGCTTACAGCGTACTTTGTGCCGGAAATCACGGCGGGTACACACTTATCAAACAACCGAAATCAAGCATTCGCCGATAAGGGCCATGAAATGGTTGTTTACACGCCTACACCAACCCGAGGAATAAGTGAGGACGTGTATAAAGAGTACAAAGGACGTAGAACTGAAGCTATGTACAATGGTCAGATGATCGTGCATCGATTTCGTCTAATGCGAGAGGGCAAAAACCCCATATTTCGCGCCTTACGGTATACCATAAGCTGTGTTAAGCATCTCTATTTTGGCCTTTGGGGAAAGGATGCCCGACAATGTAATGTGATGTTTATTTCCAGCACCCCACCCATCCAGGGGGCAATGGCTGCCATAATCAAAAAATTTAGGCATATTCCTTTTGTGTACAATCTGCAAGATGTATTTCCAGACTCATTAGTTGGGACGGGATTAACCCATAAAGGCTCTATTCTATGGAAGATTGGTCGAGTTATCGAGAATTTCACCTATCGTAATGCCGATAAAATTATTGTTATCTCTGAGGATTTCAAAAAGAATCTTCTTGAGAAAGGTGTTCCGGCAGAAAAAATAGAGGTCGTTTATAATTGGGTCGATGAAAATGTTGTTGTACCTATCAGCAAAGAAGAAAATACATTATTTGAGGAGTTCGATATATCTCGAGATAAATTCAACGTTGTATATGCAGGCAATTTTGGGTATGCCCAAAACATTGAGATAATCATCAAAGCGGCAGAACGTTTAAAGGATAACCCCAATATAGATTTTATTCTGTTTGGAACGGGAGGATTAAAGGGAAAATACATTGAAATGGCTTCCTCGCTCGGTCTTTCCAATGTGAGATTCTACCCTCTACAACCATTCGATAAAGTATCACATGTTTATAGTCTTGCTGATATTGGCATAGTTTCATGCAAAAAGGGAATTGGACAAGGGGCAATGCCAAGTAAAACCTGGAGTATATTATCAGCAGGGACTCCCGTAGTGGCAAATTACGACAAGGGTACTGATATAGAGAGTATTCTTTCGGATAACAATATTGGATTATTCTCGGACGCAGATGATATTGATTCTTTTGTAGAAGCAATATTGCATATGCAACAGCATCCCGAGTTATGTGCCGAGATGGGAAAGAGAGGGCGATTGTTTATTGAAAACAATCTTACGAAGAGTATCGGAACATCAAAAATTATAAAGATCTTTGATCATATAGAGACTAATATTGCAGGCTAAGTGAAAAGGCAGGATACAACAGCTAAGGGTCTTCTTCAGTTACTCTACTACACGTTAAATAATGAGTGTAACACCGTAGCTATTCCCTCTGCGAATTGGTCGGAGGTTTATCGATTGGCGGCAAGGCAGGGGGTTCTTGCGTTGGTGTGGGATGGTTTGCAGCCGCTCTTTGCCGAGAACTCGAAGGTTGGGCAGCAGGGCGCCAAGCAAGGCACTGCCGAAAGCACGGAGCCCGCTGACAAAAACACCAAGCGAGCCACGACCGAAAGCTCGGAGCCCGCGGACAAAAACGCCAAGCAAGGCACTGCCAAAAGCTCAGAGCCCACAGGGCAAGGCTCCGAGCGGGAGCTTTTCGAGGCGGCTCTTCCCGATCGGGTACTGCGGCTGCAGTGGGGGATCAATGTGGAGAAGATCGAGAAGCGATGGGCGCGGCAGCAGCGTCTGGTTGGCGATTTGGCTGCCTTCTACGCTCGCCACGGGATACGCATGATGCTCCTCAAGGGGTATGGACTGAGTCTGCTCTACCCCACGCCTGCGCACCGTGAGTGTGGCGACATCGACATCTGGCTCTTTGGCGATCAGGAGCGGGCCGACAGGCTGCTGAAGGAGGAGAAGGGGATCAAGATCGACCCCGACAAGCACCACCACACCACCTTTACGCTCGGGGGGATCCTGGTGGAGAACCACTACGACTTCTTGAACGTACACTCCCACCGCTCCAACCGAGAAATCGAGACCGAGCTCAAACGGCTTGCCACGGAGGAGCCCTGCGAAGAGATCAAGGTCAACGGAGCACCCGTTTGGCTCCCTTCGCCCAACTTCAACGCCCTCTTCCTGCTACGCCATGCAGCAGCTCATTTTGCAGCTGCCGAGATCGGCCTGCGCCACTTGGTCGATTGGGCCATGTTGCTCAAGCACCACGCCCCGCATATCGACTGGGCATGGCTCGATAGGCTCTGCCGCTACCACCGCATGGATCGTTTTCTCTACGCCATCACGGCCCTCTCAATCGACCACCTGGGGCTCTCGACCGAAGGCCTTCCCGCGATTCCGCGCGATAGGGAGCTCGAGGAGGAGATCCTGGGCGAGATTATCTCCCCGCGCTTTGCCGAAAAGATGCCCGCTCGGGGCACGCTGCGGCGCCTCCGATTCCGCTGCCGCCGCTGGTGGGCCAACCGCTGGAAGCACCGCTTGGTCTACCGCGAGGGGCTCTTTACGACCTTCCTGCAGCAGCTCCTGAGCCACCTGATGAAACCTAAATCCCTGAAATAACAGCCGGCCCACAATCGAGAGGGCGTTGATCGACCCCTCGCGGCCATATCGGCCAGGCGGCAACACCCAATAGCCTTTAGCCTGCTTCCCTTTAAGACCGATTGTCCGAAAATCGTATAACCGGCATAAAATATAGCACACTATAATTTTGCCTTTCGCATTCCTGCGGAAGGCAATTTTTTGTATTCTCGGCGAACAATGCCCCAAGGAGTGTTGTTCGTTTCGGAAATTCTTTTTAACTTTGTGGTGCTATCCGCATGGGTGGCAACATATTGAAAGTGTTTTCGCAGTCCTTACAAAGAAATCTGACAGTTTCAAAAAGCAAAAGGATAACGAACAGCACTCATTTCTTGTATAGTTATGTGGCTATACGTATTCAGCGTATCTACCCCCATAATATCCAAGTGTGGGGCATTGTAGCGTTTGTTTTTGCTTGGGTTTTGTCAGA
>CAZRJU010000158.1:0-3167 GCA_964600455.1 uncultured Alistipes sp. | reverse complement strand
ATATCGAACGAGCTGTGCAGGCCAATGCCAAGTGCGAGGATCGTGAGATCATCTGTAAGGGTATGGAGCTCATAGCTCAGAAATTTGCCGACACGTTGCGTCAGCGCAAGGTGGTGCCCATCGAGGCTAAAGGCCTCCCCTTCAACGAAGAGTTGATGGAGGCGGTGGCCAAGTTCCCCGCCGGTGAGGAGCAGAAGGGCCTGGTGATCGATGTGGTGCAGACGGGTTATATGCTTGGTGAGCGTGTACTTCGTTTTGCCAAGGTGGTAGTGGGAGAGTAATCAAGGATTCAAACCTGAACGAAAATGGCAGAAAAACGCGATTATTACGAGGTGCTGGGCGTTCAGAAGAACGCTAACGCAGACGAAATAAAGAAGGCCTACCGTAAAGCGGCCATCAAATATCACCCCGATAAGAACCCCGGCGATAAGGAGGCGGAGGAGAAGTTTAAGGAGGCTGCCGAGGCCTACGATGTGCTCTCCAATCCCGATAAGCGTGCTCGCTACGACCAGTTCGGCCATGCCGGCATGAGTGGAGCAGCGGGAGGTGCCGGTGGCTTTGGTGGCTTTGGTGGCGGCTTCTCGATGGAGGATATCTTCTCGCAGTTTGGCGATATCTTCGGTGGCCACTTTGGCGGCGGATTCCGCTCGTCGGGTGGTGGTCGCAGGGTGAGCCGTGGCTCGGATATTCGGGTCAAGGTGCGCCTCAGCTTGGCCGAGATTGCGGCCGGTGTGACCAAGAAACTCAAGATCACCAAGACGGTGGCTTGCGATGCCTGCTCGGGCAAGGGGGCCAAGAGTGCTTCGGGCTTCTCGACCTGCTCGACTTGTAATGGCTCGGGGTATGTGATGCGCGTGGAGAACACCTTCTTCGGCCGCATGCAGACCCAGGGCGTTTGTCCTACTTGCGGTGGTACGGGCGAGGTGATCACCACCCCCTGCGATAAGTGTAAGGGCGAAGGAACCCTGCGCGGGGAGGAGGTCGTGGAGATCAAGATCCCGGCCGGTGTGGGTGAAGGCATGGTGCTCACCGTGAGCGGTAAGGGCAATGCCGCCCGTCGCGGAGGAGTAAACGGCGACCTGCAGGTGCTCATCGAGGAGGAGGCTCACCCCGAGCTGATCCGCGATGGCAACGACCTGATCCACAACCTCAATATCACCGTTACGACCGCCCTGTTGGGAGGTACGGTCGAGGTGCCCACCATTGATGGCCGCGCCAAGATCAAGATTGCCCCGGGTACCCATGCCGGTAAGGTGCTGCGCCTGGGAGGCAAGGGCCTTCCCGATGTCAATGGCTATGGTCGGGGCGATATTCTGGTTGTAGTCGATATCACCATTCCCGACTCCCTTACCTCCACCGAGCGCAAACTCGTGGAGCAACTGGCCGAAGAGCCCTCTTTCAAGCGGGCAGCATCGGTTAAGTCGCAGAATATATTTGAGCGGATGAAGAATTTCTTCCGGTAATTTTTGATTTTATGCGGCATATTCTACCTCTTCTTGATCGTCAAAATGGGCAGTACGAAAGAGTACAGCCCATCTTTGCCGCTCTACGGTCGAGGCAGAATCTGCTCGCCTAAAATCAAAAATGAGGGGGATGCGGCATATTTGTCCTCGCAGTCAGTCGGTCTGAATGGGCAAGGCGGAATGCCGGGAGGCGTGATGGCTGACAACCGAAAAATTGAAAGAACAAAAACAACAGATACAATGGGATGGTTTACTCCACACAAGAAGCGGGCCAACAGTTTTAACTACATACCGCGCTACTACGACCCGCAGCGCGAGGCACGCGAGCAGCGTCGAGCCGAGCTCAGTGGCTACCGACTCGACGACAAGGAGGAGTATGTCCCCGGCAAATATATCCGCACCCAGCGTGAGGCGCGTGCTGCCCGCAAAGAGAAGGAGCGCGGAGGCCGCGGAGGAGTGCTTAAGTTGGTCTTGCTCTCGCTCTTCCTGCTCTTTGTTGTCGGGGTGCTCTTCCCGCGTATCGTGCAGATGCTCTCGCATGCCAAGCGTGAGCCGATGAGTGTTGAGCAGTATTATGGCGATTTCGACCCCTCGGCTCCCATCACCATTGTCCCGAACGATTATCAAGAGTAGAAGATGGCCAACAAGATCCAACTGCTGCCCGAGGTGGTGGCCAATCAGATTGCTGCCGGTGAGGTGGTTAACCGTCCCTCCTCGGTGGTGAAGGAGATGATGGAGAATGCCATTGATGCCGGGGCTACCTGCGTGATTGTCAACTCGCGGGAGGGAGGTCGCGACCTGATTCAGGTGGTGGATAACGGTTGCGGCATGTCGCCCATTGATGCCCGTATGGCCTTCGACCGCCACGCCACGAGTAAGATCCGCCAGGCCGATGATATCTACTCGCTCCAGACCTTTGGTTTTCGCGGTGAGGCCTTAGCTTCGATTGCTGCTGTGGCGCAGGTGGAGCTGCGTACGCGCCAAGCTGAGGATGAGTTGGGAACCTTGAGCGAGATCAATGGGGGCGAATTTATCTCGCAACGCCCCGTCTCCTGTCCGGTGGGTTCGCAGTTTATCGTGCGCAACCTCTTCTACAACGTGCCGGCCCGTCGTCGCTTCATGGAGAAGCCCACGGTGGCAGCCAATCACATCAAGGCGGAGTTTCAGCGGGTGGCCCTCTGTAACCCCTCGGTGCGTTTCGAGCTCTACAACAACGATGCTCCGATCTACCACCTCGAGGCCAATTCGTTGGCCGGCCGTATTGTGGATGTGGTGGGCCCCTCGATCAAACATAACCTCTTGGAGGTGGAGGCCGACACCTCGATCGTGAAGATTCGAGGCTTTGTGGGGCGACCCGCAGCGGCCAAAAAGACCAAGCCCGATCAATACCTCTTTGTCAATGGACGCTACTTCCGTTCGCCTTACTTCATGAAGGCGCTCCTGAGGGCCTACGATCGCCTGATTCCCGAGGGTGCCTTCCCGGCCTGTTTCCTCTATATGGAGATCGACCCGCAGCGAATCGACGTAAACGTACACCCGCAGAAGACCGAGGTGAAGTTTGCCGACGAGGAGGCCGTATGGCAGATCCTGAATGCTGCCGTGCGCGAGACCCTTGGTAAGACGGGGGCTGTACCGATGATGGATTTCGACCAGGAGGATCGGGTGGAGATCCCCGTGGTGGATAAGAATGTGCTCTACCATGAG
>CAZRJU010000157.1:0-3178 GCA_964600455.1 uncultured Alistipes sp. | reverse complement strand
AAACTTTAATTATTTTTGTATCAAATCCTGTAACACTTTTTTAGGACGATACAGATTTCGAGAAATAACCATACATTTGCAATAGACATATACGATTACGGAAGCGTAAGTTTATTCTTGTCAAGCGAACTTAGGAAATTCGGACAGTGTTAAGAGTAAGCTAACGGCTCTTTCGTCATATCCCTTTGTGGGATACGGCGCAAGGTTGTTACTCATTTTAACACTACGGTATCCTAAGACCTGCTTGACAAAGTGAGATTTCAGCCCTGCGCTCTCTTTTTTTAACAAACTCACACATAAGGGGCTGATGTGTAGCTGTTGATTGCGACAGCCAAGCAGTGGTGCTGCAATGGTTCATATTGGTAATTTTATCCGGGATGAGCTCCGTCGTCAGGAGCGAACCCCAACGTGGCTTGCGCGCAAAATATGTTGCGGAAGAACCAATATTTACGACATTTTCGAGCGCGAAAGCCTCGATAGTGCACTGATCCATAGAATCTCTATGGCGCTGAATGTGAATATCTTCACACTCTTGGCAAAGGATCTTGATAATGCGTGTCAGGAAAACCAACACAACCGTACAATTTAATCGACGCCGTATCGCCCATCGGGCACCTTTATTTCGATAATTTTGTGGTTACAAATGATTTTATACTCAAAACAAACTAAATTTATGAAAAAGATTCTACTGTTTGTAATCGCTATTTTGGGCGTGTCGTTCTCGGCAAACGCACAGAAAGTTAAGACGATCAATGTAGTGCCCGACAATGCCAAGATCATTATGGCCGGTGCCGAGGTTGGTCAGGGGTCGTATCAACTGACCATGGGAAAACAAGACTATGTAATGCTCCGCCTGACCTGCCCGGGTTATGTGGATCGTACGGTTCGCGTCTATAAGTCGGATAAGCGTAAGTCGCTGACTTTCACCCTTGAGGTGGATGAGTCCTATTCGGCCTCGGAGGCAAGTAGCGACCTGGCCAATAAGAACATGACTGTAAATGTTCGTGAGGGGTTAACTCAGGAGGAGGTTTGGAAGCGTTTGGTACTGACAATCTCCGATCTCTTCCCCAATCTTGAGATCAGCGACCGATCGGCCGGTTGGATTCGTAGCTCGTGGGAGGTGCAGCGCTTTGCCTATGTAACCATCCGTACGCGTATCGAGGTGAAGGAGCGTGTCGGAATGGATAACCTGTGCTACCGTGTGCGTCTGCAATCGGAGTGGGCCCCCAACGATTGCGGCAATCACGACGAGTTCTACAAGGCATGGGATCGCGTATTGAAACGCTATAACCAGAGTATCATGGATTTGATTAACTCGTTGCAGTAGTGGTTATGAAACGTTTTTTATTACTTCTCGTTTTTGCTCTTGGAGCGCTTACGTGTAGTGCTCAGAAGGCCAAATCGTTCTTCTATGAAGGGATTGAGTTGCACAATGTAAAGGGGTGGACGATTCTGCCTGCAAAGGATGGAGAGCGTGTCGATATTCGCTGCGTCAGACTCCCGTTCCAGATGCAGATCTCCAAACAGCCTGCTTTGAGCAATTCAAGCCTTGAGAACTATCTGAATCAGCAGATTGAGGCTTTGATGGAGACCATGCTCAATACCTCGGGTCGGGGGCCTGTGGTCAAGGAGGTAAGCGCCGTTATGGATGGCTTTGTCAATAACATCCCGGCCAAATATGTCGATATCACCTACAACAAGAAGGTGCGACAGCGCATCTATGCAATGAACCTCTACAACTGCATGATTACCATCATGTGTACGGGTACGGGTGGTTCGCATGAAGCCTTTATTCAAAAGAATTTCGAGAAGATTCTCTCCACGTTTGTCTACAATCCGGAGTCCGGAACGCACCGTCTTTTCTAAAGCCGGAAAGCCGTGAAGCGCCTCTTGGAAAGCCGATCCTCTAAAGGTCGGCTTTCTTGTTTGCCGAGGAGAGGAAACTGCATGTTTGGGAGCGATAGTCGGAGGGGAGGAGTAAAAAAGATGGCGGGAGAGGAGTATTGTGTGAATAATTCAAAAAAAATTTCTACCTTTGTTAGGATATAACCCCTGCGCATGGACGAAATGGGTGGAGAGCTCCGGTGGAAAGCTCTTTGAAGGCCCTGCGGCAGCGGCACAACCCAAGTAATAAAACCTTAAAACATATTGTTGACTATGGCTTTTGACAATTTTTCCTCGCGCCACATTGGCGTAACGCGCGAAAAAGAGCTCAAGGAGATGCTCGAGGTGATCGGCGTGCAGTCGGTCGATGAGTTGATCTCGCAGGCGATTCCGCAGTCGATTCGCCTGAAGAAACCGCTGGCTTTGGCTCCGGGTATGAGTGAGTATGCCTTCACGGCCCACATCCAGGAGTTGGCCTCGCGCAACCGCATCCTGCGCTCCTTTATCGGTATGGGGTACTATCCGACGGCTGTGCCGGCCGTAGTTGCCCGCAACGTCTTTGAGAACCCCGCGTGGTACACCTCCTATACCCCTTATCAGGCCGAGATCTCGCAGGGCCGTCTGGAGGCACTGCTCAACTACCAGACCGCAGTGATCTCGCTGACAGGGATGGAGATCGGCAACTGTTCGCTGCTGGATGAGGCTACGGCAGCCGCCGAAGCGATGCTGATGATGTATGCCCTGCGTTCGCGTGAGGCGGTTAAGGAGGGTCGCAACCAGCTCTTCGTGGATGAAAACATCTTCCCGCAGACGCTCGATGTGTTGCTCACCCGTTCCGAACCCTTCGGGATCGAGCTGATCGTGGATAACTTTGCCGAATACAGCTTCACGGGCAAGGAGTTTGGAGCCATCGTACAGTATCCTGCGGCCAATGGTGAGGTGCGCGACTATGCTGCCTTCGCTGCGGCGGCCCACGAGAAGGGGGCGTTGCTGACGGCGGTGGCCGATCTGCTCTCGTTAGCCCTGCTGAAGGCTCCCGGTGAGTGGGGTGCCGATATTGCCGTGGGCTCGACCCAGCGCCTGGGTACCCCGATGGGCTTTGGCGGCCCCTCGGCCGGCTACATGACCACGCGCGAGGCCTACAAGCGTAATATGCCGGGCCGTATTATCGGGGTGTCGGTGGATCGCCTGGGCAACAAGGCATTGCGCATGGCCCTTCAGATGCGTGAGCAGCATATCAAGGATTACAGTTCCTGTTTCGCCCTTGGGATGATTTCGCATTCTTCTTGGAACC
>CAZRJU010000156.1:0-3185 GCA_964600455.1 uncultured Alistipes sp. | reverse complement strand
GCTTTTCACCTACTAAAGGCCCGGCAGCAGGGCACTCCTTTAGAACTCACCCCCGAGCAGGTGAGCCGTTACCGGTTCAAACAGCGCTACTTGGAGGAGCTCTCGCAACTGATCGCAGAGATCAACGAGCAACTTGTCAAAGGAAATTAATTCACTTATTAAATCATAAAACGATGAAACGATTTTTTATTCTGATGGCAGTGGCCCTGGTCGGTATGACCCTCGCGGGCTGTGAGTATGACGATGGCGAGCTTTGGGGAGCCATAAACGAGTTGGAGGGGCGTGTGGAGCAGAACGAGGAGGATATTGCGACCCTTGCCGCCCTTTTGGAGGCGCAGAGTGGAGGAAAGACGATCGCCTCCACGGAGTATACCGACGAGGGGGTGGTACTCACCTTCAGCGACGGGTCAACGATCTTGATTAAGCATGGTCGGGATGGAAAGGATGGTGCGAATGGTCAAGATGGCAAGGATGGTCAGGATGGCAAGGATGGCGATTCGTTCTTCGTTTCGATCAAGGAGACCGACACCGCCGTCATCATCACTCTGGCCGATGGCCGCGTGATCACCCTGCCCAAAGGGGACAATGAAGAGGGTGGCTCGGGTAGCGAGGAGCCGCTCTATGAGTTGCGGGTGCTCTCGTTTGAGGAGGGTACGGAGCGTTTTGCCCCCTACTCCATTACGGGCTACGACAGTGCTACGGATAGCTACTATGACCACGAGGTGAGCCGTTGGAGCGATCTGATCGATCACCCCGAGTATGGTGGCCCGCTCACCTATGGTGATATGGGATACATGGGGGAGATGCGTGGTTGCGACTACCACTGGTGGGACGAGGGTAATACGGCGCTCGCCTCGGAGTTCCCCGTAAATTATGGCTCGAAGGTCTATTGGGGCGGTGGCCATGTGGTCTCGAACTACGCTTCGACCGACTATGCCACCTACGGTAGCTACGAGCACCAGATGACCGTCTACGGCCCCGAAGGGGCAGGAGGCCACAACGGAAGCCCCAACTTTGGTATCCACTACGGCTACATCGACGGCTCGGAGTACAACATGACCGAGGTGCTTCCCTACTTCTACTTCGCCGATGGCGAGGCCCGTATAATTGATCACATGTGGGTCAATAACTCCTGCTATGCGATCAGTTGCTATGCCGATGGGAACAGCCTGACCGAGAACATCGGGGAGAAGGACTATGTGAAGATTGTGGCCACGGGCTACGATGCCGCAGGCAATGCGACCACGACGGAGTTCTACCTTTGCAACGGCCCCGAGCACTTTGTAACCGAGTGGGCCAAGTGGGATTTGACCCCGCTTGGAGAGGTCGTGAAGGTGGAGTTCAACATCTTGGGCTCGAGCGACAACGGCTACGGATTCTCGCAGCCCTCCTACTTTGCCTACGACGATGTGGCAGTCCGATTTGAGAAATAACCCCCATTCAACCTGTTTTCATAATGACCTTTCCTACAAAAGGATTTATATTCGTTGGGTTGCTTGTCGGTTTGATTGCCTCGTCGTGTAACATCGACGAGGTAATCACCGTCGACCCCACGCCCGACACTGAGGAGCAGAGCTACTACCGTCCTGCAACGCTGGGGAGTAGCACCGAATGGAGCCGTGTCTATGCCTATACCCCCGCCCCCGGACAGTTTATCAATGAGCTTCGCACGGGTGGGTTCGATGGCTCGCAGACCACTCCCGAGGCTGCCGTGGCCTATGCCGAGCGCAGGCTCGGCGAGGGAACGTGGGTCTCGCTCGGAGGCTTTGGCGGCTATGTGGTGGTGGGCTTTGATCACAGTGTCGACAACTCCCTGGGCTACGATTTGGCCGTGGTGGGCAATGCCTTCGACGGCTCGTCGGAGCCTGCGGTGGTGTGGGTGATGCAAGACAGCAACGGCAACTCGCTGCCCGATGATACCTGGTACGAACTTGCGGGCTCCGAAACGGGGAAACCCGAAACAATACGGCACTATTCGGTGACCTACTACCGCCCATCGGAGCCCAAGAAGCCTGTGCTGTGGACTGACAGCGAGGGAGGAAGCGGAGAGATTGACTATTTGGCTGCCTTCCACACCCAAGATTACTACTACCCACAATGGGTCAAGGCTGATTGTTACACCCTCTCGGGTACACGTCTTGAGGCTCGCAACTATGACCAATCGGGCGGTGGTACCATGTGGATTAACCCACATTATGATTGGGGATATGTTGACAACTTCAGTCCCATTGACTTTGTGTCGGAGGGGATGCTCAACCTCTTCGATATAACCAATGCCATCGACTCCGAGGGCAACTCCATGGAGTTGAAATACATCGACTTCGTGAAAATTCAGTGTGCCGTCAATGCCAAGAGCGGCTGGCTCGGCGAACTCTCCACCGAGGTCTGCGGTATAAGTGACTACGGGCTGAAACTCAGACGAGAATAATGAACAAAAACATGCGGTTCGGAAACAAGTTGGTGTTGTCGAGTCTCTTCCTGCTTCTGCTCCACACGGGGTGTATGAAGTGGGAGTATGGCCTGGAGGAGGAGTTTGACACTTCGGCTTCGAGCGAGGGCCTTTTTATTTGCAATGAGGGTAATTTCCAATATGGCAATGCCTCGCTCTCGTACTACGATCCCCAAACCCGAGAGGTGCAAAACGAGATCTTCTATCGGGCCAACGCCATGAAACTGGGCGATGTGGCGCAGTCGATGGTGATTCGTGACGGCATCGGCTGGGTGGTGGTGAATAACTCCCACGTGGTCTTTGCCATCGACATTAACACCTTCAAAGAGGTGGGGCGTATTACCAACCTCACCTCACCCCGCTATATCCACTTCCTTTCGGACGAGAAGGCCTACATCACCCAGCTGTGGGACAACCGTATCTTCATTGTCAACCCCAAACGCTACGAGATAACGGGCTATATCGAGGTGTCCGATATGGCGATGGAGTCGGGCTCCACGGAGCAGATGGTGCAGTGGGGCAGGTACGTTTACGTAAACTGCTGGTCGTACCAAAACCGAATCCTGAAGATCGACACCGAGACCGATCGGGTGGTTGATGAACTCACGGTCGGTATACAGCCTACCTCACTGGCAATGGACTGCAACAATAAGTTGTGGACCGTAACCGAACTGCGTATCTGTCAGCCAGACCGTGCACCGATCGTGGTACCAGTCCTCCAGCTGGCAGTATTTCA
>CAZRJU010000155.1:0-3213 GCA_964600455.1 uncultured Alistipes sp. | reverse complement strand
ATCCCAACCGGTGATCTCACGCAAGGCGGCGATGCACTTCTCGGCATAGTCGGGCTCCGAACAGATACCCGTACCGATGGCCGTGGCACCCATATTGACCGTGAGGAACTCCTCGGCCGCAAAATTGATATTCTTGATCTCATCGCGCAGGATCGAAGCGAAGCCGCCGAAGGTCTGACCCAGGGTCATGGGAACAGCATCCTCCAACTGCGTACGGCCCATCTTGAGGATATGAGCGAACTCCTTGGCCTTCTGCTCAAAGGCCTCGATCAACTGCTCGTAGTGCTGCATGAAGCGCAAATGCGTAGCATAAAGGCCGAGGTGGATGGCCGTGGGATAGGCATCGTTGGTCGACTGCGAGCAGTTGACATGGTCGTTGGGCGAGCAGTACTTGTACTCACCGGCTTCATGGCCCATGAGCTGCAAGGCACGGTTGGCAATCACCTCGTTGGCGTTCATGTTGGTCGAGGTACCGGCACCGCCCTGAATCATATCGACAGGGAACTGATCGTGGTGCTGCCCCTCAAGGATCTCGAGACAGGCCTGCGAGATCCCCTTAAACTGCTCGTCGCTAAGCAGCCCGAGCTGATGATTGGCCTCGGCCGCAGCCAACTTGGTCATGGCCAAGCCATTGATAAAGAGCGGATAGTCGTAAAGGTGGAAACAGCTGATGGGGAAGTTCTCCACACCGCGCAACGTCTGCACTCCATAGAGCGCTTCAACAGGGACCTCCATCTCACCGATCAGGTCGCTTTCCGTACGGGTCTTGCCCGAGTAGTTGGTCTTCATACTATTAGGTGGTTTATGAACAATTGTCCGATTGGGACTATAAAGATAGTAAGTTTTTACCAAATTTCAAATTTCGGCAGGGATTTTTAAGTCTGGAGCCCTTTGGTGTGAATAAATCGACAAAAAAGACAAAAAATCCCCCGAGGCCTGAGGCTTTCGGGGGAAGAGGGTAACGGAGGGTTGCTTAGAAACGGTAGCAACCGCCCAGCGAGATGACCACCGGATTGCGGCGATCGGAATCGAAGATCGGCATCCACTTCACGGCGGCGTTAAGATCCCAACGCGAGGCTACACGGAAGTCGCAACCGCCTCCGAGGGGCATCCCCACAGCCCAGTTCTCCTCCATCTCATTTACGGCCACCCCGAGGAGCGGATAGAGGCTCCAGCGCTCCGTGATGCGGAAGAGGTAGTGGAGTTCACACGAGGCATCAATCGAGGCCCCCGAACTCACCAGGGCCACCACCGAGGGTTCGATGCGCAGATGGTCGGTTGGCGAGTAGCGGGCAAAGGCCCCCAGACCGACCATGGCACGATCGCCCGTATTGGTGTAGATATTCATGCGTGGGCCCAGCGTCCAGCTGCCACGCTCCTGCGCCCGAATTGCCACTACCGAGAGGAGAGACAGGGCTAAAAGAGAGAGCATTTTTTTCATGATTCAATGGTTTTTCAACAACTTTTTCACCCTTTTTCCTCACATAATCTGTGCCAAGTAACCCTCCTCGCCGACCCAACGCATCAGCGGCCCTGCCGGTCAAAAAGGCATAGTTGTCACTTTTTAGGGCCCATTCCTGCATTTTTTTAAGGATTCATGGCGGAGTTCATGATTTTTTTCGTATTTTTGCATCAATTGGAAAATAATGAACTTAAAAAAATGCCGAAATTGCATGGAGATACGCATGTAGTCCATAAGCCTGACTGGCTGAAGATCCGTCTGCACCGCGACGCGACCTTCGCTCAGACCCAGCGCATTGTACGCGAGCATGGCCTGCATACGATCTGCACCAGCGGCAAGTGTCCCAACCAAGCCGAGTGTTGGAGCCGTAAGACGGCTACCTTCATGATTCTGGGCGACATTTGCACCCGCAGCTGCCGATTCTGTGCAACCCGTTCCGGCCGACCCCTGCCTCCCGATGAGCACGAGCCCGAGGAGGTGGCCCGTTCGGTCAAACTCATGCAACTGAGGCATGTTGTCGTAACCTCTGTCGATCGCGACGACCTCCCGGATGGTGGCGCCGGCCAATGGGCCCGTACCGTGGAGGCGATCCGCCAAGAGACTCCCGACGCAACAATTGAGCTCCTTATTCCCGATTTCGATGCCAAACCCGAGCTGATGGACGTGGTGTTGGCCTCGAAGCCCGATATTATCGGGCACAACATCGAAACCGTCGAGCGCCTGACCCCCTTAGTGAGGTCACGTGCCCGCTATCGGACTTCGCTTGAGACGCTTCGCTACCTGCACAGTTGCGGAGCCGTAACCAAGAGCGGTCTGATGTTGGGCCTCGGCGAGAGCGAAGAGGAGGTGTTACAAACCCTGCGCGACCTCAGAGAGGTGGGTGTGGGCATCGTAACCCTCGGCCAGTACCTTCGACCCACCTTGGAGCACTACCCCGTTGCGGCGTATATCACTCCCGAAAAGTTTGAATGGTACCGGCTTAAAGCCCTTGAGATGGGTTTCAGCTATTGTGCGAGTGCCCCGCTGGTGCGCTCGTCGTACCTGGCCGAGGAGGCCCTGAAGGCCTTTCAGTAGGCCTACGGCTCCCGATCGAGGGCTGCGATCCGAAGAATCGGATGGCACCAATTTGTTATGCTTATGGCCAAGAGAGTCGAATACCGCGATTTGGGGCTTATCCCCTATGGCGAGTGCTGGGACTACCAGCGCCGACTCTTCGACATGCTCCTTAGGCAGAAGGCCGAGGGGAATGGCTCCGATGGGGAGGCCGGATGGCTTCTTTTGGTGGAGCACCCTGCAGTCTACACCCTGGGTAAGAGCGGCCACAAGGAGAATATGCTCCTTACGGAGGAGTATTTGAGCCGGCTGGGTGCCGCGTTCTACCACATCGACCGTGGAGGCGACATCACCTTTCATGGCGAGGGGC
This sequence comes from uncultured Alistipes sp., assembly GCA_964600455.1. Classification (GTDB taxonomy): domain Bacteria; phylum Bacteroidota; class Bacteroidia; order Bacteroidales; family Rikenellaceae; genus Alistipes. The sequence goes on along the minus strand of CAZRJU010000155.1, from coordinate 328 downwards.
AGATCGTGGGTTACCCGATCCTCGACCTGGAGCAGATCGGCATCGGCTTAAGGGAGTATATCGAGGCCCTGGAGGAGGCCGTCATCCGCACGATTGCCCACTATGGGATTGTGGGTGACCGCATCGAGGGCGCTTCGGGGGTGTGGATCTGCGACGAGAAAGAGCCCCCGCGAAAGATTTGCGCAATAGGTGTGCGTTCGTCGCGTTATGTTACCATGCATGGGTTTGCGCTCAATGTAGCGACCGACCTAAAGTGGTTTCAGTATATCAACCCTTGCGGCTTCAGCGATCGCGGGGTTACGTCGATTGAAAAGGAGTGCCGAAAGAC
>CAZRJU010000154.1:0-3216 GCA_964600455.1 uncultured Alistipes sp. | reverse complement strand
CCGAGAGGTTGTGCGGAGCCATGTTGGTTGCCATACCTACGGCGATACCGCTGGCACCATTGACCAACAGCAAAGGAATCTTGGTGGGAAGCACCCTCGGCTCGAGCTGCTGCTGGTCGAAGTTGTCCATCCAATCCACCGTATCCTTGTCGATGTCGGCCAATACCTCGTCGGTAATCTTACGCATACGTGCCTCGGTATAACGCATGGCAGCCGCCTTATCGCCGTCCATCGAGCCGAAGTTACCCTGACCATCCACCAGCGTATAGCGAATTGCCCAGGGCTGGGCCAGACGCACCATTGCCTCGTAGATCGAGGAGTCGCCGTGGGGGTGGAACTTACCCATCACATCACCCACGATACGGGCCGACTTACGGTGTTTCTTGTTCCACGAGAGGCCCAGCTCGGCACTCATATCGTAGAGAATACGACGGTGTACAGGTTTCAATCCATCACGCACATCGGGCAGAGCACGCGACACAATAACCGACATCGAGTAGTTGATGTAGGCCGATTTCATGTGCTCTTCGATATTGACGGGAATAATACGCCCACCCGTCATATCCTCCTGCAATTTCTCTTCCATGAATTTTTATTTATTTTTTGAACCTTCAAAAGTACGCTTTTTTTTCGATTCTGCCAACTTTGTCTCCATTTTTCCCGCTCTTTTCCGTTCTTTTTTCAAAAGAGCGCCCCGTTTTGCCCCGTTTTTGCCGATTTCAGCCCCTCAAAGGATCGGCTTCGACCCCCTGTCGGGAAAAGAGCCCCAAAAGCGCCGTTGTAAAATTCTCAAAAAAAGTAAAAGCAGATGCATGGAAATTCCAAAAAAAATCCGTACTTTTGCGGGCAACAAAAACCAATATCAGACCTATGTCGTTTATCAATGAAAGGGTACAAGCAGAGGGTCTCACGTTTGACGACGTACTTTTGGTACCCGCCTATTCGGAAGTGTTGCCGCGAGAGGTAAGCCTGCGCTCGCGTTTTTCGAGAAACATCTGGCTCAATGTGCCTATCGTTTCGGCTGCCATGGATACGGTAACCGAGGCTCCGCTCGCCATTGCTTTGGCCCGCGAGGGAGGCATCGGCGTTATCCACAAAAACATGTCTATTCAGGATCAGGCGGCCCATGTGCGTCGCGTCAAGCGTGCCGAAAACGGCATGATCTATGATCCGGTAACCATCTCCAAGGAGAACACCGTGGGGGATGCGCTCGCGTTGATGCATGAGAACAAGATCGGCGGTATTCCGGTAGTGGATGGCGAGAAGCACCTGATCGGTATCGTAACGAACCGCGACCTGCGTTTCCAGCGCGACATGAACCGCCGCATCGAGGAGGTGATGACCCCGGGCGATCGCCTGATCACGACCCACAACCCCGCTTTGGATCATGCCGCCGAGGTGCTGCTTAACAACAAGATCGAGAAGTTGCCCGTGGTGGATGACCAGAACCACCTGCTGGGCCTGATCACCTATAAGGACATCACCAAGGTACAGGATCACCCCAACGCCTGCAAGGATCAGAAGGGGCGTCTGCGTGTAGCGGCCGGTGTAGGCGTAACGCCCGATGCCATGGAGCGTGTAAAGGCTCTCGTGGAGGAGGATGTGGATGCCGTTGTGTTGGATTCGGCCCACGGCCACTCGCGCAATATCGTAAGCCTTCTCAAGCAGATCAAGGCCACCTACCCCTCGTTGGATGTTGTGGTGGGTAATATCGCCACGGCCGAGGCGGCCAAATATCTCGTAGAGAATGGCGCCGATGGCGTGAAAGTGGGTATCGGCCCCGGTTCGATCTGCACCACGCGTATCATCGCCGGTGTGGGTGTTCCGCAGCTCACGGCCATCTACGATGCCGCCAACGCCATCAAGGGCTCCGATGTTCCGGTCATTGCCGACGGAGGTCTGCGCTACTCGGGCGATTTGGTAAAGGCCCTGGCTGCCGGTGGCGACTGTGTGATGATCGGTTCGATGTTTGCCGGCACTGAGGAGGCTCCGGGTGAGACGATTATCTACAACGGCCGTAAGTTCAAGAGCTACCGCGGCATGGGTTCGATCGACGCCATGAAGGCTGGATCGGCCGACCGCTACTTCCAGAAGGGTTGCGAGGGCAACATCAACAAACTCGTACCGGAGGGTATCGTGGCTCGCGTACCCTTCAAGGGCACCCTCTCGGAGACGGTATTCCAGCTTGTAGGTGGTATTCGTTCGGGTATGGGTTACTGCGGTGCAAAGGATATTCCCACCCTGCAGAAGGCCCGCTTCACACGCATCACGGCTTCGGGTATGAGCGAGAGCCACCCGCACGATGTGGCCATCACGCGCGAGGCTCCCAACTATTCGAGCGAACGATAATCCCGCACGAATGAACAGATAACTCAGCTCACCGATTCCACCCAAGCAGGGTGCATCTGTGGGCTGAGTTTGGTTAGCGAACAACGAATTAAATACATAAACAACCATTCAACCATGAAACAAGACATGATTGTAATTCTCGACTTGGGCAGTCACGAGAACACGGTATTGGCCCGTGCCATCCGCGATCTGGGTGTCTACAGCGAGATCTACCCCCACGACATTACCCCCGAGGAGCTCAAGGCGCTCCCCAACGTGAAGGGTATCATCATCAACGGTGGCCCCAACAACGTGATCGACGGAGTGGCTATCGACGTTAATCCTGCCCTCTACGAGTTGGGCATCCCCGTTATCTCGGCCGGCCACGAGAAGGCCCTCTGCGCCGTGAAGCTCCCCGCTTTCGGTGGCGAGATCGAGCCGATCAAGGAGGCGGTAAAGGATTTCCTCTTCGAGGAGTGCAAGGCCGAGAAGAACTGGAATATGACCAACTTCGTGCAGGATCAGATTGAGTTGGTACGTCGCCAGGTAGGGGACAAGAAGGTGCTGCTGGCCCTCTCGGGCGGCGTAGACTCTTCGGTTGTCGCAGCCCTTCTGTTAAAGGCTATTGGTGAGCAACTTGTCTGCGTTCATGTGAACCATGGCTTGATGCGCAAAGGCGAGTCCGAGGATGTGGTGGAGGTATTCCGCAACCAGCTCTCGGCCAACCTGATCTATGTGGATGCCACCGAGCGTTTCCTCTCGAAGTTGGAGGGCGTGGAGGATCCCGAGCAGAAGCGCAAGATCATCGGCGGCGAGTTTATCCGCGTATTCGAAGAGGAGGCCCGCAAACTCGACGGCATCGACTTCTTAGGGCAGGGTACGATCTAC
>CAZRJU010000153.1:0-3219 GCA_964600455.1 uncultured Alistipes sp. | reverse complement strand
GGGGCCGACCACTACCGCTACACGATCAACGGCGGCGAGGAGCAGACCATCACCTCCACCTCCCTTACGCTGACCGTGGAGCCGGGCCGTGTGGTTACCCTCGCGCTCAAGGCCTGCCCTGCGGCCGATAGCGACTACACCGAGTCGGGCTGGAGCACCAAGAGCATCACGGCCGAACTATACCGCGTGGCCCTCGAGATGAGCGAAATCGACGAAGGGGAGGTTACCTCCTACTGCGCAACCCTCATGTGGAGCCCCGTGGAGCATGCCGCAGGCTTTGCCTACAAGATCGGAGAGGATGGAGCGAGCGTCGCCATCGGGAACGTAACCTCCTACACCTTTACGGGCCTCGAGGCCGAGCGCTACTACTCGATCTACCTGAGGGCCTTGGCCGAGGAGGATTCGAGCGAATACACCCACTCCGAATGGGTCGAGAAGTTGATCCTCACCTCCCCGAAGAGCCCCCTCGAGATGGGCCCGATCAGCCTCGTGGAGGTGGGCGAACGCAAGGTGATCCTCTCATGGAGTCCCGTTGAAGGGGCTGCCTCCTACCGCTACTGCCTCCAGGATGGTAGCGAGGGAGAGGCGCAAAGCGGCGTGGCGATCACCGGCTTGGAGCCCGAGAGCAGCTACTCGATCCGTATTCGGGCCATTGCCGAGGTTGCCTCCGACTGGAGCGATTCGCCCTGGAGCGAGGCCGTGGACTTCACCACCACGTTGGCCTCCAACACCTACCTCTGGGACTCCGCCTTCTGGGCCGACTGGCAGGCCGAACTCGGCAGCACGAGCCTCACGGCCGATGCCACCTACCGCGGCCTGAGCTACACGCTCGGATCGGGCAAGGGCTATACCTTCATGACCGAATCCGCAAGGTGCTTTGTCCGCTCCAACGGCAATGCCGACAGCGGCAAAAACTACTTCAGCTTCCCCGCCACGGGCAACGGCCTGCTCCGCCTGACGGGCCGCAACGACAAGGGCTCGGATAAGACGGTGCGCTTTATTTTGGACAAGACCACCGTCAGCGAACTCACGGTAGCCGCCTCCAGCGAGTTTACGCTCGAGGTGCCCTTCACCGCCACGGAGGGTCAACTCATCAAGATCGCCCCGCGCGACGAGAAGATCTGCCTCTTTACGATCGAGTGGATCGCCGAGTAGCCCCCCCGACAACGCCCCAAGGAGCCCCCATTTTTCCCCTTCAAGGAGAGGATGGGGGCTCTTTTCTTCTTATCTGCCCCCAAAAGGGCAGAAAAGCCGGCGTTTCCTTTCATTATTCGGTAAATAATGCCTATATTTGCGAGAATTTTTTAGCTTGAAACACGATGTTCAAAACCTATATGCGTCTATTGGGTTTCGCCCGACCGATCAGTCGCTATGCGATTCCCTACTTCATCTACTCGCTGCTCTATGCGCTCTTCAACACCTGCACCTATGTAGCGGCTATTCCGGTGTTGCAGTCGATGTTCGATCCCAACTTTGCCTGGCAACCGGTGGATAAGTTCCCGGCCTTTGCCCTGAATGCCGAGTTCATGACCCAGGCCATCTGCTACCTCTACTCGCTCATCTTTGACGACTTCGAGCATATGCGCATGCTGGGGATGTTGGCCACGTTGGTCATCCTGATCAACTTCCTCTCGAACCTCTTCCGTTACTTGGGTTCGTGGACGATCGAGAACATGCGTACCCGCACCCTGCAACGCATCCGCAACGAGCTCTTCAGCCATGTGATCGGCATGAACGTAGGCTTCTTCAGCGAACAGAAGAAGGGCGATGTGATGTCGCGCATCACCAACGACGTGATGATGGTGCAGTTCTGCATCACCAATACCCTGCAAGTCTTAGCCCGTGAGCCCTTCTTAGTGATCGGCTACATCGTGGCCATGGTCAATATCTCGTGGGAGCTCTCGGTCTTTGCCGTGTTGTTCCTGCCGGTGGTGGCCCTGATCGTGGGCTCGATCGTCAAGCGCCTGCGCCACCCCGCCCTCAAGGGGCAGGAGCGTATGGGGGAGATGGTCTCCACGCTCGATGAATCGCTCTCGGGCGTGAAGCTCATCAAGAGCTACAACGCCACGGAGTATATCCGCCACAAGTTCTACGCCATCAATGCCGAGTTCTCGCGCCTGATGCTCTCGATGGCCCGCCGCCAGCAGTTGGCCTCGCCCATGAGCGAGTTTTTGGGGATCTCGGCCGTAGGCGTGGTGCTCGTGTTCGGCGGTCTGTTGGTGATGCGCGGATCGCTCAATGCCGCCAGCTTCATCATCTTTATCGGCATGTTCTCGCAGATCACGCGCCCCGTGCGCTCGATCATCGACCAGTTTGCCACCATCAACCAGGGTATCGCAGCCGGTGAGCGCGTCTTCGACCTGCTCGACACCCAAAGCGAGGTGAACGACAAGCCCTCGGCCCGCACCTTCGATGGGCTGAAAAAGGAGATCGAGCTGCGCAACATCCACTTCTCCTACGATGGCGAGAAGCAGGTGCTGAGCCAAATCTCGCTCAAGATCGGCAAGGGCGAGACGGTGGCCTTGGTAGGCCCGTCGGGTGGCGGTAAGTCCACGCTGAGCGAGCTGCTGCCCCGCTTCTACGATCCGGGGCAGGGCAGCGTACTGCTCGATGGCATTGATCTGAAGGAGTACACCCAGGAGAGCATCCGCGACCACATGAGCGTCGTGGCCCAGGATACGGTACTCTTCAACGACACGATTGCCGCCAATATCGGCATGGGCCGTCCGGGGGCTACGCTCGACGAGATCATCGAGGCCGCCAAGGTGGCCAACGCCCACAACTTCATCATGGAGTGCCCTGAGGGGTATGCGACCAACATCGGCGACCGCGGCATGAAGCTCTCGGGAGGTCAGCGCCAGCGCCTTACTATCGCCCGCGCCCTCGTAAAAAAGCCCGAAATACTGATTCTTGACGACAGTGCTTCGGCTCTTGACTTTGCTACCGACGCGGCACTTCGAAAGGCTCTTAAAACCTTTGAAAATGCAACGGTTTTCATTGTTTCTCAGAGAACCTCTTCGATTCAGCACGCCGACCAAATCATTGTTCTTGACGACGGTGCAATAGTCGGAAAGGGAACTCATAGCGAGCTGCTTCAAAACTGCGAAATTTACAGGGAAATTCATAACTCCCAGTTTAAAAAGGAGGGCGAAAATAATGGCTGAAAAGAATAAAACGAGCATTAAAACCCTCGGAAAAGTAATTAAATATATAAAAAGG
>CAZRJU010000152.1:0-3222 GCA_964600455.1 uncultured Alistipes sp. | reverse complement strand
CGAAGCCGCCTCATCGACCAGGTCGATCGCCTTGTCGGGCAGATAGCGGTCGGTGATATAGCGGGTCGAGAGCTCGACGGCCGCCACAATGGCCTCATCCTTGATGCGCACCTGGTGGTGGTTCTCGTAGCGCTCCTTCAGGCCTCGCAGGATCGAGATGGCATCCTCGGCCGAAGGTTCGCCCACCATCACCTTCTGGAAGCGGCGCTCGAGGGCCTTATCCTGCTCGAAGTACTTTTGATACTCATCGAGCGTCGTGGCTCCGATCGTGCGCAGTTCGCCACGCGCCAAGGCAGGCTTGAGGATATTGGCTGCATCCATCGCCCCGGAGCTCTTACCGGCCCCGACCAGGGTATGGATCTCGTCGATAAAGAGTAAGAGTTCACCGGCCGACTCCACCACCTCCTTTACTACGGCCTTGAGGCGCTCCTCAAACTCGCCCTGATACTTGGCCCCCGCAATCAGGGCCCCCATATCGAGCGAGTAGATCTGCTTCTTCTTCAGGTTCTCGGGCACATCGCCATCGACAATGCGGTGGGCAATACCCTCGGCAATAGCCGTCTTTCCCACGCCGGCCTCACCGACCAGGATCGGGTTGTTCTTCGTACGGCGCGAAAGAATTTGCAGCACACGACGAATCTCCTCGTCGCGGCCAATTACGGGATCGAGCTTTCCGCTGCGGGCCGCCTCATTCAGGTTGACGGCATAACGCTGGAGGGCTCCCTGATCCCCATTCTGTGCGGTATAAGCGTTGTTGTTCATGGTTATAAAAGGTTTTTGATCCCATAAATCGCAAATCCTCTGCCAAGGATTCCCGAGCGGAAAGTTTGGCAGGGAGGTGTGAAAAGCTGACACCCCCGAGGCGACAAAAAGAGCATCTCCCCTGCCAAATGCGGCATGGGGAGATGACAGATTGACCAAACAAAGAGAAGAGGGCCTACTTGAAGAGGCCGAGGCTATCAAGGAAGATGGCCAGCACGATCAACGGGCAGACCCAACGCAACATAAAGCGTACGACCGAAACCAGGCGGTTCTTTCCCGCCGACCCATTCGTCAGCTCCTTTTCGAGGAAGGCCTTGTCGAGTACCCACCCCACAAAGATACTGGTGCAGAATCCGCCGAGCGGGAGCAGCAGATTGGCCGTCAAAAAGTCGAACAGATCGAAGAAGGTGAGCCCGAAGATCCGGCAGTCGTTCAATAAGCCGAGCGACAGAGAACCCAAGGTGGAGACAACGAGCATTCCGATTGTCGAGAGCCAGTTGGCCCAACGACGCGTCATCTTCCACTCCTCGTGCAGGTAGGCCGCCACCACCTCGTGGATCGAAATGGTGGAGGTGAGGGCCGCCACAATGATCAAAAGGAAGAAGATGGCCGACCAGAGCATACTGAGCGGCATGGAGTTGAAGATGGCCGGCAGGGTGATAAAGATCAGGCCCGGACCTGCCATCGGAGCCTCACCCGTATTGAAGATCCCCACGCTGAAGGCAGCCGGGAAGATGATCAGGCCGGCCGTCACGGCCACCAACGTATCGAGCAGGGTTACTTGCAGGGCGGTCGATTTGAGATCCGTCTGGCGGTTGAAGTAGGAGGCGTAGGTTACCATACACCCCATCCCGATCGAGAGTGAGAAGAAGGCCTGACCCATCGCCATCAATACCGCCTTGGGGGTTACGGCCGAGAAGTCGGGCTTGAGGAAGAACTTTAGACCGGCTCCGCTACCCGGCATCATGGCCGAGTGGATGGCCATCACAAAGAGGATCACAAAGAGGAGCGGCATCAGGATATTCGACATTCGCTCGATTCCCTTCTGCACGCCTCGGGCAATAACAAAGTGGGTGATCAACACAAAGGCCCAGGTAACCACGAGCGGCTTCCAGGTCATCGACTTGAAGCTATCGAAGAGTTGGCGATACTCCTCCGGCGTGGAGTATTGGGCCAAATCGCCCGTGAGCGAGCGGATAAAGTACTCCAAAGTCCAACCCGAGACCACATAGTAGAAGCCCAGGATCAGGAAGGCTGCCACCACGCCAAAGTAACCGATAAAGCCCCAATGGCGGTTGAGTTTGGCATAAGCCCCCACCGCACCAAGCTGTGTGGAGCGGCCCACCGAGAACTCGGCCAGGAGCAACGGGAAGCCCAACAAAAGCACGCACAGCAGGTAGACCACCAGAAAGGCGCCACCTCCATTATCGGCCGCCAGTGAGGGGAAACGCCAGATGTTACCCAACCCGACAGCGCTACCGGCAGCCACCAGTACAGCGCTCAGTTTTCCCACAAAATTTGCTCGTTTCTCTGCCATATCTTTTTTTCTTACCGATCAAAAACTCAGCACAACGGCCACCTCGCGCACCTTCCCTCCAAGGGGCGGGGCCAACTTGGCCACACGGCACTCCACCCGCTCGATCTGCCGAAAGTGCTCCTTCAGATCGAGGATGATGGCCTGAGCAACAGCCTCAATCGTCCGGCACGTGTGGCCCATCACCTCACGCACCCGCTCGTAGACGGTCAGGTAGTTGACCGCCTCTTGCACATCATCCTTTAGGGCCACCTCGCCTAAGCGGGTTGTGATCTTCAAATCGACCCGAAAGCGGTTACCGACCTGCTGTTCCAGATCGTAGCACCCATGAAAGGCATGGAACTCCATCCCTTCGAGATGAATCTCGTAAAGCATCGCGTTCGCGCTTTAGGCCACCGTTATCAGGTAGTAGTTCTTCTTGCCGCGCTGTACCAAAAGATACTTGCCGGCAATGAGATCCTGCTCCGTAATGGGACGCTGCGGATCGGTGAGTTTCTCCTTATTGAGCGAAACTCCGCCGCCCTGCACCATCTTGCGGCACTCACCCTTCGAGGGGAAGATCTTGCAACGGTCGCCGGCTAAGTCGATGAACGAGAGACCCAACTCGCTCTTCTCAAGCGTAAACTGGGGTACTCCCTCAAAGACCTGCAAGAGGGTGGCCTCATCCAGGTTGCGCAACGCCTCCGAGGTGGCACCGCCAAAGAGGATGGCCGAAGCCTCGACCGCCTTCTCGTACTCCTCGCGCGAGTGGATCATCGTGGTAATCTCCTCGGCCAGGCGTTTCTGCAACTGACGCAGGTGGGGGGCCTCATCGTGGGCCGCAATCAGCTCCTCGATTGTCTCACGATCCAGCAGCGTAAAGATCTTGATATAACGCTTGGCATCCTCGTCGCTCACATTGAGCCAGAATTGGTAGAACTTGTAGG
>CAZRJU010000151.1:0-3287 GCA_964600455.1 uncultured Alistipes sp. | reverse complement strand
CGTGTACTCTAACCGGGCTGAGCTACATCCCGTCTGTTTTCGGAGTGCAAATATAAGGGCTTTTTCTGATTCTGCCAAATATTTCCCGTTTTTTTCGCGCTTTTCCGCCAAAAAGAGTTTTTGCGGCCGCCCTTAAATCCGCCATGGCGTGGCCTTTGGGGGGTTATATATGCTCCTTTACCCAACGGGTCAGGGCTACAAAATCGGCTACCGAGAGTTGTTCGGCACGTTGCGAGAAGAAGGGGTGTTCGGCACCACCAAAGCCTCCGAAGGCGGAGCGCAGGGAGTTGCGGATCATCTTGCGGCGCTGTCCGAAGGAGGCCTTCACGACACGGATAAAGAGCCCCTCGTCGCAATCGAGCTCCTTTACCGTGTTACGCTTGAGGCGGATAACGGCACTCTTCACCTTCGGGGGCGGGTTGAAGACCGTCTCGTTGACCGTGAAGAGGTACTCGATGTCGTACCACGCCTGCAGAAGCACCGAGAGGATACCATACTCCTTCGATCCGGGCTTTTCGGCGATGCGTACGGCGACCTCTTTCTGGATCATGCCCACACATTCGGGGATTAAATCGCGGTGTTCGAGCACCTTGAAGAAGATCTGCGAGGAGATGTTGTAGGGAAAGTTGCCGATGATGCGTACCCCCTGAGGGAAGCGTTCTCGAAGATCCATCTTGAGGAAATCACCCTCGATCAGGCGCTCCGAGAAGGCGGGATAGTGGGCATGCAGATAGGCCACACTCTCCGTGTCGATCTCGGCTCCGTAGGTGAGCAGATCCTCCCGCTCCAAAAGAAAGCGGGTCAGAACCCCCATGCCGCATCCCACCTCCAGGGTGGCAGCCGGCTCTTGTGCCGTACCACCCGAGAGGGAGTTGCAGATCTTACGCGAGATATTCAGGTCGGTCAAGAAGTGTTGACCTAAGGCCTTTTTGGCTCGAACTTCGCCTACCATACGCATCTATTTGAGGCTCTGTTGCCACTTCCAGGCCGAGGCCAGGGTCTCGTCGAGCGAACGCTCGGCCTTCCAACCCAACTCCGTGTTGGCCAGGGTGGGATCGGCCCAGATGGCGATGATGTCGCCGGCACGACGTGGAGCAACTTTATAGTTGAGTTTCAGGTTGTTGACCCGCTCGAAACTCCGGACTAATTCCAGTACGGAAACCCCGCGTCCCGTACCTACGTTAAAGACCTCGTAGGGGGCTTTGTTCTTCTGTTCCACCATACGGCCGATGGCGGCTACATGGGCGCGTGCCAGGTCGGTTACGTCGATATAATCGCGGATGCAGGAGCCGTCGGGAGTGGGATAGTCGTCGCCAAAGACCGAGAGACACTCGCGGATGCCGGCGGCCGTCTGCGTGACGTAGGGTACCAGATTCTGCGGCACACCGCGCGGCAGCTCGCCAATCAGGGCCGAGGGGTGGGCGCCGATCGGGTTGAAATAGCGTAGGGCGATAGCCCGCATATCCCCATAGGCGTGGGTGGCATCGCGCAGAATATCCTCCGACATCTGCTTGGTGTTGCCATAGGGCGAGGTGGCCGGCTTACGGGGGGTAAGCTCCGTGACGGGCTGTTTATCCGGCTCGCCATAGACCGTGCAGGAGGAGGAGAAGACGATGTTGTGGCGGCCATACTCGTGCATCAACTCCACTAAATTCATCAGTGAGAGGAGGTTATTGCGGTAGTAGAGCATTGGTTTCTCGACCGATTCACCTACCGCCTTTGAGGCAGCAAAGTGGATGGCCGAGTCGAAGTCATACTCCTCGAAGAGGCGACGGAAGGCCTCCTTGTCGCAACAATCCACCTCGATACAGGGAATCTCTACACCGGTGATTTTGCATACGCCCTCTAAGGCACTGCGATCCGAGTTGGAGAAGTTGTCGGCGATCACCACATCGTAGCCTGCGGCGATCAGCTCCACGGTCGTATGCGAACCGATATATCCGGCTCCACCGGCCACTAATACACGCTGTTTTTTCATGGTTGCTTAGCTTGCGGTTTTGCAGCGGGGAGGAGGAGTATCGACCTGTGTTAGCCGCTTTTTGGCCCCCTTTACCGCTTACACTTGGTTTCTTGTGTGCAAAGATAGAAAAATAACGGGGAAAGAAAAATAGCGGAAATTGCAGATTTTTGTTAAAAAATGTGTATTTTTGACGGAAAATAGAATCAAGAGAAATGGCAAAAGAATTTAAGCGTTACTTAGTCACCTCGGCTCTGCCCTATGCCAACGGCCCGGTACATATCGGTCATTTGGCAGGTGTCTATGTTCCTTCGGATATTTATGTGCGTTATTTACGCCTTAAGGGTCATGATGTTATCTCGATCTGCGGTAGCGACGAGCACGGTGTACCCATCACCATCAAGGCGCGTAAAGAGGGGGTTACCCCGCAGGATATTGTGGATCGTTACCACACCATTATCGAGAAGGCATTCCGTGGTTTGGGCATGTCGTTCGATATCTATTCGCGTACTTCATCGAAGACCCACCGTCGTGTAGCGGGCGATTTCTTCAAGAAGCTCTACGACGAGGGGAAGTTCATCGAGCAGACCTCCGAGCAGTATTATGACGAGGAGGCCAAAACTTTCCTGGCCGACCGCTATATTGTGGGTACCTGCCCGCGTTGCCAGAACGAGAAGGCTTATGGCGATCAGTGTGAGAAGTGTGGCTCTACCCTCTCGCCCGACGAGTTGATCTCGCCCAAGAGTGCCGTTTCGGGCTCGGTGCCCGTGAAGCGGGCCACCAAGCACTGGTATCTGCCCCTGGATCAGTATGAGGGATTTCTGCGCGAGTGGATTCTCGACGGCCACAAGGAGTGGAAATCAAACGTTTATGGCCAGTGCAAGAGTTGGCTCGATGGTGGACTTCAGCCTCGTGCCGTGAGCCGCGATCTGGATTGGGGTATTCCTGTTCCGGTAGAGGGTGCCGAAGGAAAGGTGCTCTATGTGTGGTTTGATGCTCCTATTGGTTATATTTCTGCCACTCAAGATCTTACGCCCGATTGGGAGAAATACTGGAAGAGCGAAGATACGAAAATGGTGCACTTTATCGGCAAGGATAATATCGTGTTCCACTGCATCGTATTCCCCTCGATGTTGAAGGCGCATGGCGACTACATCCTGCCCGAGAATGTGCCGGCCAACGAGTTCCTGAATCTCGAGGGCGACAAGATCTCCACCTCGCGTAACTGGGCGATCTGGCTCCATGAATACCTCGAGGAGTTCCCCGGCAAGGAGGATGTGCTGCGTTATGTGCTCTGTGCCAATGCTCCCGAGACCAAGGATAACGACTT
>CAZRJU010000150.1:0-3293 GCA_964600455.1 uncultured Alistipes sp. | reverse complement strand
CTTTTCTTCCATAGCTTTACCTTTTTTTTGTGTAACGCTATTTCAGGACGGGACAATCCCCAAAAAATGGAGGAATATATCATGAGCAACCCCGCCTTTTTTAGCATTCCGGGATCCTCCCACCCCCTTATGTTCCCTTTTGAAGGGAGAGGCCGAAAGCATACTTTATATATAATAGGGGGCGATCTGCAATGTTAAATTTATGTTACCAAATTGTTTCATTCTTGTTACAAAACGAAAAGGGACGTAATTTTGGGGAACAATAACCTAAACAAATCGTCAACGTATGAACGAAATCTACACCGTAATTGTGGTGATTCTGGGCATTCTGGCCGTTTCGGGACTCTTTGTGGGTGTAACGAACGACGCCGTGAACTTCCTGAACTCGGCCATCGGATCGAAGGCTGCCTCGATGCGCACCATTCTGATCGTCGCCTCGGTCGGCATCCTGATCGGCGTGGTAACCTCGAGCGGCATGATGGAGGTGGCCCGCAACGGCATGTTCAACCCCTCGCTCTTTACCTTCCATGAGGTGATGATCCTCTACTTGGCCGTGATGTTTGCCAACGTGATCCTACTCGACCTCTACAACTCGCTGGGTCTGCCCACCTCGACCACCGTCTCGCTAATCTTCTGTCTGCTCGGTTCGGCCATTGCCATATCGACCTTCAAGATCGCCGACAGCGAGGCGCTGATCTTCACCGATCTGGGGCAGTTTATCAACACCTCGCGAGCCATGGGTATCGTATCGGCCATCCTGCTCTCCGTGGTGATCGCCTTCACCTGCGGCACGATCGTGATGTATATCTCGCGCACGATCTTCTCGTTCCGCTATACGGCCATGCTGCGTAAGTTTGGCGCCTTGTGGTGTGGCATTTCGCTCACCTCAATTGTCTACTTCGCCCTCTTCAAGGGCCTTAAAGGGCTCTTGGCAGGCAACCCCTTCATCCAACTTGTCAGCGACCATATCCTGCTTTCGCTCCTGATTTGCTGGGCCGCAACCTCGCTGATTCTCTTCTTCCTGCAGCGCCTCAAGATCAACATCCTGCGCATCACGATTCTCTCCGGCACCTTCGCCTTGGCCCTGGCCTTTGCCGGTAACGACCTGGTAAACTTCATCGGTGTTCCCGTGGCAAGTTTCGATGCCTACAAGATCGCCCAGGAGAGCGGTTCGAGTGAGATCATGATGGATGGATTGAACGCCAATGTACCGGCCAATTTCTTGATCCTGTTGGCTGCCGGTGGCGTGATGATCCTTACGCTCTGGACCTCAAAAAAATCGAGAAACGTGAGCCAGACCGAGCTCTCGCTCTCCTCGGCTCAGGAGGCTGAAGGGGGATCGGCCTATAACTCCTCGCTCTTCTCGCGTACGGTGGTGCGTGCAGCTCTCAATATCAACACGGCTCTTGAGGTGATCACCCCGAAGCGGTTGCGCGATAAACTGGCTACCCGCTTTGAGTATGCCGATATCGAGCACAGTGGTTCGCCCTACGATATGATTCGTGCCACGGTGAACCTCACCACGGCCGCCATGCTGATCTCGATGGCCACTTCACTCAAACTCCCCCTCTCGACCACCTACGTCTGCTTCATGGTGGCCATGGGTTCGTCGTTGGCCGATAAGGCCTGGGGCCGTGAGTCGGCTGTATACCGCATCACGGGCGTTATGACCGTGGTGATGGGTTGGTTCGTTACGGGTTTCGGCGGCTTCCTGATCGCCTATGTGGTGGGCTTGATCCTGATCTATGGCGGTACCGTGGCCATCATCCTCACCACGCTGCTCTGTGGCTGGATGCTCTACCGCAGCAACTTCAAGAAGAAGCCCGAGGAGGAGCAGGCAGTGGAGCAGCACCGTCCCGAGACCACCGAGGAGATCCTTGCCGAGCTCAGCTCAGAGGTATGCACCACCCTCTCGGCCACCACCCGCATCTACGACCGCACGCTCTTGGCCGTCTTTAAGGAGAACCGCAAGGTGTTGCGCGAGATGACGCAGCAGGCTTCCGAGCTGTATGAGCAGTCAAGCACGCGCAAATACTCGCTCATGTCGACCCTCAAGCGCCTGCAAGACAGCGATATTGAGTCGGCCCAATACTATGTACAGGTGGTCGACTACCTCAACGAGATGACCAAGGCCCTGCTCCACATCACGCGGCCGGCCTACGACCACATCGACAACAACCACGAGGGTCTCTCGAAGGGTCAGACCGAGGATCTGATGCACATCAACGACGAGGTGGAGTCGATCTACCGCCAGATCGAGACGATGCTGCGCCTCGGCGACTTCTCGGATATCGACCGTGTACTCTCAATGCGCGATAAGCTCTTTGAGATCATCGGCTCGGCCATCAAACATGAGTTGGAGCGTATCAACAACCGCGATGCCAACACCAAGGCCTCGATGCTCTACCTCACGATCCTGAACGAGACCAAGAACATGATCCTGCAGTCGCGCAACCTGCTCAAGTCGCAGCGACACTTTGTCGAGCACTCAGGCCTCTAAAATCCCCCTTGAGGAGAACCCTCCACACACAAAAAACCGCCTAACTGAAAAGTTAGACGGTTTTTTGTGGACCCAGAGGGGCATGATCCCACGACCTTCGGATTATGAGTCCGCTGCTCTAACCGACTGAGCTATGGGTCCGAAGCAACCACCTAAAAGGCGGATTGCGTTTGCAAAGATACGAAAAAATGCAGAAGCCGCAAGCGGATTCACCTTTTTTCTCGCAGCACCTTAGAAGGGCATATCGTCCACCTCGGGAGCCGGAGCCGTAAAGGCGGGAGCGCTCGTCGGCATGGTGGGCTCGGCATAGGGAGCCATCTCGGGAGCGGGTGCCATCTCAGGGGCGGCCTGGGGCTGCTTGGCCTGCACTCTCCAAGCGTTGACCTCGGTGTACCAGCGGCCGTTATACTCTCTGGACTCGACATTGACCGAGACCGTGTAGAGTTCACCCACCTTGAGGCGGGCCACATCGTCGGGACGATTAAAGAACTTCACGCAGAGCTTGCGCGAGAACTCCTGAGGCATCTCGAAGAGCACATCCTGGCGCTGCCAGGGGCCACGAGCCGAGGTGCCACTCTGCAGAGGCATAATCTGCAATACCTTACCTTCAAATTCCATGGTTATCGTTTTTTGTTTGCTTTCTTTTTCAAGGGGAGGGGCGACAAAAAAACGGTTTGGTCTCTTTGCTGCTATGGCATTAGAGGCTCCAAACCGTTTTCGGGGAAGTTATCCACCGGATTACTTCGCGTTCTTCTTATCGTAGCGTTTTGCGTAGCGGCTCATAAACTTATCG
>CAZRJU010000149.1:0-3319 GCA_964600455.1 uncultured Alistipes sp. | reverse complement strand
GTTAGAATCAGGGTTGTTGGAAATTATAGCGAAAATATAGATTCAATTTACCCATATTCAACTCAATTTAGCAACGAATTTGGCGCAATTCTAAACAAACAAAAATCGCTAATGCACAACAAATTCTTTATTTTCGACAATAAGCTTTTAATTACAGGTTCCGCAAATATCTCATCAACAGGAAGCGGAGGATATAATGCAAACACCGTAGCCATTCTTAGCAATAAAAACATAATTAACGCTTACAAAGAAGAATTTGAGCAAATGTATTTGTCTAAATTTTCAAATAGTAAAAAAATAAAAAACTATGAAGATAATGAAATTTGCGCATATTTTTCACCCAAAAGCGACATTAGCGGTAAAATTTCAACTTTAATTCAAAACGCAAAAAAATCAATTTACATCTCCGCTTTTTATTTAACTGACAAAAATATAATTGAAGAGCTAATTTTAGCCAAAAAACGAAATGTTGAAATTTTAATCATTTTAGATGCAACAAGCGCAAATAATTTCAAAGAAAGGGTTTTTAAATTAAGAAGCAACGGCATTTTAACAATAATTGAAAATTGGGGCGGAAAAAACCATGAAAAAACAATGGTAATTGATGATGAAATTTTAATTTTAGGAAGTTGTAATTTTTCAAAAAGCGGTTTTTATAAAAATGACGAAAACATGTTAATTATCAAAAACAAAGAAATAGCTGATTTTTACTCTGATTATTTCTTATATTTATTTAATTCAATTGACAAAAAATATCTTTATTTAATCCCAAGAGCAGAGGGATTTGAATCCAAAAACTCTTGTTTTGACGGAATAGACAACAATTTTGATGGCGAAATAGACTCCAACGACAAAGCTTGTAAAAATAATGATAAAAATAGTTAAGCGCTTTGTAAATCAATTTGCACATATTGGTCACATCAAGTTTGGCGCAAATTTTTAATAGATAGCGAAAGTATATACTTGCGATAAATAATTAAGTATTAAGATTGTAAATAATATTTCGCCTCGCAGAATAAACAAAACTGCGAGGCGAAACCTTTAATTCTCACCGCTGCGATTAAACCGAGTGCAAAGGCTGCTTGCAGACTATGCCGAGGCGAAGCATGAAGACCGAAGGTCAATTATCAATTCTCAATTTAACATTCTGTTTTACAGAATGTTAAGCACTTGCTCCTTAATCTTCTCCAACTCGTCTTTCATCTTCACAACCAACTTCTGAATATCGTGCTGGTTGGCTTTCGAGCCAGTGGTGTTGATTTCGCGCCCCATCTCCTGCGCTATAAAGCCGAGTTTGCGACCTGCCTGCTCCTCGTTGTTTGCCACCTCGCGGAAGTACTTGCAGTGGTTCTTGAGGCGCACCTTCTCCTCGGTGATGTCGAGCTTCTCGACGTAGTAGATCATCTCCTGCTCGAGGCGGGCCGAGTCGAGCGTGATCCCCACCTTTTCGATGTGGTCGCGGATGCGGTTTTTGATCGTCTCCACGCGGGCCTTCTCGTAGGGCTCCACCGCATACATGTAGCTTTCGATCTTGTCGACACGCTCCAGGAGGTCGCTAATGAGTGTGGCACCCTCCTTGGCGCGGAACTCGTCGAGACGGGCGGCAGCCTCGGAGGCGGCGTGGCAGATGCAGTCGAGCTCCTCCTCCCGGATTCCCTCCTCCTGGGTCGAAACCACATCGGGCATGCGCAGGATGGAGGCCGTGAGGCGGCTCTCCCACTCGGGGCTGTGGTGGTCGATGCCTGCCGCGGCGGCGGCCGCCCGAATCTGGCGGGCATAGGCGGCAAAGGCCTCGGAGTTGATGTGGGCCGAGGTCTCGGTCGTGGCGCTCTCCCAGAGCAGATAACACTCCACCTTGCCGCGCTTGAGGCGTTGGCTGATGATGGGTCGAATCTCGCTCTCCACGCTGCGGTAGCGGGCCGGCAACTTGAGGCTCAGATCCAACTGCTTGGAGTTGACCGAGCGGATCTCCACCGTGAACTTCTTCTCTGCATATTGGGCTTCGCTCTTGCCGAAGCCGGTCATTGATTTGATCATCTGCTCTCGTTAGGTTGAAGTTACTTGTTTCTTGGTAATATCCTACAAAGGTACGAAAAAAATGGAAGTAAAACACCCTTTTGTGTTATAATTTTTTCGCGGGTGTCGAAGGGGCGTTTTTCTTGGGCGAAAAAGTTTTTCGGCGAGTGAAAATATTTTGGAAAAAGGGGGCGAAGTTGAGAAAAATTTCTTATATTTGTATGATAGAACGTTTCAAGGTGAAGAAAAATTTTAAAAAACCTTATAACTTTAACTTTCAAGATGAAAATGCACAATTTTAACGCAGGGCCCTGCGTGCTGCCCAAGGAGGCTGTCGAGTCGGCTATTGAGGCCATTCGTGATTTTGATGGTACCGGTATCGGTATTTTGGAGATTTCGCACCGTACCCCCGGTTGGGAGCGTGTGATGGCTGAAACCGAGCAACTGTGGCGTGATCTGCTCAATATCCCCGAGGATTATGCCGTCTTCTTCCTGGGTGGTGGTGCTTCGACGCAGTTCTTTGAGGTGCCTGCCAATCTGCTGAAGAAGAAGGCTGCCTATCTGCAGACCGGCGTATGGGCCAAGAAGGCGATCAAGGAGGCCAAGTTCTATGGAGATGTGGAGGTGGTAGCCTCCTCCGAGGATAAGAACTATACCTACATTCCCAAGGGTTACACCATCCCGACGGATGCCGACTATTTCCATATCACGACCAATAACACGATCTACGGTACGGAGATTCATGAGGATATCGACTCGCCCGTAACGCTCGTGGCCGATATGTCGTCGGATATTATGTCGCGTCCGGTGGATGTGCGTAAGTATGGTATGATCTACGGTGGCGCTCAGAAGAATGTAGGCCCCGCAGGTGTAACCTTTGTAATCATCCGCAAGGATCTGCTTGGTACGGCCGAGCGTCCCCTGCAGACGATGGTGAACTATGCTACCCACTATCCCGAGGAGGCACGCAACCACTCGATGTTCAATACCCCTCCCGTATTCCCGATCTTTGTGATGCACGAGACCCTGAAGTGGGTAAAGGAGAACGGCGGTGTTGAGGCTGCCTACAAGCGCAACAAGGAGAAGGCCGAGATGCTCTACGCCGAGATCGACCGCAACACGCTCTTTGTAGGTACGGCCGAGAAGGAGGATCGTTCGCTCATGAACGTATGTTTCGTGATGGCCCCCGGCAAGGAGGAGCTGCAGAGCGAGTTTATGGAGTTTGCCAAGTCGAATGGTATGGTCGGCATCAAGGGTCACCGCTCGGTTGGCGGTTTCCGTGCTTCGATCTACAACGCCTGCC
>CAZRJU010000148.1:0-3387 GCA_964600455.1 uncultured Alistipes sp. | reverse complement strand
GATACTCTCGATTGATGTGCAAGAGAGTCAATTCTTGGAAGAGATGCGCATGATGCGTCAGGCCTATATTGAAGAGCAAAATAGAGCAGAAGAGAGATAACATCATGCGCTGGCTTTTGTCGGTAGCCATCGTATTTTTGGCTGCCCTTTCCCCGGGCTCCTTATTGGCACAGGAGGTGCCGTCTTGGACGGATGAGGAGTATCGTCGTCAAGCCTATCCCTCGGAGGACTATTATCTTGGTTTTTCGCAGGACATGCTGCCTGCCGGAGGGTCGCTCGGATCCTTTCTATCCTCGTTGGAGGAACTTGCACGCACTCGATTGGTCGAAGAAATTCAGTTGAAGATCAATGCATCCAGTGAATCTGTAACCCAGTCGCTGAGCCGACAAGAGGGGGAGTATTACCGAGAACAAATTCTGAATGCGTATCGTCAGCGGATAGAGACCTCTACTTCGGCAGTGGCTGTTGGTGTGGAGGTGATGAGTTGCTACAACTCCGCTACTCGTATGGCCTATGCTCTTGCCGTGGTTGGTAGAGAGGCTTTGGCGAACTACTATGGGGAGCGAATAGAACTCTTACTTACCAGGGTGGAGGGAGAGCGGGCTGCTCTCGCTTCGTTGAAGGAGGCCGGAAAGAAGATTTTGGCTCGAGAGCGCTGCCTTGCAGCCCTTGCACAACTTGAAGAGATCTATTCGTGGCAACAACTCTATATCGCGGTAAAGCCCGATGCTTCTGCAGAAGTCTTGCAGCATGGACGTTACGAAGAGTTAAAATTGAGTTTGGAGTCGGAGGTTATTCGGCTCGAGCAGAGTACGCGACTCTTCCTCTCTTGCAGATGGCACTGTCGGGAATTTCCTGAGCATGAGGAACAGGCCGAGGTGGTGGCACAGATGTTGAAATCGGCGCTCTCCGAACGCGGTTGTACCTGGGTTGATCAACCCGATCAGGCTGATTTTATTTTGGAACTCAAGATCTCGACATCGCTTCGCAGCAATGGAAGTGGCCCCTATGGGGTGATCTCCTACTATGCCAATGCGGTAGGGCAACTTTATAACTGCCATCTGAAGCGGGTTGTTGCCTCGATCTCCCTCCAAAATGATCCGCGAATCTATGCTGGTGCGGGGAATCATCTGTTAGCCGTTCGTAAGGCGTTTCAACAACGTGCTTTGCAGGAGGCCCTTTTGGCGGCTATCCTGCCCAAAATAGAGAATTGAAAATCTTAAAATCTGAAAACATGAAAAATAAATTTGTATTTCTACTTTCCATTCTTCTCTCTTGTTGTGGGCTGCTTACGGCACAGGAACGGGAGCGAATAGCCGTCTTTGATCCCTCTTCATCGGGTACGGCCATTGATGAGGGTACTAAAATGGCAATCCGAGAGTTGATTGGAGCTGCCATTGTTAATATGGGTACTTACAATTTGGTAGAGCGCTCCTTGCTTGAGAGTGTAATGCGCGAACAGCAGTTTTCAAACTCTGGGGCTGTGGATGATATGCAGGCAACAGAGATTGGTAAGTTGGCTGGAGCGAACAAGGTTGTCCTTTCGGTGGTGACTTTGACAGGGGGGCGTAATATGCTCTCAATTAAAATGATTGATGTGATGACGGCCGCCGTTGAGCGTCAAAAAGTGAGGGTAGTTAGCTCGGGAGAGCTTCTTGATGTGGTGGAGCCAATGACCTGCGAAATGTTGGGACAGGAGGCAGAAGAGCGGCTCTCAGCCCAGTCATCTCCTTCTGTGGAAGATGATAGGCAGATTCCACCTCCTGCCCCGGGGACACTTTCTTCGGTGGATCCGCCTATAGATCTATCTACCTTGCGTGAGGATGAGGTGTTGATCTACATGCCTCCTTTCTCCGATTTCAAGAAAGAAGAGCATGGAAATCTGACGCTACAGGTGAAGTGGGATAAAAATACGGTGGGAATAGGTAAATTGCGCGAGGGATTTACGATTCGTCTTTCGGGTGTGGCCCCTGGGAAACACGTATTAAAAATTGGAATGCAAAGACAGAAGGTTGATACTTCAAGTAAACGTTATTTCCAGGTGGTGGCTTACCGATGGAGTTATTTTGGGGCAGCAATGTATTCTGTGGCCATTTTGTAAAGGGGTTGGGGCGGATTTAGATCATTGTATCATCCGCCCCAATATACTTGGACACCTATTTTATAATAGGTAAAAAGGATTGTTTGAGATAAAAAAAGAAAAAAAATAACAAATCTCCCTTTTTGGTGTTGGTAGTTTTGAATAATATGCTTATATTTGCACCCGATTTCGCTGATTGTGCGACGGTCGGTTTGAAATCGCGTAAAAAGAAGTTCTTTGAGAAAAAGTTGAAATTTTAACCTCGAAAATTTGGAGGTTTCAATTTTAATACCTACTTTTGCAAACCAAAACGGAGGATTTGCCGATGTAGCTCAGCTGGTCAGAGCAGCTGATTTGTAATCAGCAGGTCGTGGGTTCGAATCCCTCCATCGGCTCTCGGAGCCGAAAGAGTTGGAGGGTCGGCGCCAAGGGCGGGGCGGATCGAAGTTTTGAACATATTGGGAAGATACCAGAGTGGCCAAATGGGGCAGACTGTAAATCTGCTGGTTTATACCTTCGGTGGTTCGAATCCATCTCTTCCCACTTTTTAACGCCGGTTGGAGTTGCGAAACCGAGGCTTTAGGGTCTCGGGGGAGTAGGATTCTGAACGGTGTATTTTTGCGGAAGTAGCTCAGTTGATAGAGCATTAGCCTTCCAAGCTAAGGGTCGCGAGTTTGAGCCTCGTCTTCCGCTCACATTGGATGCGAAGGTGCCCTTTAAGAGGGGCATCGCCGCATCGGCCGTTACGAAGAGAACTTAAATGAACGAAAGGAAATTTTTATAAATTTTAATACCTATTAAAACTATGGCAAAAGAAAAATTTGACCGTTCGAAACCGCACGTAAACATCGGTACAATCGGACACGTAGACCACGGTAAGACTACTCTTACTGCTGCTATCACTACAGTTCTTGCGAACAGAGGTTTGTCAGAGCTTCGTTCATTCGATTCAATCGACAACGCACCCGAGGAGAAGGAGCGTGGTATCACCATCAACACTGCTCACGTAGAGTATCAGACTGCAACTCGTCACTATGCTCACGTTGACTGCCCGGGTCACGCCGATTATGTAAAGAACATGGTTACTGGTGCTGCACAGATGGACGGTGCTATCTTGGTAGTTGCTGCTACTGACGGTCCTATGCCCCAGACTAACGAGCACGTACTTTTGGCTAAGCAGGTAAATGTTCCCCGTATCGTTGTTTTCTTGAACAAGTGTGATATGGTTGATGACGCTGAGATGCTTGACTTGGTTGAGATGGAGGTTCGTGACCTTTTGGCTAAGTATGACTTCGATGAGGATGCTC
>CAZRJU010000147.1:0-3409 GCA_964600455.1 uncultured Alistipes sp. | reverse complement strand
GTAGTTGCCGGCTTTGTCACGGCCGAAACGGTGGTCATAGCCTACCACCAAGCTCCGAACATTGGCCCGCTCGATAAGCAGTCTTATAAAGCGCTCGGGCGGCAGTTGGCTGAAAGCGTGATCGAAAGGGATAATCAGCAGGCTCTCTACCCCCATCGCCTCCAACAGGGCGATCTTTTCGCGGGTAGTGGAGAGGATTCGTAGCGCGCTCTCCTCTTCGAGCACTAAGCGCGGATGAGGATCGAAGGTGATGACCATCGACTCCATTTGATGGGTCTCGGCCTCCTGTTTGATGCGCTCAACGAGGGCTCCGTGCCCACGGTGTACTCCATCGAACGAGCCCACAGTTGCCACGCGAGGCCGTTGCTCCCTGATCGCCTCAAATCCTCGGTATATCTGCATGAATCCCCTCCCTTTGTAGCTCCTTAACCGTTATTTTCTTCGCTCTCCTTGACAAAGTAGGCCACCTTCTCGAGCAGCGTGGTGATGTCGTAGTTCTCGACAACGATTCCCTGGGGGAAGTTGAGCGGTGTGGAGGTGAAGTTAAGCACCCCTTTGATGCCGGCATTGATGATCGGCAGCACCAGCTCGGGGGCCACCTTCGTCGGCGAGGAGACGATCACGATGCTGATCTCCTTCTCGGCCACGATCTCCTCGAAGCGATCCATGTGAAAGACCGGTATTCCGTTGATCTCGCTGCCGATCTTCTTCTCGTCGATGTCGAATGCCGCCGTGATCTTGAGCTTCAGGCGCTTGCCGTTGAAGTATTTGGAGATCGCCTGTCCCAGGTGTCCCATCCCCATAACGGCAATATTCATGATCTGCTCGCTGTCGAGGATGTTGCTGATGAAGTCGATCAAGACCTTTACGTCGTAGCCCTTCTTCGTGTCGCTCGAGAAGCCGATGAGCATCAGATCGCGGCGTACCTGTACGGCCGTGATGCCGTGCATGCCGGCCAGCACGTGGGAGAAGATATGGGTGATACCCTGCTTGTGGCTGGCGAGCAGGGTGCGTCGATATTCGCTGAGGCGTTCGATGGTCTTTTCGGGAATGCCGTTGGGGATATTTGCCATAGGAAGAAAATGCTTATTCGATCGTAATCGTAAAGTCCAAATTATACTGGATACGTACCCACTCGCAGTTGTCGTGGCTCAAACGTCCCTCCTCCTGCTCGAAGCTATAAGGGGTCTGCAACGGTCGGTAGCGCCGTCCCTCCATCTTATACTCGATCTCCGAGAAGAGCCCCTCGCAGAAGATCTTGGCTGCCTCGTAGCCGCGGTAGGCGTAGAGGTTGGGAAGCGACGAAAAAGCCCCCATGTAGCGGCGGTCGAAGTGGCGTACGCTCTCGTTGTCGCGCTTGGCATGGAAGAGCGAGAAGAGGATCGTGCGGTTCTTGAAGAGGATCGTGCGGTCGATGTTCGTAAAGCGGTTCCAGCGCGTACTGCCCAACACCTGATAAGTGGGGGCATTCAGGCTGCGGGCTTGCAGATTGTTCTGGGCCGAGGAGAGGGAGGCCAAGATGCGGTCGACCTCGACCTCACTCTTCGAGAGGATCACAAAGAGGTGGTTCTCGTGGCTGGTGAGCAGCGGCGTGAGATCGCCCTTCTCGGCATTCTCCACACCCTGCACCGTCTCGTAATCGAAGTAGGTGTAGTCGTGCCCCTCGAGAGCCTTCAGGATCTCGGCCTCGAACTCACGGTCGGTCTCCGGAGTACGGATCAGCGTGATCGAAAGATCAGAAGTGAGCAGCGGAGTGAGCTTGTCGTACTTGTGGGCAATATCGGGGGCCATCTGGAAGAGGGCATCGCTGTCGATCGTACGGTAGGAGGCCAGGGGCGAAACGACGGGGGTGTTGTGCTCCTCGGCATAGGGCAATACCGTAGCGAGCTCCTCACTATAGATCGGGCCAACGATCAGGTGGGCGCGGCGGAAGGCCTCATCGCTCATGATCTCGCGCAGACGAGCCGAGTCGCGCTGCGTGTCAAAGAGGGCCAGATCAACCGATCGACCTGCCTGCTTGAGCTCCTCCAATCCGAGCAGGAAACCCTGGTAGAAGGCCGTGTAGTTGTTGTTGGCACGCCCCTGAGCGTCGCTCATCGGCAGAAGCATAGCCACCTGCAGGCGCTCGTAGGGGCGTAGTGCCGTGAAGAAGAGTTCGCGCTTTGGGGCTGCGGGCGGCGTGTCGATGGTCGGGGAAAACATTAGCGAGTCGATGGCTGCTATCGCTTCGGGATTGTAGGCCGGATTGGGGATTCGGATGATCTGTCCCGCCTTAAGTCCCCCTTGCAGGTCGTTCAGTGCGACAAACTCGGCCTCGCTCATGCCGTAGCGGCGGGCAAGCGAGTAGATCGTCTCGCGCGGCTTGACCACATAGTAGAGGTAGGGCTCTCCTGCTCCCTGCACCCGATTCAACTGCTCGGTATACTCCTCCACCTGAGCACGGCTCTCCGTGGCATCGGTCTGCCCGATGCTGCGCTTGCGAATCTTCAGTTCACTGCCAATCACCAGGCTGACGGGATCGGTTTCGGGATTATCCTCCAGGATGGTCTCCACCGAGATTTCGTAGCGGCGGGAGATGGCATAGAGGGTCTCACCGGCTGCAATACGGTGGGTGATAAAGTGCTTCTTTGAGGCCCGCGAATCGCTCCGCTCGGGCTCACGTGCGGTGGCAGCCGTTACCCGGATCTTGAGGGTTTGGTCGGTCTTGAGCCCATCTCGGGCTTGAGGATTCTCCTTCAGGAGCTCCTCCTCGGAGGTGGCATAGGCGCGGGCGACCTGAGAGAGCGTCTCGCCCTGCTCCACGGTGTGGATGTAGTACTTCACGCCACGGATGTAGACGATCGTGCGCGAACGCTCAATGGGTGTGGCCTGAAGGGCCCCCAGCGAGAGCAGGATCAAAAGCAGGGTCGAAAAGAGGCGTTGCATGGTGAAAGGCGGTTATTGGTTTTTCATTCGGCAACGAATCTCCGTGATCACCTTTTTGGTGTAGAGCGGGAAGTCGCCGTTCATCATCCAGGCATAATAGGAGGGGTCTTTGCGGAAGACCTCCTCAACACGCATGCCTTTATATTTGCCGAAGCCGAAGATCTCCTCGCGCTGCTCGTTGTAGAGGATGCGACCGGCATAGTCGGCACTATCGCCACGGGTCGAGAACTCGGCCAAGGCGGCAATATCGTTCTTGAGATCGGGATAGCGGTCGAGCTGTGCCTTCAGCACCTCGTAGGTGGCCAGCGTATCGGCCTCGGCCGAGTGGGCATCCTCTAAGTTCTTGTCGCAGTAGAACTTGTAGGCAGCCACCAGGGTGCGCTGCTCCATCTTGTGAAAGATATTCTGCACGTCGATAAAGTGGCGGCGCTTGAAGTCGACATCCACCCCTGCACGCAGGAACTCCTCCACTAAGATCGGCAGG
>CAZRJU010000146.1:0-3534 GCA_964600455.1 uncultured Alistipes sp. | reverse complement strand
GGGGCAGGTCATAGAGCTCCCACTGTCCGACCACCCGCTCGGTGGGGTTCTCCCCTTGGCGGATACGCCAGGCTAAGGCCGAGAGTGACTCCAGGGTGCGAACCGAGGTGGTACCTACCGCTACAATGCGGCCGTGGTGGTGGCGCAGTTGGCGCAGCGTATCGAGCCTAACCTCAAAGTGTTCGGTGTGCATCGGATGGTGAGTGGCGTCGGCCTCCTTGACGGGGAGGAAGGTGCCGGCCCCGACATGGAGCGTAACCTCCTCAAAGCGGAACCCCTTTTCGCGCATACGGGCGATCTGCTCATCGGTAAAGTGCAGACCGGCCGTGGGAGCTGCCACCGAGCCCTCGAACTTCGAGTAGACGGTCTGGTAGCGGCGGTTGTCGATCTCCTCGGATTCGCGGTTGAGGTAGGGGGGAATTGGGATGCGCCCCAGCTGTTCGAGCAGTTGTCCGAAACTCAGATCGGCCTCCCACTCAAAGCGGATCAGTTGCTCACGCCCCTGCTTCTCTACAAGGAATGCCCGCAGCTGTTGCGCCTTGCCCTGCCACTCGAAGTCGATCACAAGGGCACCCTCTTTCCACTTCTTCAGGCCCCCGACAATGCAGCTCCAGAGGCATGCTTCCTTGACGGCAAAGGCCCTCTCATAGTCGGCCGGCGAGTGGGGCTCTAAACAGAAGATCTCGATGCGGGCCCCCGTGGGCTTGTGCATGATGATTCGGGCACGGATCACCTTCGTATTGTTGAATACGAGCAGCGAGCCGGCAGGCAGGTGCTCCTCCAAGCGAAAGAAGCGGCTTTCGCAGATCTCTCCGCCGCGGTAGAGCAGCAGTTTGGATTCCGAACGTTGATCCAGCGGAAATTTGGCGATGCGCTCCTCCTCAAGCGGGTAGTCGTAGTCGTTTATGTCGATTTTGCGCTGTTCCATGGTAAGTATCTCTCTTTTGGACGACAAAGGTATGAATTTATTTTCTATCTTTGCAGTCGGAAAGGTGAGAATAACCACCTTTGATCGCTACGATCCAAAAAAAACTCAGAGGGATGAAAACCGATTATTTAGTCATTGGATCCGGTGCTGCCGGGTTGAGTTTTGCCTTGAAGGCCGCCGCACGGGGCCGGGTTACCATCGTAACCAAGGGGGAGATGGCCGAGGCCAACACGAACTATGCCCAAGGGGGTATCTGTTCGGTAACCTATGCCCCCGATACCTTCGAGAAGCATATCGAGGATACCTTGGTCTGCGGTGCGGGAAAGTGTAACCGCGAGGCGGTGGAGTTGGTCGTAAGGCGAGCTCCCGAGCTTATCGAGGATCTGATCGCCTGGGGTACGCGTTTCGATAAGACGGCTGATGGCCGCTTCGAACTCAACCGTGAAGGCGGCCACTCCGAGCATCGCATCCTCCACCACGAGGATCTCACCGGTGCCGAGATCGAACGCGCCTTGATCGCCTCGGTGAAGAGCCATCCCAACATCACTGTTTTGGAGCACCACTTTGCCATCGACCTCCTGACCCAGCACCATCTGGGCGAATTTGTTACGCGTCACACGCGCGGTCTGGCCTGCTTCGGTGCCTATGTGCTCAACGAAAAGACCAATGAGATCGAGACCATGTTGGCCAAGTTTACGATCGTCGCCACGGGCGGTTGCGGCAATATCTACTCCTCGACCTCGAATCCGGTGGTGGCCACGGGCGACGGTATTGCCATGTGCCACCGCGCCAAGGCCATGACCGAACACATGGAGTTTATCCAGTTCCATCCCACCACCCTCTACAACCCGGGCGAGAAGCCCAACTTCCTGATTACGGAGGCGATGCGCGGTTTTGGCGCGATCCTGCGCCTGAAGTCGGGGGAGGAGTTTATGGATAAGTACCACCCGATGGCGTCGCTGGCTCCGCGCGATGTGGTGGCCCGAGCCATCTACCGCGAGATGACCAAACGCGGCGAGGACTTTGTCTACCTGGATGTAACCCACAAACCGGCCGATCGGATCAAGAGCCACTTCCCCAACATCTACGAGAAGTGCCTTTCGATCGGAATCGATATCACCAAGGATTGGATTCCCGTAACCCCTGCAGCCCACTACTCGTGTGGAGGTGTGAAGGTCGATCTCAATGGCCAGACCTCGATTCGCAACCTCTATGCGTTGGGTGAGGCCTCCTGCACGGGGCTGCACGGAGCCAACCGCCTGGCCTCGAACTCGCTGATCGAGGCTGTGGTCTATGCCGACCAGGCGGCCCGTCATACGGCCGAGCGGCTGGATAAGGTGGAGATTCAGGAGGGGATTCCCGATTGGGATTTCGCCGGCACGGAGCATACAGAGGAGATGCTGATGATCATCCGTTCGAAACGCGAGATGCAGGCCATCCTCTCGAACTATGTCGGCATTGTTCGCACGAACCTCTCGCTCAAGCGCGCCATGCGTCGTTTGGAGCTTCTCTACGAGGAGACCGAGGAGCTCTACGGAAAGACCAAGCCCAACCGCGAACTCTGTGAACTGAGAAATATGATTGCCGTGGCCTACTTGGTTATCAAGCAGGGCCGCGAGTTGAAGGAGTCGGTGGGTTGCCACTATAACTCGGATTACCCGAAGCAGGGATAATCCCCCACCACGTTGTTGAAACCGAAAAAAGATTCATGACACTACACGAAGAAATTGCACGCCGCCGTACCTTTGCGGTGATTGCCCACCCCGACGCGGGTAAGACAACCCTGACCGAGAAACTGCTCCTTTTTGGTGGCGCTATCCATGTGGCCGGTGCCGTCAAGAGCAACAAGATCAAGAAGGGGGCCACCTCCGACTTTATGGAGATCGAGCGCCAGCGCGGTATCTCGGTGGCCACCTCCGTAATGGGTTTTGAGTATAAGGAGCGCAAGATCAATATCCTCGATACCCCGGGCCACGAGGACTTTGCCGAGGATACCTACCGCACACTTTCGGCGGTCGATTCGGTAATCATTGTTATCGATGGCGCAAAGGGTGTCGAAACACAGACCCGCAAACTGATGGAGGTTTGTCGCATGCGTTCGACGCCGGTAATCGTCTTCATCAACAAGTTGGACCGCCCCTCAAAAGAGCCGTTCGACCTGCTCGACGAGGTGGAGAAAGAGTTGCGCATTCGGGTACGTCCACTCGCTTTCCCGATCTCCAACGGTCCCGATTTCAAAGGTGTTTACAACCTCTACGAGAAACATCTGTCGCTCTTCACCTCCGACGAAAAACAGACGGCCGACGCCTCAACGGTGGAAATTACGGACCTCGATACCCCTGTATTGGAAGAGTATATCGGTGAAAAATTTGCCGATCAATTGCGCTCGGATGTCGAGTTGGTCGAGGGTGTTTACGACGATTTCGATCGCGAAGCCTACCTGCGCGGAGAACTCGCTCCGGTATTCTTTGGGTCGGCAGTGAACAATTTCGGTGTTCGTGAGTTGCTCGACTGCTTTATCCGCATCGCCCCCTCGCCGCGTCCTGCACCGACCGAGAGCCGCACGGTAGAGCCGCAGGAGGCCAAGATGACCGGCTTTGTCTTCA
>CAZRJU010000145.1:0-3538 GCA_964600455.1 uncultured Alistipes sp. | reverse complement strand
CCGTTCGGGCTTTGTTTGGGATGTGCCGCAGGTGCGGCCTTATCACAACAAAATATTATTTGATTGAGAGCTGATCTAATAACTCCTCCCCCATCTCAAAGGCACGAGACTCCTCAGCAGAAGCTGTAGCCGAGAAGGCGGAGTAGTGGATGCGGGAAAACTTGGCCTCGATCTGATGGATCAGATTACCCAAGCCCATCTCGGTCGTAATGAAGTGCTTGAGGGCCTCTTCATCGGAGGGATTTACCCCGTTCAAATAGCCCAGGTCGCTCTTGGCGAGTACCACGTTGAAGTGAATCTTAGAGAGCGAACGGCGCTCCTGCTCAAAGAACTGCACCAAGCGCTTGAAGGCCTCGACGATGTCGATGCGCTCACTCACGCTATCGCACTTCGAGAGCCAATCCTCAAACTCTTCGGAGGGGCTTGCAGCTGCCTCAAAGTCGATGGTCATGGGATCGACCATGAAGAGGATGGACTGCACGTTGTTGACGAACTTCGACATATCGGTAGCATCGGCAGCCGTTACGCCGGCCAGGTCGTAGAGCTCACCGCCCACATCGTTGATAAAGAGGCGGTAGGAGAGCTGTTGCGAACCGCGGATCATGAGCTGGATAGCACGACGCCGCCCCACCTCCGTCTTACGGGGAAGGTTGACCATAGCCCCATCCTCAACGATCTGGCGGATACTATCCATCATCTCATAGTCGGAGTTGACATCATCCGTGAAGGAGATATTGTCGGGATAGGTACGCATCAGCTCGGCCACCAAGCGGTAGACCAGAGCCGTCTTACCCGACTCGGCCACACCGGCCAGAGCGATATGCTTCTCGCTACCCATCTTGGCTGCGATCGGCTGCCCGCAGTTGTGGCAGAGACGCGGCAGATCACCCTTTCCGTTGAAGAGCATCGTGGGGAGTTTCTCCCTCGTTGCGGGGTGGGTGATATGGAAGATACCGTAGCGGCCCGGATGAAGAGCCACGGGCAGCGGCTCACCATTGGAGAGGTAGATGGCAGGCTCGGAGGGTTTCTGGCACATGGGACAGGGATTCTTCACGTTGTAGCGCAGCATCACGAGCCACTCCACCAACATAAAAATACCCGAAATAAGCATCGTAACAAGCACCAGAGCCAGGAAGAGTGCCAACGGGGCCAACACCAACAAGAGAGCAGGTTTCCAGTAGAGCACCACCAAATCGCGGGCGAAGTCGACCACATAGAGGTTTCTAAAGAAGGCAAATCCCGTGTCAATGGCGGCATCACCGAAGCTCTTGATCGCATCCGAGAAGCCGACAATCACACCGCCGATAACGATACCGCCACAGCCCATGCCCTTGGTCTCATCATCTCCAAAGAGGCACAAAATACCGCCTACCAGGCCGATCCAACCCACGATCACTAAGGCCCAAAGGATCACCCAGATAATGGCCATGATGAGCCATACGGCACCTCCCACGATCATCAGGGCCAATACGCCGGCCACCATCGAGAGGAGCAGCATACCGGCAATACCCAACACGGCAAGATAAGAGGTGGAGCCGTAATAGAACTTTTGCTTCATTCTAACATATCCCTCCACATGGTCTTTAACGTATCGATCAGTACTATCTTCAAAGAGTTCCACGCCCCATTCGGACATGAACCACCAGATACCGACAATGGCAAAGAGGATGCAGACAGCAAGCAGGATCCAGTGTACCACACGCTGAATACGGAGCGTACGGTCGGTGTCGTACCCCTCGTCGGCCAATTCGGTCTGCTGGTAATAGGGGTTCTCCTCGGAGGCAAGATACTGGCTCGCCACATAAAGGTTCTCGTCGCTATGCACCTTGACCCACTCGGCATTGACCGGCTCACCATAGATATAGTCGCCGGGCGTTACGGTAAGCCGCACCGAACCGTGAGTGCCGGGCTGACTGCGCACGTTGAGCGATTTCTTGCTCACCACACGGTAGCGCCAGCTATCCCGCGCACGGTCGCCCAGGTCGCGTGCCGCCAGCGGGAGGATAAAGAACAGTGTCAGGATAAGTATTAAAAATCTCTTCATAACTTTTTCGCGTTTGGATGGCTATTTTTGATCTTTCTTGCCGCCAAAGATTCCCGTAAAGAAACCCTTGATCTTGCGGTTGCGGCAGAAGCTCTTGTACTCTGCCTCGTAATCGAGCAAAAGGGTCAGCTCGCCCTCGGCCACAAAGTCGAATTGCTCGACAAGGGCCAGAGCCTCCTTAAAGGGAAGCTGACGTACCGAAAAATAGAGCTCCAGAAGGCGATGCTGCTTCTCGGTAGCAAAGGTCGGCAAGAGCTCAGCCAGGAGTTGATCATCGAGCAGTGCACAACGCTCCAGATCCTGCATGATACGCCGCAGCTGGAGGCTCTGCGACTCGGGGGTCTCGATCAGTCGTTGCTTGGCCACCTCGCCCAGGTAGGAGTGATCACCGACCCGAAGGGCCACCTCATAGAGGGCATCAGGCTCGCTCTTGGGCAGGCCTCTCCAACTACCACTAAGCAGGTGATAGAGGATCACCCACTCGTAGAGGAAGGAGGCCGTGGGGCCGTTAAGCGGCTCGATCAAATCGCGGTTGATCTGCTCGAGAAGAGCGGGGGCCTCTGCACGACGAATGGTGGGAGCCACCTCAGCGAAGAGGCTGCGGTAGACCGAACTCTGGCGTTCTCCCTCCAGAAGCAGGCTCTTGAAGGCTCCATTCTTGCGTACCAATTCACCCACCGTAGCCAGAAGCTTCAGCGGAGCCTGCAAGCGGTTTCTAAAGCCATAGTGGAAGAGGGGAGCGAAAGCCTCGTTGGCCCACTCCGTACGGAACTTCTCAAAGAGATCGGCCCGCACGCCCTCGCCCAGATCGGCGATCAACACAGCCCACAAACGATCGACATAGGCGCTGTTTTGGGCAATGGTATCTAAGTAGCACCCCTGACGCGAAAGGGCATCGGGATTGGCATCCCGCAGCAACAACGCCAAGTTCTCGGGGGTGAGTTTGTAGAGCAAGCGGGAGAGCAGGGAGCCCGTTGCCGCCACCGTATTGGGATAGAAGTAACGATAGAGCCTCATCAGATCGGGCTGCAATGCCTCATCCAGCAGGTAGGCCTGGCGGTCATGGAGTTGCTCGCGCACGATCCAACCATCGAAGATCTCCACCGAAAGCGAGCTGTAGAAATGCGCCAGACGCTCGGGTGTAGCGGTGATCCAGGCCGAGCACTCCTCCTTGAGAAGCTGCACGGCAGGAGCCACATTCACTCCGCAACGCTTCACCTGATCCACCAACTGCAGAGCCGCAACCACACGGTCGGCCTCCCCCGAGGCCAAGGCTCCACGCACCAACTCCTCGATGCGGGTATGGATCAGGACATGGTCGCTTGACGAGCCATGACGACGGGCCACCACCTCCATCAGGGGTTGATTCGAGAGCTCCTCCACCCCAAAGAGCTCGGGCGAAGAGCAGTAGTTGAAGAACTTTCGGCTCACCTCAGCCGAAGTCCCCTCTACGAAGGTATAGTCCCCACGAAGAAGCCAACTCACTACCCGCTC
>CAZRJU010000144.1:0-3539 GCA_964600455.1 uncultured Alistipes sp. | reverse complement strand
TGTTGTAGGATCTTTAGCGTGTTGAGGCAAAAATCCCCCCCCCGAATTTTTGCAAGGCATTGATAATCCGTGCGTTAGAATGCACGAAGGGGAGGCTTTGCCCATGTGGGTTTATGCAATATGTAAGGTTTTGCATATCAGGGAGATCTTCTCTTTTGACAAAATTAGTGATATTTTTCTAATATTGTACTATTTCTCCTTACTTTTTTATATAACCGGATTGATTTTTTGAAGGAGTAGATGAAAAATGGGATGGTTTGTCGGTTGCTCCCTCTGATGCGTAATTCTGCTGTTGCTAATCTCTGAACAAGCCGAAACGACCAAATAAAATCGCTCCGAGAAAAGAGATCGGGAGGTGAACCGCTCTTGGGGCCACCTCCCGACAGGGGTAGATTAAAGGCGTGCTATACGAAGGGGAGCTTCACCACCTCGGCCTTCAACAGACGACCGCGTACCTCGACAGCGATTTGGGTACCGACCTTGGCGTAAGCAGGCTTCACGTAGCCGGTGCCGATACCCACCTTCAGGCAGGGCGACATCGTACCCG
Organism: uncultured Alistipes sp.; assembly: GCA_964600455.1. Lineage (GTDB taxonomy): Bacteria > Bacteroidota > Bacteroidia > Bacteroidales > Rikenellaceae > Alistipes. The sequence continues at coordinate 2,992 of CAZRJU010000144.1, read as the reverse complement.
AAGTAACGTGGCCGATCGGCTCACCCTCTGCCGAGCAGAGCGTATACTCGTGGCGCGGAATACCGCGATCAATGAGCTTGAAGCCCACCAGTTTGCGCGTTACCCCCTCGGCCTTCTGCTGCTCCATGTAACCGCGGTCGATAAACTCCTTGCCCTCGGCAAACTTGGTGATCCAACCCAGACCGGCCTCGATGGGCGAGGTCGTATCGTCGATATCGTTGCCATAGAGGCAGAAGCCCTTCTCCAGACGGAGCGTATCGCGGGCCCCCAGGCCGATATTCTGCAGGCCCATCTCCTTACCTACGGCCCACAGCGCCTCCCAAAGGCGATCGGCCTCTTCGTTGGCGACATAGATCTCGCAACCGCCTGATCCCGTATAACCCGTGATCGAGAGGATGGCATCGATACCGGCCACCGGCATCTTCTTGAAGGTGTAGTACTCCATCTCCTCGACGGGCTCCTGGCAGAGCTTCTGTACGATCTTCATGGCGTTGGGGCCCTGGATGGCCAACTGGCAGATCTCGTCGGAGGCGTTGTAGAGCTCCTTGCCGTGGCCGGCCTCCATGCCCATCTTGGCGCCCTCGGCGCAGATGTGCTGCCAATCCTTCTCCACGTTGGCTGCGTTGACAACCAGGAGGTAGCACTCGGCGTCAATGCGGTAGACCAGAATATCGTCTACGATACCCCCGCGGCCGTTGGGCATGCAGGAGTACTGCACCTTGCCGTCAAAGAGTTTCGACACGTCGTTCGAGGTGATGCGTTGCAAGAGATCGAGCGCCTTGGGGCCCTTCACCCAGATCTCGCCCATGTGGCTCACGTCGAATACTCCGGCGTTGTTTCTTACGCAGAGGTGCTCGTCGTTGATGCCCGTGAACTCAATCGGCATGTTGTAGCCGGCAAACTCGGCCATCTTGGCACCGTTGGCAATGTGGTACTTGGTAAATGCGGTAGTTTTCATACTAAACTATAATGTTTTAAGGTTTTCGGGATTTTGTTTTTGGGGACTTTGGGTAGGGGCTTGCCGCTTAGCTCTTCTTGCGTCCCAGGCGCGGGCAGCGCTTAAACTCCTTCTCGCGGTTGAAGAGGTAGCGGTAGGTGGTGTGCATCTTGTGGCGTGTGGCACACACATAGCCCTCCACCATGCGCATCATCACGGGGTTGAAATCTCCAATCCAGGCCAACTCCAGGCGCTTGTAGGGGAGCGTGGAGACCTTCTGCTCGAAGGCGTGAATCATGCCCGATTCGATTCCCTTGCCGTGGTAGTCGGGGCTCACACCGAAGATCAGACCGAAGGCGCGGTCGGCCTTGTGGAGTACCTTCAGACGCCACCACATGCGGAGCTTCTCCCACCAACCAAAGCGTCCCTTGAAGTCGCCGATCAGGCAGTTCAGGTCGGGGATCATGATAAAGAAACCGATAGGTTCGTCGTTGTAGTAGGCGAAGTAGACCAGCCGTTCATCGAGGATCGGGCGCAACATTCCCAAAAGGCGTTGAGCCTCCTCGCGGGTCATCTCCTTGACCCCCGAAAAGCCCGACCAGGCTTTGTTGTAGACCGTACGGAACTCCTCGATCACCTGATCCAGATTCTTCTTTCGGATGTGGCGGAAGCTGTAGGCAGGGTTCTCCTTTAGGCGCTTCACGCGCTCATAGACCGAGTCGCTGAAGAGCCCCTCGCGCAACTCGCGCAGATAGGTGTGCTGGTTAAAGTAGTTCTGAAAGCCGTATCGCTCGAAAAGGGCCTTGTAGTAGGGCGGGTTGTAGGGATTCTCAAAGAGGGGCTCGCACTCAAAGTTCTCGACCAAAAGGCCCCAGAAGGCATCGCGCGGGCCGAAGTTGATGGGGCCGTCCATCGCCTCCATGTCACGATCCTCGAGCCACTGGCGGGCAGCATCGAAGAGCATGCGGGCTACCTCATAATTGTCGATCGCCTCGAAGAACCCGCAACCACCCGTGGGCTGCTCCTCCAAGGCGGCCTGCTCCCGGTTGTAGAAGGCGGCAATACGTCCTACGACTTCACCAGTGGTGACACTGCGCACAATCCAACGGATAGCCTCGCCCTGCTCGAAGAGGCGGTTCTTTTTCGGGTCGAAGATCCCGCGAATACTGCCGTCGATGGGGCGTACGTAGTAGGGATTGCCGGCATAGATGCGCTCGACCAAATCCAGGAACTCCTGCTCGCTGCGCTTGTCGCAGACCTCCTGTAACTTGTATTCACTTTTTCTTTTGGGTGTCATTTGCCAAAAAATGCTATTTCCAACAAACAAAAGTAATAAAAAAAATCGTAAATCCGCTTTTCGCCTCGATTTTTACATGCACACCTCTTTCGAAGGTCGCTTCAAGGGATATTGAAAAGGGGGAAATGAAAAAAAATCGGGGGAAACGGTACAACCAACCGAAATAAATTGTACATTTGTAGAAGTGTAACCTAAAACTAATAACCTTAAACCAATAAAAAGTATGGATGTTAAAGTTTTGATGGCTGAGCTCGAGCGCAAGCACCCGGGCGAGAGCGAGTACCTGCAGGCCGTGCAGGAGGTGTTGGAGTCGATCGAAGAGGTTTACAACCAGCACCCCGAGTTTGAGAAGGCTAAGATCGTTGAGCGTATCGTTGAGCCCGATCGTATCTTCACGTTCCGTGTAACGTGGGTAGACGACAAGGGTGAGGTGCAGACCAACCTTGGCTACCGCGTGCAGTTCAACAGCGCTATTGGCCCCTACAAGGGCGGTTTGCGTTTCCACAAGGCAGTGAACCCCTCGATGCTGAAGTTCCTCGGTTTCGAGCAGACCTTCAAGAACGCCCTCACGACCCTGCCGATGGGTGGTGCCAAGGGTGGTTCGGATTTCGACCCCGTAGGCAAGTCCGATGCTGAGATCATGCGTTTCTGCCAGGCTTTCATGCAGGAGTTGTGGAACAACATCGGTGTTGATACCGACGTTCCCGCCGGTGACGTGGGCGTAGGTGGCCGCGAGATCGGTTTCCTCAATGGTATGT
>CAZRJU010000143.1:0-3544 GCA_964600455.1 uncultured Alistipes sp. | reverse complement strand
GAAATATATAAAAAATAACGCGTATGCCCATAGAGAAAAGATGGGTAGTGAAGCCACAGGGCGAAGCCTCGGCGGTGGCGGCACTGAGTGCCGATCCCACGCTCAAGCTCCCCCGGGTGTTGGCCAATCTACTCGTACAGAGAGGCATAGACACCGTAGAACGGGCTCATAAGTTTTTCAACCCGCAGCTCAGCGATCTGCACGATCCCTTCCTGATGAAGGATATGGAGCAGGCCGTGAAGCGTGTGGAGCAGGCCGTACGTAACCAAGAGAAGATCATGGTGTACGGCGACTACGATGTGGATGGTACCACCGCCGTAGCCCTTGTTTACAAGTTCCTGCGCCAGATCGGGCACAAAAACTTGTCCTTCTACATTCCCGACCGTTACACGGAGGGATACGGTATTTCGGTCAAGGGGATCAACCATGCGGCCCGCAAGGGTGTATCGCTGGTGATTGCCTTAGATTGTGGCATTAAGGCCACCGAAAAGGTTGTCTATGCAAAGAGTAAGGGGGTCGATTTCATTATCTGCGACCACCACCTCCCCGCCGAGGAGATCCCTCAGGCGGTAGCCGTCTTGGATCCCAAGCGGAATGATTGCACCTACCCCTTCGACGAGTTGTCGGGGTGTGGAGTAGGCTTTAAGTTGGTGCAGGCCTATGCCCAGCGAAACGGAATCCCCTTCGAGGAGATCCTCCCGCTGCTGGATCTGCTCGTTGTGAGCATCGCTTCGGACATTGTCCCCTTGAGCGATGAGAACCGCGTGTTGGCCCACTACGGCCTCAAGCGGCTCAACGAACACCCCTCCAAGGGGCTGCTCTCGATCATCAAGATCTGCGGTCTGGACAAGCACAACATCACCATTGACGACATCGTCTTTAAGATCGGCCCCCGCATCAATGCTGCCGGCCGTATGCGTATGGACGAGAACGACGAGAATGCCGATCCGTCGGGTGGTCACGCCGCCGTGAGTCTGCTGATCGAGGCTTCGGAGTCGATGGCTGCCGAGTTTGGCGAGAAGATCGACGCCTTCAATCAGGATCGCAAGTCGATCGACCGCAATGTCACGCAGGAGGCTCACGACTACATCGAGAGCCATCCCGAATTGAAGGCCCTGAAGAGCACGGTGATCTACAACCCGCAGTGGATGAAGGGCATCGTCGGCATTGTCGCTTCGCGCCTGATCGAGACCTACTACCGCCCCACGGTGGTACTCACCATGAGCAACGGGTTTGTTACGGGCTCTGCCCGCTCGGTTCCCGGATTCGACCTCTACCAGGCCGTGGAGTCCTGCTCCGACCTCTTGGAGAACTTCGGAGGACACATGTACGCTGCCGGCCTGACGATGAAGCCCGAGAATGTGGAGGAGTTTACGCGTCGCTTCAACCAATATGTCGAGGAGAATATCGACCCGCAGAGCCTGATTCCGCAGGTCGATGTCGATTGCGAGATCCTCTTCTCGGATATTGACGACCATTTCCGTCGCAGCCTGAACCGTTTCCAGCCCTTCGGCCCGGGAAACCCCTCGCCCGTCTTTGCTACCTATGGGGTGAGCAACCACGGCGACGCCCGACTGGTGGGTGCCGAGTGTGAGCACCTGCGCATGGATCTGATCCAGCGCCAGAAGCCCAATACGCGCATCCAGACCATCGCCTTCCAGCAACCCACCCACTACGAGTGGATCCGTGGAGGACGTCCCATCGACGTCTGCTACCAGATCGTCGAGAACCACTACCGAGGCACGGTAACCACGCAGTTACGTATCAAGGATATCAAGCCCGTACGCCAGTAGCGGAACAGGTTACACAAGAGGGCGGTAGCGGAGAATCGCTGCCGCCCTTTTCATCCCCCAAAAATTCACCCGATGCCACACAAGATTCTGATCGCAATCGACTCGTTCAAAGGTTCGCTTAACTCGACGGAGGCGGCCCGGGCCATCGCCGAGGGGATCCGTCGTGCCCGACCCGAGAAGGAGATTCTTCTCCATCCGATGGCCGATGGCGGCGAAGGGAGCCTCAACGCCCTGGCCGACCCTATGGGCGGTCTGTTTCGTCGCTGCGCCACCCACGATCCGCTCCTACGCCCGCGAGAGGGGGGCTATATAGAGGCACCGGGAGGTATAACCCTGATCGAGAGCGCGGCCATAGTGGGGCTTCCCCTACTGGCCCAGGAGGAGCGTAATCCGCTCAAAACCACGAGCTATGGAGTGGGTGAAGTGATCGCCGAGGCTCTGCTTGGAGGGGCTCGCCGTCTGGTGATCGCCCTTGGAGGCAGCGCCACCAACGATGGCGGCATGGGACTACTGCAAGCCTTGGGTGTACGCTTTTTGGACGAAAATAAGCAGGAGCTCACAGGTGGCGGGGAGAGTCTCTCACGCATCCGGCAAATCGATTGCTCGGGGATCCTGCCCGAGGCGCTGAAGGCCGAGTGGCTCTTGGCAACGGATGTCGACAGTCCGCTCTGCGGCCCTTTGGGAGCAAGCCGCCTCTTCGCCCCGCAAAAGGGGGCCGACAAAGCAATGGTGGAGCAGTTGGAGCAGGGGATGAAGCACTATGCCGCCCTGCTGGAGCAACTATGCGGCCGATCGATTGTCGCGCTCCCCGGCTCCGGTGCAGCCGGCGGCATGGCGGCTGCCATGATGGCCCTCCTCGGGGCCAAGGCAGAGAGCGGCTTTGAACTGATTGCCCGTCTGACGGGATTGGAGGAGCGGATTGCCTCGGCCGATCTGGTGATCACGGGCGAGGGGCGTATTGATCGCCAAACAGCTCACGGAAAGTTGCCGGCCGGCGTGGCCCGTATGGCCCATCGCCATCAGGTTCCCTGCATAGCTCTCTGCGGTATTCACCACCCCTCCCCCAAGAGCGATTCGCTCTTCTCGGCCATCTATCCCACACGCCCCTCAACACTCCCCCTGGAGGAGGCAATGCAACCCGACACCGCCAAACGGCTCCTGCGCCAAACGGCCGAACAGATCGCCTCTCGATGGCCCTAAAAAGATGTGCGGTCGCTCCCTTTTCAAAGGAAACAACCGCACGACTTTCGCTACGGCTTGGCCTACAACGCCTGTAAGCACTCCGTTACATTGCGCTCGATGCGGGCCAGAATATCCTCGCCCTCGGCCTTGCAGAACTTCTCGCCGGTGATCTGCTCATAGAGTTCGATGTAGCGCTCCGTAATACCGCTCACCACCTCGGGGGTCATCTCGGGAACCTGCTCACCCTCGCGGCCCTGGAAGCCATTGGCCATCAGCCACTCACGCACAAACTCCTTCGAGAGCTGCTTCTGCTTCTCACCCTTCTCGAGGCGCTCGGCATAGCCCTCCGAGTAGAAGTAGCGCGACGAATCGGGAGTATGGATCTCATCCATCAGGTAGATCACGCCGTTCTTCTTACCGAACTCATACTTCGTATCGACCAGAATCAGCCCCATCTTGGCCGCGATCTCCGTACCACGTTGGAAGATGGCACGGGTGTAGGCCTCCAGCTGCTCATACTCCTCACGGCTCACGATCCCGCGGGCGATGATCTCCTCCTTCGAGATATC
>CAZRJU010000142.1:0-3591 GCA_964600455.1 uncultured Alistipes sp. | reverse complement strand
TAGGCTCCAACTCCTTATACTCCTTGGTGAGCTGCACAAACTGCTTGACGTCGGCAATCACCTCCGGATCGGTGAGTTTCTGGCCCGTCTCCTCATACTTGAGCTTCAGGCCGTCGAGGCGCATTAAAATCGAATTATCTGCCATAAAAAATCTCTCTTGCTAATTTTCGGCAAAGATACACTTTTTCGCGGCAAAATTCAAACACGAATCCAAAATTCGGTCTATTTCGCCAAGGTCGTCCTTTTTTCGGTCGACATGGAGCCCTTCAGGCGGGGATTAGAAATTGGGGTCGATCAGGCCGTGGGCCACAGCATAGATCGTCAGAGCCGAGAGCGAGCGCGTCTTTAGCTTGTGCATGATGTTGCGGCGGTGGGTGATGACCGTCGTGAGGCTGATCCCGAGCGCATCGGCAATCTGCTTGTTGATCATGCCGCGAGCCAGGAGGCTCAACACCTCCACCTCTCGTTCCGTGAGCGGCGTACGGTGGTGGGGCGAAGGATGACCCGTAGGGCCCGAACCACTCCCCTCGCCCATGTGGGGGTGCCCCCCTTGATGGGCATGGTGGTAGAGACGCAAAAGATCCCGCATCAACCCCTCCTCGCTCTGGAGGATATTGAGTGCATTGAAGCCCCCGAACGAAGCGTGGGGTGTACCGTCGATCAAAAGGATACTCTTGGCCCTGTGGGTCTGGAAAAAGCCACTCTGCTCGATGGCGATACGCGACGAAACGAAGTAGTGTACGTAGCGCTCGGGCGAACTCTCCAGGAGCACCTCAAAGCGGTCGAAGATCGTCACCTCGAAGTGGGGGATGATCTTCTCGAGAATACTCTTCAGACCGATACCCATCAGGGCATTGGGACAGAGGATCGCTATGGCGGGTTGCTTCGACATCGGGCTCTACTCGTGGTGATAGGGTTCGTTACTCAGGATCGTAAAGGCGCGGTAGATCTGCTCGGCAAAGATAGCCCGCACGATCTGGTGGGAGAAGGTCATCCGCGAGAGCGAGAGCAACCCGTCGGCACGGTTGTAGACCGCCTCCGAGAAGCCGTAAGGGCCTCCGATCACCAACACCAGGCGCTTTACGCCGCTATTCATCCGCTTCTGCAACCAGTAGGCAAACTCCACCGAGCGCATCTCGGTTCCCTTCTCGTCGAGCAGCACCACATAGTCGCCATCGGCAAACTGACGCAGAAGAGCTTCCCCCTCCAGCGTGCGCTGTTGCTTGATGGTAAGCGATTTGGTATTCTTCACATCGGGCAGCGTCGTGAGGGCAAAACGACAATAGTGGTTCACCCGCTTGAGATAGTTCTCCACCAGCGCAGCAACCTCCTTTGAGTCGGTCTTTCCGATTACGATCAGTTCGATAGTCATCGTAGCAGCAGGGTTAATCCGAATTCCACTCTCCGCGTGCATCCTCATAGAAGACGGGGCGCTCCGGCTCAACCGATTTGAGCCACTCGTAGGCCTTGTAAAGGGCATAACCATTCCCCGAAGGGTTAGCAATCGAGAAGCCGATCACCGAAGTATGATTACGTGAGCGGTAGTACATCGCCTTGACACGACGCACGAACTCCCCGACCATCCGCGGATCGTTGGCCGGCGTACCCCCCATCCGGCGATTCTCCCTCAGGCTCGGGGCCGAGATGGCGGCACGATCAATCACATAGAGGCCCAATTCATCGGCCAGATCATAGTACCAATGAGGTTGAGGATAGGAGGGACGCAAAGTATTAAAACCCTCGCGGCGCAGACGCTCCATCTGCCGACGGGTGGCCAGAGGAGTGGCCTCCGCATCGCAGGGGGTCTCCTTCAGGGTGTAGGGCTCCCCAAAACGATACCACACCCCATCGCAATAGCGCATGTCGCTAAAGCCGATCCTGAGGGGCATATACTCCCACATCTTACCGTCGCGCTTCGTGAAGAGCATCACGCGGTAGAGCGGAGCCTTGCCATTCCCCCACTTCTGCTCGTTGGTGTGATAGATCAGGGGAGTGAGACGCACGGTATCGCAACTGCGACCGGCAATGTGCATGGGATGGTCGGTGAAATCCATCAAACGCCCCGTGGGCGAATAGATGTCATAGGCCACATTGACCGGCTCCTCATAGTTGTAGCCGTTGCGGGCCACGATATTGAGTCTCAACACGCCAAATCGGCGCAACGAATCGGGTTGCAGGGCAATTTCAAAGTCGGCAATCGAACGTTTCTGTTGGGCAAAGAGGTAGGAGCCCGCAAAGCGCTCGGTGCGAAGCGTAAGCCCCTCTTGCGTATAGGCCAACTCTCCGGCCCTGAGCCCCACCTGAAGGTGATTCTCTCCCTGACGCACAAAGGGGGTGAGATCATACTCGGCCGGCGTGAAGCCATCCTCCTGCTTTACAACCTCCTGTCCGTTAAGGCGAATCGTGTAGGCCTGCCCCACGCTCTCGAGGTGAAGCATCACCAGACCATCGCTCCAAACAAACGGAAGTTCCACCTTTTGCCCCATCCAGATCGCCTCGGCATCCAACTGCTCGGCGGCGGGAGTAAAGGCTATATAGCTGCTGCTGAGCGAGTAGTCGGCACCCACCTGGGCATCATGGCGGTTATCGAAGAGGAGAACCTCCGAGCGAAATATCTCACACTCCTGCGCCCGAAGCAGACCGGCCGCAAGCAGTAAAGGCAGCAAAAGAAGGGCTCTTTTCATTGCAAAAAAGGGTTTCACGTGGTTTCACAACGGGCAAAGGTACTTTTTTATTTGAATCTTCGCAAATAATTCCCTACCTTTGTAGGCTATAAAATCCTTGCATACAAACAATAGGACAAAATATGAAGAATTTACGCATTGTAGAACTGCTCGCGCAAACCGAAGTGGATTGCGACGTAGTAGTCAAAGGCTGGGTAAGGACCAAGCGCGGCAACAAGAATGTCGCCTTTATCGCACTCAACGATGGTTCGTGCGTGCGCAATATCCAGGTGGTGGTTGATCTGCAAAAGTTCGACGCCGAGGCCCTGAAGCCGATCACGACGGGCGCTTGTCTGCGTGTCGACGGCAAGTTGGTGGCCTCGCAGGGCAGCGGTCAGGGCGTTGAGGTACAGGCCGAGAAGATCGAGATCTACGGCACGGCCGACCCCGAGAGCTACCCCTTGCAGAAGAAGGGCCACTCGCTTGAGTTCCTGCGCGAGATCGCCTATCTGCGTCCCCGCACCAACACCTTCGGAGCCGTGTTGCGCATCCGCCACGCCATGGCCTATGCCATTCACGAATACTTCCACACCCACGGCTTCTACTACTTCCACACCCCGATCATCACGGGTTCGGATTGCGAGGGTGCCGGAGCGATGTTCACCGTTACGACGCTCGATCTGAACAACGTACCCAAGAACGAGGAGGGTGGCGTGGACTTCACGCAGGACTTCTTTGGCAAACCCTGCAACCTGACTGTATCGGGTCAGCTTGAGGGTGAGCTCGGAGCCCTCTCCCTGGGCCGCATCTACACCTTCGGCCCCACCTTCCGCGCCGAGAATTCGAACACCGTGCGCCACGCTTCGGAGTTCTGGATGATCGAGCCCGAGGCCGCCTTCTACGAGCTGGAGGAGAACATGGATCTTGC
>CAZRJU010000141.1:0-3673 GCA_964600455.1 uncultured Alistipes sp. | reverse complement strand
GGATCTGATCGCCATGAATGCCCTCTACCGCCCGGGCCCGATGGACTATATCCCCGACTTCATTGCCCGTAAGCATGGCCAAAGTCCGATTGTCTACGATATCCCCGTCATGGAGAAATACCTGAAGGATACCTATGGCATTACGGTCTATCAGGAGCAGGTGATGCTCTTGTCGCGCCTGTTGGGCAGCTTTACGCGAGGCGAGTCGGATACGCTGCGTAAGGCGATGGGTAAGAAGATCAAGTCGAAGCTGGATGAGCTTCGCCCCGAGTTTCTTAAACGCGGCCAAAAGAATGGCCACGACCCGAAGATCCTAAAGAAGATTTGGGCCGACTGGGAGAAGTTTGCCTCCTATGCCTTCAATAAGTCGCACGCCACCTGCTACTCGTGGGTTGCCTTCCAGACAGCCTACCTGAAGGCGAACTATCCGTCGGAGTATATGGCGGCGGTACTCTCGCGCAACTTGCAGAATGTGGATCAGCTGACGATCTATATGAGCGAGTGTAAGCGTATGGGGATCAATGTGCTCGGCCCCGATATCAACGAGTCGATGCGCCAGTTCTCGGCCACCCGAAAGGGGGATATTCGTTTCGGTATGGCCGGTATCAAGGGCGTGGGTGAGGCGGCCGTCGAGTCGATCATCCGTGAGCGTATGCAGGGTGGCCCCTATACCGATATTTACAACCTGATGGAGCGACTGAACTTCTCGGTCGTGAACCGCAAGTGCTTGGAGAATATGGCCTATGCCGGAGCCTTCGATTCGATCCTGGAGGGGCACCGCAGCCGTATCTTCTCTGTGGAGGAGCCCGAGGGGGGCGGTTCGACCTTCCTTGAGCAGCTGATCTCCTATGGGCAACGTTACCAGCATGAGAAGAATAACGCCCAGCAGAGCCTCTTTGGCGGTGGTGGGGTAGTCGATATTCGTCGTCCGCAAGCTCCTCACTGCCTTGAGTGGAGCCCGCTTGAGACCCTGAACCGTGAGCGCGACGTGATCGGACTGTACCTCTCGGCCCATCCGCTCGATGCCTTTGCGGTGATTATCCGCAATATGTGCCGCCTGAAACTCAGCGATATCGACCATCTGGATTCTTACAAGAACCAGGAGGTGGCTGTGGCCGGCATGGTGGTTGATGTACAACACCTGATGAGCCGCACCAATAAGCCGTGGGGGCGTTTTAAGTTGGAGGATTATAACGGTGGCCACGAATTTACCCTCTTTGGCAAGGAGTATGAGCAGTTCCGTCAATACCTCTTTAAGGACTACTTCCTCTTTGTGCGCGGCCGTGTGCAACCCCGCATGAAGTGGGATAAGGAGACGGGACGCCAGGTGCCCGGTGATGAGATGGAGTTTAAGATCCTCTCGATGACCCAACTCTCGGAGATGATGGAGGGCATCAAGAGTCTGCGTCTGCGTATTCCATTGGGTGATTTAACTCCCGGCCTTGTGCAGGAGTTGGCCCAGAAGATCAAACAGGCCAAGGGGAAGGCGCAGTTGGAGGTGCTGGTTTATGACCCCCGCGAGCAGGTGAAGGTGGGGTACATCTCGCGTGGCGTGAAAGTGAAGGTCGAGAGCGATCTTCTGGAGTGGCTCGACAGCCGCGGTGTTGAGTATTCGATCGCCTAACCCCCCCCCTCAGGAAAAGACAAAAACCAATTAATCGTATAAAAACCTAAAAACAAAAAACGTATGGCATTAGCAATCACGAATGAAAACTATGCAGAGGTAACCGCTACGGAGTTGCCCGTTGTAATCGACTTTTGGGCCGAGTGGTGTGGCCCTTGCCGCATGATCACCCCGCTGATCGAGGAGATGGCCGAAGAGTTCGCCGGAAAGGCCGTTATCGCCAAGTGCGATGTGGAGGCCGCCGACGATATTGCCATGAAGTTCCGCGTGCGCAACATCCCGACGATCATCTACCTGAAGAATGGTGAGGTGGTGGACAAGCAGGTGGGTGCCTGCTCGAAGGATGTCTTGGTGAATAAGCTCAAGGCACTGCTCTAAGGAGAAGGCGGCTAAACGCATAGAGGGAGCGACCTGCAAAGTCGCTCCCTCTATGCGTTTATCGCGTTGAGTGCTATTCGGCGCGGCGGGCCACAAACCAGGGGTTGTGCAGATCCTCTTTATTATATAGGAGTGGCTGCTCTTCGGGCAGGGAGTAGGTCTGACCACCCGCCTCGCGGAGAATCAACTCACCGGCTGCCGTGTCCCACTCGTAGGTGTGGGTCGTGCGCGGGTAGTAGTCCACCGCTCCCTCGGCCAGAAGACAGAACTTATAGCTGCTGCCCTGTTCGATGACCTCCAGGTCGGGGTGCCGGGTGCGTAGCGAGGCAATGTGATCGGCCGTCTCGGCCGTCTGATGCGAACGCGATACGGCTACCCGCAACGGAGTGCGTTCGCCGCTGAAGAGCGGGAGACGACGCAGCCCCTTGGCTGCCTCTTCGTAGCTGTAGCTTGCCTCGCTATCGGGTTCAACCCCCTCTTTAAGCCAGGCACCACCACCCAGCTCGGCCATATAGATCTTCTTCAGATAGGGAACATAGACCACCGAGGCGATGGCTCGGTTGCTCTCCATCAGGGCGATGTTGACCGTGAACTCGTTGTTGCCCTTGATAAACTCTAAGGTGCCATCCAACGGATCGACCAACCAAAACATCTCCCAGTTGCAACGCTCCTCATAGTGCATCTCGCGTCCCTCCTCGCTCAGGATCGGGATGCGGGTGGCACCAAGCGCCTCGCGGATCACCCGATGGGCCATCCTGTCGGCGCGCGTGATGGGGGTATGGTCGCTCTTGAGCGTAACATCATAACTGTCGCGCTCCTGGTAGATCTGCATGATAGCGGCACCGGCCCGTACGGCCGCATTATAAAGGGAGACTAAAAGGTAGTCCCGTACCTGGTTGTCCAACATAGGCTCTCTTTCGAATTGTGGGTGTTCTGCATGGTTAACGATATAAAGATACAACATATTTGGGAAATTAGAAAATTTTTTTGCCTCAATTTTGTTCTAAAGGGCGAATATCCCCTCTAAAGGGGCTGTGGCCCCGCTTATATCGCTCTCGCAACAGGAGCCCGAAGAGGAGGATGATCCCGCCGGGCAGCAAAATGAGGATCAAGCCAAGAAGCATCTTACGCATAGCCTTGTCCCTTTTGAAGCACCCCGGCCACCCGAAGGCGTAGTCGTTCGACGGCACAGGGGAGCGTGTAGATCTGGTTAATGCCTGCCAATAGTCGCTCCACGGCCCCTTGCTCGGAGTGATCCCACCAGAGCGCGAAGAGCACCAGTTGTGGAGCAATATGCCTCAGTCGCCGGATGCGGTCGGCGAGGAGTCGCCCCCGTAGCGGTGTGACGAGCAGGGTAAGTCGCACTCCGGGCCGGCGAAGCTCCTCCTCGAGCACAGCCCACCGATCCGTACCCACCACCTCGGCCCCCAATCCCTCGAGGGCCGTGCAGAACTCTCGCCGAATCTCGCCTTCGGGGGTTAATATCAGGATGCGATCCGCCATCAGAAATACACGAATTACCTGCCCCTCCCTCCCTAAAAATATGCCAAATATCACAAAAAGCGAAAAAAAGTTGTGGAGAGGGTTGCGGAGTAAGAATTTTTCACTATCTTTGCCCTTCGAAATATGTTAAAATACATATAATTTAATTAAATTTACGTAATTGTATAT
>CAZRJU010000140.1:0-3717 GCA_964600455.1 uncultured Alistipes sp. | reverse complement strand
GGTCACCGCTCGGTTGGCGGTTTCCGTGCTTCGATCTACAACGCCTGCCCGAAGGAGTCGGTAGAGGCGTTGGTAGCCTGCATGCAGGAGTTTGAGAAGATGCACGCCTAAAACACCCGAACGAAATGTCAATCGTTGGAAAAGTCCCCACGGGTTACAACACCCTCACCGGTGAGGTAACCGCGTGGGACTACTCCAAGGAGATCAACCTTAAAACTATTTCAACCAAGATGAAAGTATTAGTAGCAACCGAGAAACCTTTTGCCAAGAAGGCGGTTGACGGAATCAAAGAGATTATCGAGGGGGCAGGTCTGGAGCTTGTTCTTCTGGAGAAGTATGCCGATAAGGCACAGCTGCTGGAGGCTGTAGCCGATGTGGAGGGTATCATCATCCGCAGCGATAAGATTACGGCCGAAGTGATCGAGGCCGCCAAGAAACTGAAGATCGTGGTACGTGCCGGTGCCGGCTATGATAATGTGGATTTGGCAGCCGCAAGCGAGCGTGGCGTGGTGGTGATGAACACCCCGGGTCAGAACTCCAATGCCGTGGCCGAGTTGGCTTTAGGCTTCATGGTCTATATGTCGCGTAATACCTTTACTCCGGGTACGGGTCGTGAGTTGCAGGGCAAGAAGCTCGGTATTCACGCCTATGGTAACGTGGGTAAGTTGGTGGGCCGCAAGGGCAAGGCGCTGGGTATGGAGGTGATCGCCTACGACCCCTTCATTACCGACCCCGAGGTCTATGCGGCCGATGGCGTGATGCCCGTGGCTTCGGTCGAGGAGCTCTACGCCCAGTCCGACTTCCTCTCGCTACACATTCCCGCCACGCCCCAGACCAAGGGATCGATCGGCTACGAGTTGCTGATGTCGATGCCCAAGGGGGCTGTTTTGGTCAATACCGCCCGCAAGGAGGTGATCAATGAGGCCGGACTGAAGCAGGCGCTTACCGAGCGTGAGGATCTGAAGTATATCACCGATATTGCAGCCGATATGCAGGCCGAACTCAACGAACTCTTCCCTAAACGTGTCTTTGCGACCCCCAAGAAGATGGGTGCCGAGACCGCTGAGGCCAATATCAATGCCGGTCTGGCCGCTGCTCGTCAGACGGTGGGCTACCTGAAGGAGGGTATCACCAAGTTCCAAGTAAACAAATAGTAGAATCTTTTATACCTATATTAATATGGTTCGGATTAAACCGTTTCAAGCAATTCGTCCCCCGAAGGAGTATGCTTCGGAGGTAGCATCGCGTCCTTACGACGTATTAAATTCGCAGGAGGCTAAGGCTGAGGCCACCGAGCGCTCGTTGCTGCATATCATCAAGCCCGAAATCGACTTCGACCCCATTGCCGATGAGCACTCCGATGAGGTCTATCAGAAGGCCATGGAGAACTTCCGCCTCTGGCGCGAGAAGGGCTGGCTCAAGCAGGATGAAGAGGAGTACTACTATGTCTATGCCCAGACGATGAACGGCCGTACGCAGTATGGTTTGGCCATGTGCTGCCACTACGAGGATTACCTCTCGGGTGCAATCAAGAAGCATGAGCTTACGCGCCCCGATAAGGAGGAGGATCGCATGATTCACGTGCGCAACCAGCAGGCCAATATCGAGCCCGTATTCTTTGCCTATCCCGATAATGCCGAGGTGGATGCCATTGTGGAGAGCGTGGTGAAGGAGAATCCGGCCGACTACGACTTTGTGGCAGAGGATGGCTTTGGCCACCACATGTGGGTAATCCGCGATCGAGCCAAGAACGACCGCCTGACCGAGATCTTCGCTACCATCCCCGCCCTCTATGTGGCCGATGGTCACCACCGTACGGCTGCTGCAGCCCGCGTGGGTCAGGAGCGTCAGCAGCAGAATCCTAACCACACCGGCAACGAGGAGTATTGCTTCTTCTTGGCCGTAACCTTCCCTGCCAGCCAGTTGCAGATCATCGACTATAACCGCGTGGTGAAGGATCTCAACGGCCTGAAGCCTGAGGAGTTGGTTGAGGCCCTGAAGCAGGACTTTGAGGTGGAGAAGAAGGGGGCCGAGATCTACACCCCCGCTACGTTGCATAACTTCTCGATGTACCTGGAGGGTGAGTGGTATTCGCTCACGGCCAAGGCCGGTACCTACGACGATAACGATCCGATCGGGGTGCTCGATGTAACCGTACTCTCGAACCTGGTACTTGACAAGATCCTCGATATTAAGGATCTGCGTACCTCGAAGCGTATTGATTTCGTGGGCGGTATCCGTGGCTTGGGCGAGCTCAAGCGTCGTGTGGATAGTGGTGAGATGAAGGTGGCTTTTGCCCTCTACCCCGTCTCCATGCAGCAGCTCATCAATATTGCCGATACGGGCAATATCATGCCTCCCAAGACCACTTGGTTTGAGCCTAAACTCCGTTCGGGTGTGGTGATTCATACCTTTGAGGAGTAATCGTAGAGAACTTTACAAACAACTAATAACCAAAAAACTATGGCTAAGATCAAAGGAACAATCCTCGTTGACAAGGAGCGTTGCAAGGGGTGTGGTGTCTGTGTGGCAGCCTGCCCGTTCAATGTGCTTGCTTTGTCGGCCGAGGTGAACAGCAAGGGCTATCCTGTGGCACACATGGCTACGCCGGATGCCTGTACGGGTTGTGCATCGTGCGGTATTTCCTGCCCCGATGCCTGCATAACGGTTTACAGACAAAAATTTGAATAGCGATATGGCAGAGAAAGAGGTAAAATTGATGAAAGGCAACGAAGTGATCGCCCATGCTGCGATTCGCTATGGTTGCGATGGATACTTCGGCTACCCCATTACCCCGCAGTCGGAGGTGATGGAGACCCTCATGGAGGAGAAGCCTTGGGAGACGACCGGTATGGTGGTGTTGCAGGCCGAGAGTGAGATCTCGTCGATCAATATGGTCTATGGCGGTGCCTCGACCGGTAAGCGTGTGATGACCTCATCGTCGAGCCCCGGTGTATCGCTCATGGCCGAGGGGTTGAGCTATCTGGCCGGTGCCGAGCTTCCCTGCTTGGTGGTAAACTGCCAGCGTGGCGGCCCGGGTCTGGGTACGATTCAGCCTTCGCAGGGCGACTATTTCCAGGCTTGCAAGGGTGGCGGACACGGTGATTATCACCTGATTGTATTGGCCCCCAACTCGGTGCAGGAGATGCATGACCATGTGGCTTTGGGCTTCGATTTGGCCTTCAAATACCGTAATCCCGCGATGATTTTGGCCGACGGTACGATCGGGCAGATGATGGAGAAGGTAGTGCTGGCTCCGCAGCGCCCGCGTAAGACCAATGAGGAGATTGCCGAGGAGTGCAAGGCGTGGGGTGCCCACGGTAAGGGCCGGCGCGAGAAGTACAATGTGGTAACCTCGTTGGAGCTCAAGTCGGAGGTGATGGAGCAGATCAATATCCGTTTGCAGGCAAAGTATAAGGAGCTGGAGGAGAACGAGGTACGCTATGAGGAGATCATGTGTGATGATGCCGACTATGTGATCGTAGCCTTCGGTTCGTCGGCCCGCATCTGTGCTGCCACCGTGGAGTTGGCACGCGCCGAGGGGTTGAAGGTCGGCCTCCTGCGCCCCATTACCCTCTATCCCTACCCCACCAAGGCGATCCAGGCGCTGGCCGATCGTGGTGTGAAGGGCTTCCTCTCGGCCGAGCTCAATGCCGGTCAGATGGTCGAGGATGTTCGCTTGGCCGTCAATGGCAAGGCTCCCGTTGAGCACTATGG
>CAZRJU010000139.1:0-3746 GCA_964600455.1 uncultured Alistipes sp. | reverse complement strand
AGGTCGGCCACGATCTTATCCAGGCGTTCGCCCTCCTCCTCGAGCCGGTCAATTGCCAACTCGACCACATCGCCCAGACGGGCACTCTTCCGCTTGGAGAAGTTCCCGATCGTGTAGCGTACATCCTCGGTGGTGTAGCCATAGCGCTCGAAAATTGGCTCATAGAGAAGCAGCGAGTCGCGTTTTGGATTGCCACGATCCAGGTAGCTGTTGGCCAAAAAGGCATCGTGGAAAATTTGGGCCAGTTCGTCGTCGGGGATGATGCGGTGGCTCTTGCACCCTCCGCCCACCATCAGGGCCAGTATCAACAGGGCAAATAAACTCTTTTTCATTGCTTTTTCTATTTTTTCTTTGCGGCAGACAGGGGGATCATGCTCCTTACGGTCAGTTGCGAGATCGAGGCTATCACTCCGCAGAAGAGGAGTACCACCGCCACCAAATCGCCCCAACGCAGCTCCACCGGATAACTCTGCATAATGAAACTCTCGACCGGGATCTTCACCCAACCGAAGTGTTGTTGGCCGAGCGTGAGGGCAATGCCCACAACAAGCCCGATCCCCAATCCGATTGCTCCGATCAACGCCCCTTCCCCCAGGAAGATACGGCGAATCAGCCCGCCATCGGCACCCAGGGAGCGCAGGGTGAGCTGTTCGTCCCGTTTCTCGAGAATCAGCATGACCAGGGTACCCACCACCGAGAAGGCGGCAATAACAAGCACCAACAGCGAGATCAAAAAGATCCCCCACTTCTCGTAGGTCATGATATCGTAGAAGGTTGGGCGCAACTCATAGCGGGTCTGCACCCGAAACTCCTCCCCCAGAAGCTCCTGAACGGCCCGTTTCACCCGCTCCACGCGAGCCGGATCCTCCACCTTTACGAGCAGGGCCGTGGCGCCCCCCTCCATCTCAAAGAGGTCGCGGGCCAGGCGGATCGAAGTGAGCAGGTAGCGCTGCTCGGTATCGGCCTCCAAAAGGAAGGTTCCGGCAATATCGACCTTGCGGCGGGTGTAGCTGTCGAAGGGGAGTAGCGACGAGAAGCTGTTGTGGCTGAGGGCATAGATCTCGATCGGATGGAGCAGTGTACGGATCCCCAAAGTGTAGGTCATCGCCTGCCCCATCAGCACGCGATCGTAGTCGCCGCGCTGAAGTTCATACTCCCCATGATGGATCGCCTCCCGAATGGGGAAGAGTTGATCGTAGCTCTCCTCCACCCCGCGGATCGTTGCCGTGGTCTGCCGCTCGCCATAGCTCAACAAGGCCTCTCGCTCCACCACCCACGAGAGGGCCTCGACCCCCTCCAAGTTGCTTAGCGCGGCCCGATCCACCTCCTCGCAACGCATCACCGTTCCCTCACGCAGGGTGATGGTCAGGTCGGCATCGAAGGTCGAGGCCATCGAGCGGATCAGCCCCTCGAAACCGTTGAAGACCGAAAGCAGGATCACCATCGCAGCCACCGGCATCGCTATCGCAAAGAGGCTCACCCCGGCAATGATATTGATTACCGAGTGGGACTTCTTCGAGAAGAGGTAGCGGCGGGCAAAGAGCAGCGACAGCATCCCCAAGGGCTCTTTTACTTCAACTTCTCCTCAATATTGCGGATATACTCCAACGAATCGTCGAGGAAGAATTGCAGTTCGGGCACCACCTTGAGTTGGTGCTTCACGCGGCGACCCAGCTCCCTGCGCAAGAACCAGTTTTTCTCCTCCACGGCCCGCAATACCTCCTCGCTCCGCTCAAAGGGGAAGATGCTGAGGTAGATTTTAGCATAGCCAAAGTCGGGCGATACGCGTACGGCCGTAACCGTCAGGAGTGTCCCCAACGTACAGGGTTTTCCTTCGCGCTGAAAGATCTCGGCCATATCGCTCTGGATCTGGCGGGCAATCTTCTGTTGTCTGATCGATTCACTCTCCATAAACTCTCTTTATCTCTTGTTCTACTTTTTTCCTATTTAGTTGGCTGCCGTATAGTTAAAGTCGGTTGAGCCTTTATCGCGCTTGCGTTTGGGGTGTTTCCAGACCTCGAATCCCTCCTTGCCAAAGCGGTAGGAGAGGGTGAGGTGGATCATCAGGTTATCCAGCGGTGAGCGCAACGGGGTTCCCCAGAAGGGGTTTTCGGGGCCGTCAATCGTGTTGCCGGCATACTTGTTACGGTTGCGCAGCACATCGCCATAGCCAAAGTAGTAGCGGGCACGGGCACCCACCTCCCACTGACCAATGAGGAAGGCCACACCGCCACCACCGGCCAAGCCGTAACCCCAGCGGTTATCGCGGGCCGGCTTATAGGGGTAGTCGCCCTCCCAATGCTCCTGGCCGTTATTTTTGGCGATCTGGTTCTCGTAGGTACCGCCAAAACGGTAGGAGAAGGTTGCCATTGCCTCCAAGTAGATACGCACCCGCTGCTTGATATAGAAGTGGGGTTGCCAAACCACCGGCAGCGAGATTGTGTTGATCCGACGCGTATACCAGAGGTAATCGGACTCATTCTCCGTAATTGAGGCATAGGGGGCATAGGAGTAGGCGCTCTGCAAAAACTCCAAATCGAGGCCAAAGCCTCCCACCACACGCTGTTTGGTGTAGTGGCGCCACGAGAGGCCTGTGGTATACATCCCCCACACGCCTCGCGTCTCCTGCTGCGGGTAGAAGCGGGCCGAGCCCATACCATAGCCTACATATCCGCCAAAGGTGTGTTGTGCCTGCGCCTCAACGCCCCCCAACAGGAGGGCCAGTACAAGCAGCAACAGATAGCAGTAGTTCTCTCTTTTCATCATCTCCACACGTTGCTTAAGAGGTTAAAATCCGGTGCGTCTCGAGCCGCCCATGCTGTTGCCACCCATGCCGCCGCCAAAGCCGCCCATGCCGCTGCCCATGCTGCCAAAGGCACCGCCCATACCGAAGCCGCCCGAACTGTTGCCGCCATTGTGGTTGTGCTCACCACCCTTACCGCGCTGCTTAGCCTCCTCCTCGGCCAGACGCTTCAGGCGCTGGTACTCGCGCTCGTCGAGCATCTGAATCAACGACTCCATCGTAACGGGGGCAAACAACTCGGCCATATCCATCTCCATCTCGATCTCCCAGTTGACCTTCGTGGCAAAGATGTCGACACCCTCCTTATCGGCATAGATCTCCGTGCGCTCGGGTTGGCGACGCTCCACCACATTGCCCGAATCCCACTTGCCGTTGCCGTTCATATCCTCCACCACGCGCAGTTTCACATCACCGGCCGGCACAAAGTTAAACTGCACCAGACCGCCGGTCGAACTCTTCTCCTGCAACATGCTGCCCGAGCCATTGAGCAGCTGCACCACGTAGTTGGCCCCGTCGCCCTTGGGCTTGAGAGTGATCTTCAGAGTGGCAAACTTCTCGGGATCGAAGGTCGTCATCGAGCCGCTGATCGAGTCATTCTGCTCACCGGCCACATTCTCGATACTCCCCTTGGGGATATGGAGCGCATACTTCGTCTTATTTTGCCAGGGAACATCCATCCACCAGCGGCGCATATTGGCCGTATCGCGGCGGAAGTGCACCGGAACACGCGAGCGTCCTCCGGCCTCATCCTCGGCATAGAGCTCCACGGCGGTAGAGTCAAAACGGATAAGTGGGTAGGCAAAGTCGAGCGAGAGGGGCTGTTCGGGATTGATCTCTCCCGACTGGGTCAGCTTCACCGAGAAGGGATTGGGCTTCTCGGGGGCAATATACTCCTCGCCGGCCGCCTCGGCCTTCTCACGGGCTCGCTCCTCCTTTTCGCGGG
>CAZRJU010000138.1:0-3772 GCA_964600455.1 uncultured Alistipes sp. | reverse complement strand
ATAAGTAGCCCCCCTCTGATACAAAGATGAGCCTGTCGCAAAGTTGGACAGGCTCATCTTTTTTTTGACCCTCTGCCGAGGCCGGGGTGATTGGCTCCTTACTCTTCGGCGGGTTGCTCCTCTTCGGGCAGCTTAAACTCGGTCATGCCGGCTGCAACCAGGATGTTGTACCACTGGAAGAGCTTCTTCATGTCCGATACATGGACACGCTCGCGGTCATACTCGGGCAGCACGGCGGCCATGTACTCCTTGATCTTCTCGGGCGACTCCTTGTGGCTGATCGCCTCCTTGCCTGCGGTGTGGGCATAGATGCGGGTCAAGACCTCGGCCAGTGCAATGTCCTCGTTCTCGGTAAACATCGAGATCTCGGTCAGGGCGCTCATCTTCGACGAGAGGGCAGCATTCATGCGCTTCCCATCGGCTAAGGCCTCTACGATTACGCCACGCTGCGAGCGGGCCACATACTTGTATAATCCGGGCTGTCCCGAGATTGCCAAAATATCCTTTAACTCCATCGCTATATCTTAAATAAGTTGTTATCGTTACACGCGCACAAAGATAGAAAAAAAGCCGGCTACTTCAAAATCTTTCCTTGGCCAGAGGTGGGAGTCGGGGTGTTGGAATAGGCTTTTTCGTGTAAAAAGGGCCTGTAGGTTCCCCGAAACTTGACCCTTCTGCCGAAAATTAATGGGTTGAGAGCCTGGTTTTTCCTAAAAAAATCTTAACTTTGTTCTTCAGAACAAGACAAACCGAAAGCATCCTACCATGAAAAAGCAGGTCGAGATCATTCAAATCAACATTGCCGGTGCCGACCAACCCGGTATGACGGCATCCCTTACGGAGATATTGGCACGCTACGATGCCTTTATTTTGGATATTGGACAGGCCAACATCCACAAGTCGCTCACCTTGGGCATCCTGATCAAGACAACCTCGGATCGTTCGGGACAGATCATGAAGGAGCTCCTCTTCAAAGCCTCCGAGATGAATGTCACGATTCGCTTTACGCCGATCCCCGAGCAACACTACACCGATTGGGTGTCGCGTCAGGGTAAGAACCGCTATATCATCACCCTTTTGGGGCGTAAGCTGACCGCACAGCACATCTCCGAGGTGAGCAAGGCGATTGCCGAGCAGGATCTGAATATCGACGCCATCAAGCGCATGACGGGCCGCATGCCGCTCCATGAGGACGAGCGTGCTCCCAAGGCCTGTATCGAGTTCTCGGTGCGTGGTACCCCCAAGGATCTGCCCGCCCTGCAGGAGTGCTTCATGGCCCTCTCGGATATGGGGGCCGATGTCTCCTTCCAGAAGGATGATATCTACCGCCGCAGCCGCCGTCTGATCTGCTTCGATATGGACTCCACGCTCATCGAGACCGAGGTGATCGACGAGTTGGCCGATCGAGCCGGTGTGGGGGCTGAGGTGCGCGCCATCACCGAGTCGGCCATGCGTGGCGAGATCGACTTCTGCGAGAGTTTCACGCGCCGTTGTGCCCTGCTCAAGGGACTGGATGTCAGCGTGATGGAGGATATTGCCCGAAACCTGCCGATCACCGAGGGACTGGAGCGCCTGATGACCGTACTGAAGCGTGTGGGCTATAAGACGGCGATCCTCTCGGGTGGTTTTACCTACTTTGGTAACTACCTGCGTCAGCGTTACGGCTTCGACTATGTCTATGCCAACGAACTGGAGGTGGAGAACGGAAAGCTCACGGGGCGCTACTTGGGCGAGATTGTCGATGGGCGCCGTAAGGCCGAGCTCTTGCGCCTGCTTTGTCAGTTCGAGGGAATCAATACGGCCCAGGCGATTGCCGTAGGCGATGGTGCCAACGACCTGCCGATGTTGGGCCTTGCCGGTTTGGGTATCGCATTCCATGCCAAACCCAAGGTGAAGGCCACGGCCGATCAGTCGATCTCGACGATCGGTTTGGATGGTATTCTCTACTTCCTTGGTCTGAAGGATTCGTGGATCGAGTAGTTCTATCCCTGCTTTTGTTGCTATGTTGGGCGGGTTGCTCGAAGGAGTATGACCCGCCCATAGTGCCTACTCTCCCTTTGCCAACCCTCACGATTGCCGACCTCAAGGAGCTCTACCGCGGAGAGATCTTGGAGGAGAAGGAGGAGCTTGTGGTGGCGGGTCGAATCACCTCGAGCGATGAGGCCGGCAACCTCTATCATGCCCTCTACATCGAGGAGCGCGGGGCAGCCATCGAGTTGATGGTCGACCAAACACAGCTCTTTAGGCGCTATCCGGTGGGATGCCGTGTCCACTTGCGCCTGAAGGGGTTGGCCCTCGGAAAAGGCTACGGGGTGGTGCGTGTGGGCAGGCTGTCGTCGCTCTACAAGGAGCCTTTCTTGGAGGAGATTGCCTCGCAACCCCTCTTGGACGAGCAGCTGTTTCGAACGGAACTACCCCTTGAGGTGATGACCCCTGAATTGGTTGAGATCAGCGATTTGACCGATGCCTATTGTGGCCGTTTGGTGCGGATCGACAACCTGATCTTCCTTCCGGAGGAGCCTGCTGAGAAACCCACCCTTTGGGCGGGACTTCATCGCTTTGTCGATCCCCGGGGAGAGGAGCTCTACCTCTCGGTCAGCGCCTATGCGCGTTTTGCCGATGAGCCTATTCCGACAGGGATTCTCTCCCTGCAAGGCATCTTGCGCAAGGGGAATCTCGGCTATCAAATCCTACCACGCGATGAGCAGGATCTGGTGTTGGCTTGGTAGCCTTTTGCTCTTTGCCTCGTGTTCGGAGGGGCTCACCTACGGGTCTCAACCCAACCCCGAGGCGCGCGAACAGGTGAGCATTGCTTACCTGAAAACCTTGGCTGCGGAGCGCCTTCAGCCCATTCGGTGGAGCCTCTATATCGAGGGTGAGGTTACGGCCAACGACCACTTTGGCGAATTTCCAGGAGCCCTCTTCGTGCAAGACCCCACGGCCGCCATCGAACTCAGGATCAACGCCTCGAACCTCTATCTGGAGTATCCCATCGGTCGCCGATTGCGCATCTTTTGTGATGGCCTTTACATCGGTTCCGAGCACGGAAAACTCCTCCTTGGTGAGGCTCCCGAAGAGGGCCTTTGGATAACGGGAATTGCCGCAGCCGATCTTCCGCGTCGTCTTCATCCCCTTGCCGATCCCACGCAGTTGGTGGCTCCGTTGGAGCTTTCTATTCCCAGGCTCGACCGTTTGCAGCTCGGGCTCTTGGTTACGCTTCGCGGTCTTCATATCGCAGAGGCTGACGGTGAGCGCTGTTGGTGTGATCGCGACCCGCTCTCGGGCGAGGCGCTTGCGACCTATCACCACCTGCAAGATGAGGCAGGAGGTGAACTTTTGCTCTATGCACCCGCCTCGTGTAGCTATGCAGACGAGCCCCTACCGGTGGGTAGAGGCTCGTTCTGTGGGATTCTTGACTATCGGGAGGGCGCTTTCTGCCTGCGCCCGGTAGATCGGGGTTTTCTCATGGAGTAGGTGCCCCCTCCCTCTTCTCGGCTCTTAGCGTTGCAGGGCTCGCCAAAGCATATCCTTCAGTGGCTGAATGTTCATGCCGGCGACTGACGAGATGAAGATCGCCTCCACCCCCTCGGGCAGCTGTGAGCGCATCTCCTCGATCAACTCTTCGTCGAGCATGTCGCACTTCGTGATGGCCAACAGGCGCTCCTTGTCCAACAACTCGGGGTTGTACTGGGTAAGCTCTCCCAAGAGGATGTCGAAATCCTTGCGGATGTCGTCGCTGTCGGCCGGGATCATGAAGAGCAAGACCGAGTTG
>CAZRJU010000137.1:0-3809 GCA_964600455.1 uncultured Alistipes sp. | reverse complement strand
CAGAACAAGGAGGGACAGAAACGACCCTACGTACAGCTCACCCTCTCGGCCCAGGGCAAGATCTCGACCAAGAACCTGAGCGAGAGCTACGGCAAGGAGAAGAGCCGCCTGCAACCCACCGATATCGGCATGATGGTCAACGACTACTTGGAGTTGCAGTTTGGCCCTATTCTCGACTACAACTTCACGGCCAACGTGGAGAAGGAGTTTGACCGCATCGCCGAGGGTGAGATCACCTGGCCGAAGATGATCGAGGAGTTCTACGGCCCCTTCCACAAGATGGTCGACGAGGCAATCGGAGCCCAGACCAACAAGGCGGCACAGATGCGTCTGTTGGGCACCGATCCCAAGAGCGGCCAGGCAGTCAAGGCGCGCATCGGCCGCTACGGCCCCATGGTAGAGATCGAGGCCAAGGAGGGCGAGAAGCCCCGTTACGCCTCGCTCAAAAAGGGGCAGTTGATCGAGTCGATCACCTTAGAGGAGGCACTCGACCTCTTTGCCCTGCCCCGCACGTTGGGAGAGTTGGAGGGTGAAGAGTTGGTAGTCGGTCTGGGTCGCTACGGCGCCTATGTCCGCCACGGCAAACTCTTCGCTTCGCTCGAGAAGGGCGACGACCCCTATACGATTACCCTGGAGCGGGCTACGGAGCTGATCCGCAACCAGCGCAACCGCTCGACGGCAACCAGCGAGCCGATCAAGAGCTTTAGCGAGGAGAAGGATTTGGTGATCAAGAACGGTCGCTATGGCGCCTATATCGCCTATGCCGGCAAGAACTACCGCATCCCCAAAGGCAAGAAGGCCGAAGCCCTCACCTTAGAGGAGTGCCGCGAGATCATTGCCAAAAGTAAGAAATAACGAACAAAACCTTAAACTTTCCCAATAGATGAAAAAACTCTTTACCCTACTGGTAGGCCTGCTCGCACTGTCGGGCACCCTTACCGCCCAAGAGGAGGCCCCCAAGGCGGAGGGCTTCCAATTCACCGATCAGCAGATCGCCCCGATTACGCCCGTAAAGGATCAGCACCGCAGCGGTACCTGCTGGTGCTTCTCGACCCTCTCGTTCCTTGAGGCCGAGATACTGAAGCAGGGAGGCGAGGAGATCCACCTCTCGGAGATGTGGATCGTGCGCAACATCTACTTCGAGAAGGCCATTAAGTATGTGCGTCTGCACGGTGCACTGAACTTTGCCGTCGGAGGAGCCTCGCACGACGTAACCCACGGCATCAAGCAGTATGGCATTGTTCCGCAGGAGGTCTATCCTGGCTTCAACTACGGCACCGACAAACCCCACTTCAACGAGATTGACGCTGTGCTGAAGAGCTATGTGGATGCCATCATCCAGGCCCCCAACAAGAAGCTCACGACCGCATGGCAGCAGGGTCTGAATGCCATTCTCGATGCCTACTTCGGCCCCATGCCCGAGCATTTCACCTGGCAGGGCAAGGAGTATACGCCCCATAGCTTTGCCGAGTCGTTGCCGATCAACATCGACGACTATGTCTCGCTGAGCTCCTACACGCACCACCCCTTCTACACGCAGTTTGTGATGGAGGTTCCCGACAACTGGTTGTGGGGTACGGTCTACAACCTCCCGCTCGAGGAGCTGATGCAGACGGTGGACTACGCCATTGAGCAGGGCTACACCATTGAGTGGGCTACCGACGTGAGCGAGAAGGGCTTTAGCCGCACCAAGGCGATCGGCATCGTCCCCGACAGCAACCTCGACGGACTGGATGGCACCGAGGCCGAGCGCTGGGGTCGCCTGACCGAAGCCGAGCTTGAGCGCGCCCTCTACAGTTTCGATGGCCCCGTACGCGAGCTCCGGATCACGCAGGAGATGCGCCAGACGGCTTTCGACAACTACGAGACGACCGACGACCACGGCATGGTGATCGTGGGTACGGCCGTGGATCAGCAGGGCAACCCCTACTTCAAGGTGCTCAATTCGTGGGGTGTGCGCGGCCCGTATGCGGGGTACTTCTACTTCTCGCGCCCCTTCTTCGAGTACAAGACGATGTCGATCCTGATCAACAAGAACGCTATTCCGAAGGCGATTCGCAAGAAGCTCGGATTGTAGAATAGGTATTATTTAACCCATTGGGGCGGATGGTTCTCTACCATCCGCCCCAATCTCTTTTTGCAGACCTATCGAGCAGACTTCAGGCGTCGAAGTTGTGCCGTCAGCAGGAGAGCCGCAAGAAGCGTTGCGGCAAAGTCGGCAATCGGCATGGAGAGCCATACGCCCTTTACCCCGAGGTAGTTGGGTAAGATTGTCAGGAGGGGTACCAGGAAGAGCATCTGACGCGTCATCGAGAGCAGAATCGCCCGCTTGGGCTTGCCAATATACTGGAAGAAGTTACTCGTTACGATCTGAAAACCAACAATCGGGAATACGAGCATCACGGTACGCAATCCCTCCACGGCCGCCTCAATCAGGCGGGCAGCATCGGCATCGTCCCCCCCGACAAAGAGCATTGCCACCTGACGCGGCAGGAGCTGTCCGATCAAAAATCCCAAGGTCGTGACCCCCACAGCGCAGCCAATGGTCATGAAGAGGGTCTTCCTCACGCGGTCGTAATGCTTAGCCCCGTAGTTATAGCCCACGATGGGCTGCATGCCTTGGTTAAGGCCCGCCACGATCATCACAAAGAGCAATACCACGCGATTGACCACTCCATAAGCCCCGATCGAAAGGTCGCCCCCATGAGCCTGCAACGCCTTATTGACGAAGATCACCACCACCGAGGCGCACATGTGCAAGAGGAAAGGGGCCGCACCAATCGAGAGGATCCCCGCCACAATCTTACGACGCAGACGGAAGATACCCCGCCGAAAATGGAGAAAACTCTCCTGCGAGGAGAAGTGGCTGAGCGATATGGAGAGGGCTACGCACTGCGCAATGACGGTTGCAAGAGCAGAGCCTCGAATCCCCCAATGAAACAGAAAGATAAAGATGGGGTTTAGCAGGCAGTTGACCGCTACGGCCGTGAGCATGATCATCATCGCCTTTTGGGGATAGCCCGAGGCGCGCAATACCTCGTTGAGCCCTAAGTAGGTGTGCGTAATGATCGAACCGGCCAGGATGATCTGCATGAAGTCGCGGGCATAGCCGATGGTCTGATCGCTCGCTCCGAAGAAGTAGAGAATGGGGTCGAGGAAGAGGAAGGCCACAATCATCATCCCCACGCCAATCAGGCCGTTGAGCAGCACCACATTTCCGAGGGTCTTTTCGGCCGCCACCTTATTACCCTCGCCCAGTCGAATCGAAATGATGGAGGCGGCACCAATTCCCACCATCGCACCAAAGGCCGACGAGAGATTCATCAGCGGCATGGTCAGAGCCAGTCCCGAGATGGCAAGAGCTCCTACACCATGGCCGATGAATATGCTGTCGATGATGTTGTAGAGCGACGACGAGGTCATGGCGATGATCGACGGAATGGCATAGCGCATCAAGAGCGAGGCCAACGAGTCGGTCCCGAGCGAAAGGGGTGTTACGGTTTGTTGCTTCATGGGGTTGCAAAGATACACCACCCTGCGCGAAAAACAAAATTCCCGCTGATCTTTTCGTTAGCGGCAGCAGATGACCGCTTATCACTGCAAAATTTTGTTGTCAGAAGGCCGCAGATGTGGTGCATCGTGAAAGATCTCGGGATGGGCAGTACTTAAAGTACGTCCCATTCCGAGATCTTTTTCAGGATACGAGCCGGTCTAACAAGTTTTAGACAGGCTCTTTTTTGTGTCAGAAGTTGTGTAACAAGCGGGATTTCAAGGCTTGCGAAACCCGAAAAAGCGGAGTTTACTTAAGC
>CAZRJU010000136.1:0-3810 GCA_964600455.1 uncultured Alistipes sp. | reverse complement strand
CCTAGAATAACAGGACCAGAATCTGTTGTGTTACCATTACACCATAGCTCAATAAGAACGTTTTGTCGTGTTTGACGATGCAAAAGTAGAACATATTTTTTCATTTGCAAAGAATTTTCGAAAAAAATTTTTAATTTTGTTGAAAATAATTGCAGCAAAAATATATAATAACCTAAAAATAAAAAACTTATGAACATCAAGCTCCGTTTAACCCTGATGAACTTCCTGCAATTCGCCATCTGGGGTTCCTACTTGGTATGCATCGGCAACTTCCTCGGCCGCGTCGGACTGGGCGACTACATCTCCTGGTTCTATATCGCTCAGGGTGTTGTCTCGATCTTCATGCCGGCCATCGTCGGTGCCATCGCCGACAAATTCGTACAACCGCAGCGCATGCTCGGCATCGCCCACTTGGTGGCTGCCCTCTTCATGTTTGTCGCCGCTTGGTTCGGAATCGAGGCCACGGCATGGGCTGCCGAGCAGCAGGCTGCCGGCGTTGAGATGATACACGGCAACGTGTGGCCCATCTTTATCCCCTACGTGCTCAGCGTAGCCTTCTACATGCCCACCCTTGCCCTCTCGAACACCGTAGCCTTCTCCACCTTGGTACGAAACGGGCTCGACACGGTCAAGGAGTTCCCGCCGATCCGCGTCTTCGGCACGGTAGGTTTCATCGCGGCCATGTGGTTTGTCAACTTCGTCGGCTTTGGATTGGGTGAGGCAGCCCAGTTTACCTACATGCAGCTGATCGTATGCGGCGTATTGGGAGTAACCCTCGGCCTCTACTCCTTCACGCTGCCCGAGTGCCCGATCTGCTCGGGCGACAAGAGTGAGCAGAAGAGCCTGGCCCAGCGCCTCGGCCTGGATGCCTTTGTTCTCTTCAAGCAGAAGAAGATGGCCATCTTCTTCATCTTCTCGATGCTCCTGGGCGTATCGCTCCAGATCACCAACGGCTTTGCCACCCCCTATATCAACTCCTTTGCAGCCGACTCCGAGAGTTGGTTTGCCCAGAACCCCACCCTGCTGACCTCGCTCTCGCAGATCTCGGAGGCCCTCTGCATCCTGCTTATCCCCTTCTTCCTGAGCCGCTTCGGCATTAAGAAGGTGATGCTGATCGCCATGATGGCCTGGGTGTTCCGTTTCGGATTCTTTGGCGTAGGATCGACCGAGAGCCTCGGTGGACTTGTGGCGCTCTTCGCCTCGATGATCGTCTACGGCGTGGCCTTCGACTTCTTCAATGTCTCGGGAGCCCTCTTCGTGGAGCGCGAGGCAAGCAGCGAATACCAAGCCTCGGCCCAGGGTCTTTTTATGCTGATGACCAACGGTATCGGCGCCTCGATCGGCACCTGGATTGCCGGCAAGGTGGTCAACCACTACTGCGCTTGGAGCAACGGATTCTTCGTGGCACGTCCCGAAGTGAGCGGCGGCTGGCCCACCGTCTGGATGATCTTTGCCGGTTACGCCTTGGTTGTAGCCCTGCTCTTTGCCATTATCTTCAAGTATAAGCACACCCCCGAGCGGGCATAGCACAACCCTTATCGCCTAACGCTGCAAGCGCGAAAAAGCACGCTTGCAGCGTTAATTTTTTAACAATAAGTTGGCCGTTTGATAAATAGTTTATATCTTTATGCCTTGAAAAACAGCAAAACAAAAGAGACAAACATATCCTAATATCAACTAACAAAAAACTATGGCAACAACCAATCGTGAAAAGCTGTTCACCGAGTTCCCGCCCGTCGAGACGGCGAAATGGGAAGAGGTGATTACAGCGGACTTGAAAGGTGCTGATTATGAGCGCAAATTGGTATGGCGTACTCCCGAAGGGTTCAACGTACGTCCCTACTACCGCGCCGAGAACCTCGAGGGTATTGAGCACCTGAAGACCGAAGCCGGTCAGTTCCCTTATGTGCGCGGTACGCGTGCTCACAACCGTTGGGGTGTACACCAGACCCTGCAGGTAGAGTGCCCCGCCAAGGCCAACGAGGAGGCCAAGAAGATCCTCATGGCCGGTGTTGACTCGCTCGAGTTCCGCCTTACGGGTCAGGAGGCTACGGCCGAGTTTATCGACACCCTGCTCCAGGGTATCGAACTCAGCGCCATTGAGCTCACCTTCTCGGGTTGCAAGATAGGCCGTGTGGCTCAGCTCGTGCTCGACAAGGTAGAGAAGGAGGGCTTGGAGAAGGATGCACTGCACCTGAACTTCGTGATTGACCCCATCATCAAGAGCCTCTCGGTGAAGGGTCAGTTCTGCTCGGAGGGTGGCAAAGAGTGCTTCTCGAAGATCGCCGGCCTGGTAGAGCGCACGGCTGCTTACAAGCACGTTCGCATCATCACGGTAAGTGGTGAGCACTTCTCGAATGCCGGTTCGACCATCGTTGAGGAGTTGGCCTTCACGCTCGCTGCCGGTCACGACTACCTGGTACGTCTCATGGAGAACGGCCTGAAGGTAGATACCGCCGCCCGCAAGATCCGCTTCTCGATGGGTGTTACGGCCAACTACTTTATGGAGATGGCCAAGTTCCGTGCTGCCCGTATGCTGTGGGCCAACATCGTGAAGGCTTACAACCCCGAGAAGGAGTGCGCCTGCAAGATGTACACCCACGCCATTACGTCGGCTTGGAACCAGACCGCCTACGACCCCTATGTCAACATGTTGCGCGGTA
Organism: uncultured Alistipes sp.; assembly: GCA_964600455.1. Classification (GTDB taxonomy): domain Bacteria; phylum Bacteroidota; class Bacteroidia; order Bacteroidales; family Rikenellaceae; genus Alistipes. Next base: position 1,147 of record CAZRJU010000136.1, on the reverse strand, counting down.
CGACCGAGGCCATGTCGGCTACGATTGCCGGTGTCAACACGCTGGAGGTATTGCCCTTCAACGCCGCATACGAGACTCCCACCGAGTTCTCGCAGCGCATCGCCCGCAACGCCGAGCTCTTGCTCAAGCATGAGTCGCACTTCGATCAGGTCGTTGACCCCGCCGGCGGTTCCTACTACATCGAGACCCTCACGCAGAGCATCGCTCAGGAGGCTTGGAAGCTCTTCCTCGAGGTAGAGGAGAAGGGTGGCTATACGGCAGCTTTCGAGGCCGGCTTCATCGTAGAGAAGGTGAAGGCTTCGGCCGCTGCCAAGGATAAGAATATCGCTACGCGCCGTCAGATCCTGCTCGGTGCCAACCAGTATCCCAACTTCACGGAGACCGCTTCGGAGGATCTCTGCGCTTGCGCTGTTGAGCGCAAGGCCGAGGAGGGCAACGTATTGGTTCCCTACCGTGGTGCCATGGCCTTCGAGGCTATGCGTCTGAAGGTGGATCGTTCGGGCAAGGAGCCCAAGGCCTTCATGCTCACCTGTGGCAGCTTAGCCATGGCTCGTGCTCGCGCCCAGTTCTCGTGCAACTTCTTCGCTTGCGCCGGTATCAAGGTGCAGGACAACACCTTCTTCAAGTCGGTGGAGGAGGGCGTAAAGGCCGCTCTGGAGTCGAAGGCCGAGATCGTTGTGGTGTGCGCTTCGGACGATGATTACGCAACCGTAGCCCCCCAGATCAAGGAGATGTTGAATGGTCAGGCCATCTTGGTTGTTGCCGGCGCTCCCGCCTGCGCTGCCGAGTTGGAGGCACAGGGCATCACCAACTTTATCAACGTAAAGAGCAACGTGCTCGAAACGCTCAAGTTCTACCTCAAGGAGTTGGGCATCTAAAAAGCGACCTATTATGAGAGCTAAATTTTCGGAATTGAAATATGCGGGCGCCGAGCAAACGAGCTGCTGCGCCAAGAAGGGTTGCGGTGAGGTAACACCGTGGCTGACCGCCGAGCAGATTGCTGTAAAGGGCGGCTATACGAAAGAGGATCTCGAGGGAATGGAGCACCTGAACTATGCAGCAGGTGTGGCACCCTTCCTGCGCGGCCCCTATTCGACGATGTATGTAATGCGTCCCTGGACGATCCGTCAGTACGCCGGTTTCTCGA
>CAZRJU010000135.1:0-3818 GCA_964600455.1 uncultured Alistipes sp. | reverse complement strand
CGGATCGAGATGGCGGCGCCACCACGCGTATCACCGTCGAGCTTCGTGAGTACCACGCCGTCGAAGTCGAGGCGGTCGTTGAACTCTTTTGCCGTGTTAACGGCATCCTGACCCGTCATCGAGTCGACCACGAAAAGGGTCTCCGAGGGCTTCACGGCGGCCTTGATGGCGGTGATCTCCTGCATCATGGCCTCGTCGATGGCTAAACGACCGGCCGTATCGACAATCACTACATTGTAGCTCTTCGAGCGGGCGTGTTTGATGGCATTCTCGGCGATCTCTACGGGATTCTGGTTGCCCTCCTCGGTGTAGACCTCCACGCCGATCTGGCTGCCCAGTACCTTCAACTGGTCGATAGCGGCAGGGCGGTAGACGTCGCCCGCAACGAGTAACACCTGTCGGCCCTTCTTCTTGAGGAAGGCGGCCAACTTGCCCGAGAAAGTGGTCTTACCCGAGCCCTGCAAACCGGCGATCAAGAGCACGGCAGGGTTACCCTGAAGGTTGATGTCGGTGGCCGTTCCACCCATGAGCTGCGCCAGTTCGTCGCGTACGATCTTGGTGAGCATCTGGCCCGGCTTGACGGCCGTCAAAACGTTCTGACCCAGCGCCTTCTGCTTTACCTCGTCGGTGAAGTTCTTGGCCACTTTGTAGTTGACATCGGCATCAATCAGGGCTCGACGGATCTCCTTCAGCGTTTCGGCCACGTTGATCTCGGTGATCTTGCCTTCACCCTTCAGGATCTTAAAAGACCGTTCCAGTTTTTCGGATAGATTTTCAAACATAGCTTATCTCGTTTTCTCTTGTATTTACATAATATCGGGCAAAGATAGTGAAAATTCAAGATTCAAAATTCAAAATTCAAAATTATTTTTCTGTTGTGCCGGGGGGTACTGTGGAGAGCGAGAATGGGAGGTTGTACCGTGGGGAGTTATAAGATGGGAATTATGGGAGTACTGGGAATTATGGGATTACCCGGAGCGTGTTACCTAAAGCAATTACCTATATCAAAGGCTTAATTTTGAATTTTGAATTCCACTATGGGCCTCCCATCATTCCCATAATTCCCATCACTCCCATTATCCTTACCCCCCCCTCCCGGCGACGTTACGGCACACGCTGCGCTTTCGCGCCGTTTCGATCGGTGGCGCAACAACAAAGCAAAGGCATGTGTGCCGACTGTACACAAAAAACTCAAGGAGTGAATAATCTGATGCAAGGGGCGACGTTACGGCGCACGTTGCGCTTTCGCGCCGTTTCGATCGGTGGCGCAACAATAAAGCAAAGGCGCGTGTGCCAACTGCACACAAAAAAACTCAAGGAGTGAATAATCTGATGCAAGCATCGCTTATTCACTCCTTGAAGTTTTTGCCTTTCGGCTTCGCCTTTGCTTTGTCTGTTGCTGCGGCGATCGTTGAACTGCCGGGACTCGAACCCAGAACGACAGAACCAAAATCTGCTGTGTTACCATTACACCACAGTTCAATCCGTTGCTCGTAAGCGGTGCAAAGGTAAGCAAATTTTATCTCTTCTCCAAACCTACTTCCAAAAATTCTACTTCACCTTGGCCATAAAGCGTTCGCGCTGAACGATAAAACGCACGTGTGTACCCTCGCCGATCAGCCCCTCGCCGTCGCGTGCTCCCACCGTAAAGGTGAGTTTGCGCCCCTCGACTGCTGTGAGGATGGCCGTCGCGGTAACCACCATTCCCAGGCCCGAGGGCTTGAGGTGGGTGGTGTTCATCTCGCTGCCAACCGTGGTCTCGCCCTCGCTCAGATGCGGAGCAACGGCTAACATGGCAGCGTTCTCCATCAGGGCCACCATGGCAGGGGTGGCAAAGACCGCCATATCACCTGAGCCCATGTGGGCCGCCGTATTTTCGGCCACTACCGTCGTGGTGCTGCTGGCCGACAATCCCTTCTCCAACATAATTTCTCCTTTTTGCATGCTGTTTGGTTCTCTTTTTTCGTTATCTTTGCAAAGGTAAACATTTTTTTCGATGCGATGAAACGGTTGGTGGCCTTTCTGCTCCTGCTTTTCGTGCTCTCGACACTCGGCTTGGAGTGTCGGGCGCAACGTCGCTCACGTCGTGGGGCGCCGCAGGGCTATGTGGTGGCTGATCGCATCGTGGATGAGCAGGGTGACACGCTCTATCATATTAAGGCCCGCCCCGTTGTTGTCTATACCCGCGGGATCGACATGCGCCGTTGGAATCGGTTGGTGACGGCTGTCAAGCGGGTCTATCCGGTGGCGCAGGTGGCTAAGGCCAAGATGCGGGAGATGGAGGCCGAACTGGCGGCACTCCCTACGCGCCGTGAGCAACGGCAGTATATTCAGGGCGTTTACGACCAGATCAAGGAGGAGTATACCCCTATTCTGAAGAAGATGACCCGCACGCAGGGTCGTGTCCTCATCAAGTTGATCGACCGCGAGACCGACTACACGGCCTATGAGGTCTTGCGCGAGTTTCGTGGCGGTTTTGTGGCGGGCTTCTGGCAGACCATCGGCAAGCTCTTCGGCCACGACCTCAAGACGGGCTATGATCCCGAGGGGGAGGATCGGATGATCGAGCAGATTATTCTCTACTACGAGGCAGGTTTGCTCTAAAGTTTCACTTTAGGGGAGAAAACATTGGGAAATCCGAATAAATTTTCCTACCTTTGCGCGCCCAATGGAGCATAAAGTGAAAATTATATAACATTCGACCAAATATGAATATCGTAAAAGAACAACGCGAAGAGAACACCCTCGTCCTGAAGATCACGGTGGGTGTAGAGGATTACGGCGAGGCCGTAGAGAAGGAGTTGCGCAACTACAAGCGCAAGGCCAACGTTCCCGGTTTCCGCCCCGGTATGGTGCCGATGGGTATCGTACGCAAGATGTATGGCAAGCACATGGTGGCCGAGCAGTCCTACCGCACGGCTTCGAACGCTGTGTTTGAGTATCTTCAGAAGGAGAAGATCGACTACGTGGGCGATGTAATTCCCTCGGAGGAGCAGGGCGCTTTCGACTTTGAGAACAACACCGAGTTTGAGTTTATCTTCGAGTGCGGCGTAGCCCCCGAGCTCAACCTCGAGCTCACCGAGAAGGATAAGCTCACCTACTCGACTATCAAGATTGACAAGAAGATGCATGCCGACTACCGCTCGAACTTCCTGCGCCGCTATGGCCGCCTGGTTGACGCCGAGAAGGTGGAGAAGGATGAGGCCCTCAACGTAACGCTCGACAATGGCGATATGCAGATCCAGGAGGCTTATGTGGGCCTGATCTCGATGTCCGAGGAGGAGCGCAAGCCCTTTATCGGCAAGCAGGTAGGCGATAAGATGCAGGTAAACATCAACGAGCTCTACAAGAGCGCCCAGCAGCGCGCTGCCGTTCTCTCGGTCAAGGAGGAGGAGCTCGAGACCATCAAGCCCGAGTTTGAGTTGGAGATCACTAAGATCCGCCAGTTCGCCGATCCCGAACTCACGGAGGAGTTCTTTAAGATGGCTTTCCCCTCGGGTGAGGTAACCGACGAGAAGACGATGGATAAGTTCCTCGACGAGCAGATCAAGTCGGAGCTGCGCCGTGAGAGCGACTACCTCTTCACGCTTCAGGTACGCAACTTCCTGATGCAGAAGGCTGATCTGAAGATGCCGGCCGAGTTCCTCAAGCGTTGGCTCTTTGTGATCAACGAGGGTAAGTTCACGAAGGAGGATATTGAGAAAGATTTCGATGCCTTCCTCCAGATGTTCACCTGGAACTACATCCAGAAGAAGCTCATCGAGCAGGAGAAGCTCTCCGTATCGGCCGAGGAGGCGATCGAGGAGGCCAAGCAGTTT
>CAZRJU010000134.1:0-3827 GCA_964600455.1 uncultured Alistipes sp. | reverse complement strand
CCGCATTGCCGATCTGAATTTCAATACCTCTTTTCAGAGTTCCTCTCCCTATAACGGCACGATGCCCTCGCCTTCAATCCTGCGGATGATGGCCGGACAGCTGACCGTCAACGACCTCTATCCCGATCAAAACGGTTTCTTGGGCTACTACGGACAGAAGGCGCCCGATCTTTGGGGAGCGATGATGGGGTATAACTCCTACCTGATTAACCCCTACGAGGATGCCGACGGACTCTATTGGGAGGCCGACCGGGTGGGGCACAACGCCTCGGTGGGTCACTTCTACGACCTGCGTAGCCGCGGTTCGATCGGGGAGTACTCGTTGGCCCTTGCCATGAATATCGACAATAAACTCTACCTCGGTTTTACGTTAGGGATCCAGAGCATCTCGCAGGAGATTGACATCTACTACGGTGAGGAGTATGACTATGCAGGGCGCCCTGCCCTGAACAGCCAAGGCGAGGAGCTTATCGAGCAGGCTGACTACATGCACTACAATCAGCTCTCCGATTTGGATGGTGTGGGCTTCAACTTCAAATTCGGTGCAATCTACCGCCCGATTCAGGCCTTGCGCCTGGGCGTGGCGGTGCATATTCCGACCATCTATTCGATCGACCACCACTACGCCGGGCAGATGGCCGCCCTCTGCTACAACAACGATAGCCGGGAGCAGATTGCCTCGGATCTCGATACGAATGGTTCGTGGAGCGATGTGGGGGATGATGCGTGGCGTTTTGCCACCCCCGCTCGCCTGATGTTCGGCCTCTCCTACACGATTGGTGATCGGGCTATTCTCTCGTTGGATTATGAGCGTGATTGGTACAACGGGATCCGTACGAAGAATACCCCCTTCTGGATTCCGGATGCCGATTACTATGCGCGAGGGGTGATGAAGGAGCGCTTCAAGGCCACCAATAACCTGCGTCTGGGTGTGGAGTTCAAGCCGGTCAAGCGGATTGCTTTGCGGGCCGGCTTTGCCTGGTCCGACTCGCCGGTTGGCAATGCCGAACTGCTCAGCTCGGCTCCCGTAGCGGAGCAGACGCTCACCTATGCCGCCGGTGTGGGGTTCCGTCTCTCGCCGCGTCTCTCGCTCGATCTGGCCTATCAGTACAGCTCCTCGAAGAGTGCTCCCTATCATCTCTTCAGTTCGACCTATACCCCGGAGAGCGGCCCTATGGAGGTGCTGGATCAGTCGCCGAGCTATACAACCGATCTTGTTCGTCACCATGCTGCGATGACCCTATCCTACCGCTTTTAATAAAGAAGTTGTCTAATAAGGTGATTTCGGTGTTATACTCGCCCTCAAAATGCTCATTTACGTCTAAGTAAACTCCGCTATTTCGGGCTTCGCAAGCCTTGAAATCCCGCTTATTATACAACTCCCGACACAAAAATGAGTCTGTCTAAAACTTGTTAGACAGGCTCATTTCGTTAGCGCTTGTGTGCTACGCGGTATTGTCGCCACAGTCGGCTGGCCCCCCAGGTGGCATAGGCCGAGAAGAGGCAGTTCGGCAGCGAGAGCCAGAAGTAGAAGAACGAAAGGAAGAGGTAGACAACCGCTTGTGAGATTCCCATGATCAGGTTGGTGAGGAGACTTGTCTCCTCGGCTGCGGCATAAAAGCCACATCCAAAACCAAGCAGGATGTGCAGGAAGAGCCAACTCAGCAATGCTAAATAGAGATACTCGCGTGCATGGCGTGGTTTACTTAGACGCAGGGCGATCCAACATCCGACAAGTGTGGAGAGGCAGACCCACGGGACGTAGGCCGAGGGACGTTGCAGCAGCTCGGCCCAGGCCGTATCATAGAGGGCACCGGGTGATCTCCATCCAACAAGGAGCACCGTCAGGCAGGTGGTCAGTAGCAGATAAAAGGCCCTCTTCATGGCTGTTTAGACTTGAGGTTGATTTTTGTAAAACTCCTCCGATACGATGATGTTAATGGCACGGGGGAGCACCGAAAACTCCAACGGTGTGGCTCCCAGCAATTCGCCATCCACCTCGACCGCAATCTCGGGCGAGGATTCGATCCTCACCTTACGGCCGCGCTTGTGGAGAATGTGGCGAATCGAGTAGATGTTGCCGTTGAAGAGGTAGTGGAGGCGGAAGAGCACATGCCAGAAGTGGATGGGCTGTACAAGCGAGATGTCGAGCAACCCGTCGTCGGCCACCGCCTTGGGAAGTTGCTGCACGCCTCCTCCGTTGAACTTACAGATACCGATGGCGATCGAAAGCAACAGGTTGTTGTAGACCAATTCGTCGTCGATCCACATCTTGATACCGGTCGATTTGTAACCAAAGAAGGTGCGGATCATGCACCAGGTGTAGCTCCAACTTCTCAAGCGACGTTTCTGGCGAAGGTGGTTGACCCGCTTGACAACCATGGCATCGAATCCCGCGCCGGCCACATTGGCCATGTAGCGCGATTGGCGGTAGTGGGCCTCCTCGTAGGTAACCACTCCCACATCCTGGAGGAAGGTGTAGCCCTGCTTGATGGCTCGAATGGCGTCGCGGTGGCTGGGGGGGATACCCATCGTGCGCACCCAGTCGTTTCCCGTTCCCACGGCGATCACGGCCAACATCACCTCGCGGGGATCGACCTCCTGCTGGATAAAGAGGCCGTTGACCACTTCGTGCAACGTGCCGTCGCCCCCCACCACAATAATGTGGCGGTAGCCACTCTTTACGGCCGTTACGGTGAGCTCCGTAGCGTGGCACTTATGCTCGGTAAAGACCGGCTCGTAGCGAACCCCCTCCTCGCGCAGCAGTTTGGAGATCTCAGGAAAGTCGTCTAACCCGCGGCCGTAACCGGCCACGGGGTTGACGATAACAAACCATTTGTGCGCACCGCTCATCATGTAAAGGGACTATTTAAGCGGGGCGTTCTTGAGCGTGTGGGTAAGGAAGTCGTAGAACTTTCCTACCGAGGCGATCTCCACCTTCTCGTCGGGCGAGTGGGGGTAGCAGATCGTCGGGCCGAACGAGATCATATCCAGGTTGGGGTAGTTCGAGCCGATGATGCCGCACTCCAGACCGGCATGGATCGCCGTAACGGCGGGCAGCTGGCCATAGAGGGCATCATAGGATTCGCGCATGGCCTTCAGAATGGGCGACTGCATGTTGGGGTTCCAACCATCGTAGGAGCCTGAGAGTTCGGTCTCGGCGCCGGCCAAGGTAAAGACGGCAGCGATCGACTCGCCAAGCGCCTCCTTCTCGGAGCGTACCGACGAGCGCAACAGACACTGAATCTTCACCGACTGACCGTCGCTCACCACGCGGGCCAGATTGGTCGAGGTCTGCACCAGACCGGGCATGGCCAGCGACATCTTCTGCAGACCGTCGGGGCAGGCCACCACGGCACTTACCAGTCGCTTGGAGGCCTCCATCGGCAGCGCCTTTTCGGGCAGGGCACAGGGCTCGGCGAAGATCTCGATCTCCTCCTCAATGCCGGCGTACTCCTTGATGATCATCGCCTCGAAAGATTTTACCTCTGCCAGGAACGCCTCTACCTGATCCGGCTGAAGGAGGATTGTCGAAACCGCCTCACGCGGAATGGCATTGCGCAGACCGCCGCCATCCACATCGGCCACCTGTACGGGGATCGAAGTGCGGTTCAAAAGGCGGAAGAGGGTCTTGTTGGCATTGGCGCGCTGGGCAACAATCTGAATACCCGAGTGGCCACCCTTGAGTCCCTTAACGGTCAGGCGCAGTGCGGCCAATCCGGCCTCGGGAGCAACAGCCTCATAGGGGAGGGTGATATTGGCATCCATACCGCCGGCGCAACCCACATAAAGCTCGCCCTCGGTCTCCGAGTCGAGGTTGAGCAGGA
>CAZRJU010000133.1:0-3972 GCA_964600455.1 uncultured Alistipes sp. | reverse complement strand
AAACAAAAAGAAAATGGACAACTCGTTGTATATCAACTTGTTGCCCATTTGATTTTGAGGTCTGAAGCGGATTCGAACCGCTGTACAAGGTTTTGCAGACCTTTGCCTAGCCACTCGGCCATCAGACCCTATTGCCCCGCCGAACAAGTTTCCTCGTTTCGGAGTGCAAATGTAGAAACATTTTCTTAAAAATGCAAATCTTCTTCAAGAAAAAGCGTGAAAAATCTTTTTCTCGGAGGTCTGCGGCCAAAAATGCGAAGGTGCGGCGGTGGGGTAGTGCTTTGTGATGGGGGGCTACTCGTAGACGACAAATTCGGGCTCCTTGGGGCGGAACTCGAAGCGTTGGTAGCTACCCTGGCTTGAGGCCTCGAACCAACGCGTGTCGAGCAGACCGCCCTTGCCCAAGGCGATACCGAACTGCAACTGCACGGCACCGAAGATCAGGCGTTCGTTCTTGATTCTTACGCCGAAACCCAACGACGAATAGAAGGCGTTTTGGAAGGGGTTGTCCCGATACCCCATCGTGCCGAAATCGAAGTAGCCGTAGAAGGTGAGGCGGAAGCCCCAGGGCTGCAGCGGGGTAAAGACCACCGTCTCGGTATTGATGGCCATGCGGGTAAAGCCGTTGGGATCCTCCTTCATCATGCGTATTCCGTTGTCGTCGTTGTAGGAGATGCGTTCGTCGTAGCCCAGCAGACGACGCCACCCCTGCGTGTAGTTCACCTCGGCAAATTGGCGCAGATGGCAGCGCTTGATCGCAAGCAGATTGGAGAACCACTTAAGGTCGAGATCCATGCCGGCACGGTGCCAGAGGCCCCCCGTGGCGCTGATGTAGCTCCCGAGCTCGATGCCGCCGTAGAAGTAGCCCTTCGAGGTGTAGTCGCCACCGCGCAGTGCCATGCCCACGTAGTAGTCGTCGTAAAACTCGCCCCAGATATAGCCTCCGGTCAGCTCGGCACGATAGCCCGTCGGGATATACTCGCGCGTGCCGTAGCCGAAGATCATGTTGGTCGTGATAAACTGCTCGCGGTAGAGACCCACCGAGCCGAGCAGCTGATCCCGCTCATGGAAGATGGGGTTGTAGCGCGGAGCCACTTCGGGGCGCTCGCCGTAGCGTTGACGGGAGTATTGAGCCAGGAGGTAGAGGCTCGATCGAATGGCGGTGAATTGGTGCGAAAAGCCGCTGTGGAGCTCAAGCTCCTGGGTGCGGAAGAGCTCCTCCAGCCCCGTATGGCGCGAGGTGTAGTGCTCTTTTTCGCGCGAAAAGGAGCTACCGAGCAGGTAGTCGGTGGGGCGAATAAAGGGCTTCTCGATCTTGACCTTCAGGCGCGAGAGCTCGAACTCGCGTCCGCCGTCGAAGTCCACCTCATAGAACGAGCCCGCTAAGTTGGGAATGTGAAATTCGATGCTGTTCCCCCCATAGGAGAAGTCGGTTCGGGAGAAGTGGGTCTTGATGGCAAAGCGATCGCCACAGCCCAGCATGTTGTCGTCCGAGAGGCCGATCATCGTCTCGCCGCCACGCTTCAGGTAGGCATCCATCGTGATGGTCCAGCTGTCGCGTGTGATCACCTCGATATCGACCTCTGAGGGGTTCTCCTCGACAGGCCGTACTAAGATCTTGGCATCGGAGATGTAGCTGCGTCCCTTGAGCAGCTGCAGGTTGTAGACCAACTCGTCGGGGTCTACCTTGTCGCCCTCTCTAAAGATCAGGTCGCGCCTTACGATGCGTTCGCGGGTGAGGACGTGGATCTTGTTGGCAATGCGTTCGAGACGGTTGCCCAAGCTGTCAAAGGGCTCGTGACGAATGATCCGAATCGAGCGAATTGTGCAGCCGGCATAGCGTCCGTAGATCTTCTCGGGCTTGAGTACCAGACCCGATACCATCGGCTCCTCACGATCGCTTACCGTGAGCCAGTTGTAGAGCAGACGTGACAGGGTGCGGCGACCGGCCTTGGCCCTAAGGCTGTCGTAGAGGCGTTGGTTGCGGGCCTCGGGGAGTGAGTCGACCACCTCTTCGTGGAGGAGAGTGGTTGCCCGACGAAGGGTGTCACGCTTCCCCTGCCGTTCCATGGCATGGAGCCCTCCACTCCACAAAACAGCGAGCAATATCCCTATGATCACTTGCCTCGGCATCCTCCTTGTCGCTTCACCATAAACCATAAAAGCGCCCCAGTGAGGGCGCTTTTAGGTGGTTCGATGTATTTGGGCTTAATTACTATCGTCTTGCCTCTTTGGCCTCGATGGTTTCGGTTGCATGGGGTACACGCATGAGACGTTCCTTGGGAATCAGCTTACCGGTGGTTTTGCAGATGCCGTAGGTCTTGTTCTCGATGCGGATCAGGGCCATCTCCAGGTTGCGGATAAACTTCATCTGGTGGGCAGCCAAGCGCTCATTCTCCTCCTTGGAGAGGGTGGCAGCCCCCTCTTCGAGCACCTTGTAGGTGGGCGAAGTATCCTCCGTGTCGTTCGATGTGGCATGCGTAATTGTGGCACGCAGGGTCTCATAATCGGAGCGTGCGTTCTTCAGCTTCTGCAGGATGAGCTCCTTGAACTCCTCCAATTCAGCATCGGTGTATCGGGTTTTTTCCATTTCAGCCATACGCTTTCTCTATTACGTTTATTCAAAATTAAACACTTTTTTCGAGATAACCAAATTTTCGCTAAAAAAATCTCCCCGTGCTACAAAAAAACGGATGGGGAGTTTCCCTTAATCGGGCTCCCCATCCGGCAGTATGCGTGTTGCTTTCGGCGCTCTATCGCTTCGTGAGGGCGATCTTGAGCGGAATCTCGTCGATCTCCGAATCCACAACGATCTCACCTGCGGGGCTCTCCGTGAAGAGGATCTTCTCGGCCAACACCTGCTGGGCGATGTAGTCGGCAAAGGAGGCTGCCGGCAGGGCGATCTCCTTGTTTTGGATCTCCACCTCGATCTTGTCGGTAACCTCGAGGCCCGAATCCTTGCGGATATTCTGGATGCGGTTGATCAATTCGCGTGCCACACCCTCCGAACGCAACTCCTCGGTGATGGTGATGTCGAGTGCGACGGAGAGCTTGCCCTCCGAGGCAACCTGCCATCCGGGCATATCCTCCGAGGTGATCTCGAAGTCCGACGGAGCCACCTCGATGAACTCGCCCCCCATATCGAGCGTGTGCAACTCGCCACTCTCTACGGCTGCGATCTGCTCCTGCGAGAAGCCGGCCACCAAGGCGGCAATCTGCTTCATCCACTTACCATACTTCGGGCCTAAGGTCCTGAAGTTGGGCTTGATGCGCTTGGTGATCACACCCGTCGTGTCGGTGATCAGTTCGATCTCCTTGACATTCACCTCCCCCTGGATAAGGCCCTTGACGGCCTCGATCTGGCGGGCCATCGCCTTGTCCAATACCGGAATCAGGATCTTCTGCAGCGGCTGACGCACCTTGATATTCACCTTGCGGCGCAGGGCCAATACCATCGACGAGGCACGCTGTGCCAAGGCCATCATCTCCTCAAGCTCCTTGTCGATGAGCCCCTTGTCGGCTTTCGGGAAGAGGCTCAGGTGAACGCTCTCCTCGCTGTGGCGGCCGCTCACGGCGTTCAGATCGCGGAAGAGACGGTCGGCAAAGAAGGGGGCAAAGGGAGCCGAGAGCTTGGCTACGCACTCCAGACAGGTGTAGAGGGTCTGGAAGGCGGCCAACTTCTCCTTGCTCTGACCCTTGGCCCAGAAGCGTTTGCGGTTCAGGCGTACATACCAATTCGAAAGGTCGTCGACAAAGGCCTGAATGGCGCGGGCTGCCGGCGTGGGGTCATAATCCTCAAGCGACTCGGTAACCTGCTCGATCAGCGTATTCAGCAGCGAGATCACCCAACGGTCGATCTCGGGGCGCTCGGTCATGGGGATCTCCTCCTCGCGGCCCGTAAATCCGTCGCCGAGGTGGGCGTACAGGGCAAAGAACGAGTAGGTGTTGTAGAGCGTGCCGAAGAACTTGCGG
>CAZRJU010000132.1:0-4088 GCA_964600455.1 uncultured Alistipes sp. | reverse complement strand
AAACCGCGGACGGGTAGTACTGAATGTACGTCCCGTTCGCGGTTTAATTATTAGCGGCAGCAGATGGCCGCTTATCTCAACAAAATATTATTTGGAGGTCATAATCGACAATATCAACCGATCCGTCTCGTTCATACCATCGCGGCCGATACGGGTGAGGTTGAGAATGGTTTTGTCGACATCGTCGTCGATAATTCCCTCCACGGAGGTTACGCAGTGGTGGCCCATGGCCATCATGGCGGAGAGTACGGCTGTGGAGACCCCACTGGCCAACTTCAGGGCACAACTGGGCTTGGCACCGTCGCAAATCATACCGGTCAGGTTGGCCACCATGTTCTTTACGGCATAAGAGATCTCCCGGTAGCCGCCTCCCATCAGGTAGGTGATACCACAACTCGATCCCGTAGCAGCCACCACACAGCCACAAAGGGCCGAGAGACGACCCAGACTCTGCTTGATGTAGATCACGGTGAGGTGGCTCAGGGCCAAGGCACGGATCAGCTGCTCCTCGGTGGCACCCTCCTCCTCGGCATAGACCACGACGGGAAGGGTGGCAGTGATTCCCTGGTTTCCGCTGCCCGAGTTGGACATCACGGGAATCATGGCACCTGCCATGCGGGCATCGCAAGCTGCTGCCGTGTAGGAGATGATACGCGAGAAGGGGGTGTCGCCCATCACGCGCAACTCATCCTCCTTACGCATCGTGCGGCCCAGGCAGTGGCCGTACTCCCCCTTAAAAGAGGCCTCGGCGGCTGCTTTATTCAGGCGCTTGGCCTCCAGAATAAAGCGAAGCTCCTCGAGCGGAGAGTCGAAGGCGAAATCACACACCTTTTGCAGGGTCAGGGGAAGGTCGGCCTCGGTGGTCTCGGCCCCCACGGGGGTACGGTTGTCGAGCTCGACATGGCCGTTATGCTCCTCGTAGACAAAGCGAGTATGGCCCCCGGCAATGATGGCCAACGAGCGGTTTTCACCCGCCACAGCCTCCACCTCGATATAGAGTTTCTCCTCGATTCCCTCCTTAAGACCGATCGTGATTCGCTCCTCGGCAATAAAGCGTTTACCCCGCTCCACGGCCTCCGGAGTGGCATCCTGCAACACCTCTAAGCGGTAGGAGGATTTGCCGACAAGGGCCCCCAAGGCCACTGCGATCGGCAGACCGATCATGCCACCCGTACCGGGGATTCCGACCCCCATGGCATTCTTCAGGACATTGGCACTCAGCCTCACGGTGATATGCTCGGGCAGCGTGGCCAAAAGTTCGGTGGCACGCGCCACACAGAGGGCCACCGCGATCGGCTCGGTACAGCCGATGGCGGGGATCACCTCACGATGGATCAGGTCAATGATGGCGCGACGCTCTTGTGGGGATAACAGCGCCATAACTACTCTTGATCAAGGTTCATACGGTCGATCAGGGCCTGCGTGGCGGGCTTATGACCACGGAAGGCCTCGTAGAGCTTCATCGGATGCTCGGTACCACCCTTCGAGAGAACGTTCTCGCGGAATGAAGTGGCCACCTCACGATTGAAGATACCACGCTCCTTAAAGAGCGAGAAGGCATCGGCATCCAGTACCTCGGCCCACTTATAGCCGTAGTAGCCGGCTGCATAGCCTCCCGAGAAGATGTGGCCGAAGGAGGTTGAGAGTGCCGTACCCTCCACTACGGGAAGGATCTGCGTGGGGGCAGCAGCCTCCACCTCGAAGGCCTCAACCTCGCCCTCGAAGGGCTCCTCGAGCGAGTGCCATGCCATATCGGTCATGCCGAACTGAAGCTGGCGCACGTTGAGATAGGCGGCCAGGTAGTTTTGGGCATTGACAATCTTTTCAACCAACTCCTCGGGCATCTTCTCACCGGTCTGGTAGTGTACGGCCCAGAGGTCGAGATACTCCTTCTCCACGGCCCAGTTCTCCATGATCTGCGAGGGGAGCTCCACGAAGTCGCGGTAGACATTCGTGCCGGTCAGCGAACCGTGCGTACCCTCGGCCAAGATACCGTGCAGGGCGTGGCCGAACTCATGCAGGAAGGTCTCCACCTCGTCGAAGGTGAGGAGCGAGGGGGTCGTCTCGGTGGGCTTGGTGAAGTTCATCACAAGCGACACCAAGGGGCGGGTCTCCACGCCGTCCACACGCTTCATGCCGCGGAAGTCGGTCATCCAGGCACCGGCACGCTTCGAGGCGCGGGGATGGAAATCCAAATAGAGGATCGCCATCATCTTGCCCGTCTCGTCCGTCACCTCATAAACCGTAACCTCGGGGTGGTAGAGGGGGATGTCGGTGCGCGGAGTAAAGGTGAGACCGTAGAGCTTGTTGGCCAGGAGGAATACCCCCTTCTTTACATTCTCAAGCTCGAAGTAGGGCTTCACCATCTCGTCCGAAATGGCGTAGGTCGCATTCTTATACTGCTCGCTCCAGTAGGCCCAATCCCAGGGCATCAACTCGCCCTCGAAGCCCTTGTCGTTGGCATAGCGGTTCACACGCTCGTAATCGGCCCGGGCATAGCTCTTCGTAGCATCGAGCAGCTCCTTCAAAAAGCCATTAACGGTGGCGGGATTCTCGGCCATGCGCTCCTCGAGCACATAGTGAGCAAAGGTGGGATAGCCCAAGAGGTTGGCCATCTTGAGGCGCAGGTTGACGATCTGCTTCACGATGGGCTGGTTGTCATACTCACCGCCCAGGGCGATCTGCGAACGGGCCGTCCAGAGCTTCTCCTTGAGGGCACGGTTGGTTGAGTAGGTAACAAAAGGCACATAGCTCGGAGCCTGCAACGTAACCGTCCAACCCTTTTCACCGCGGGCCTTGGCATCGGCCGCCATCGACTCCTTCACGAAGTCGGGCAACTCGGCCACCACCTTCGGATCGGTGATATTGAGTGAGAAGGCATTGGTCGAGAGCAGCGAGTTCTGACCGAAGAGCAGGCTGGCCTGCGAGAGCTCGGTCGAGTATTGGCGATAGAGTTCCTTGTCCTCCTCGGAGAGGGCGGCACCGCCACGCACGAAGCCCTTGTAGGTGTTCTCGAGCAGCACCTTATCCTCCTTCGTAAGGCCCCAACCCGGATGCTCATAGACCGCCTTTACGCGCTCGAAGAGCACGGGATTCAGGCTGGCATCATTCTGCAGAGCCACCAGTTTGGGCTGTACACGCTGGGCGATCTCCTGCATCTGGTCGTTCGTATCGGTGCCCATCAGGCAGAAGAAGACACCGGCCACACGCCCCAAGAGTTCGCCCTGACGCTCGAGGGCAACCACCGTGTTGTAGAAGGTCGGAGCGGCGGGGTTGTTGATGATGGCATCCAACTCGGCACGCGCCACAGCGATCGCCTGATCAAAGGCGGGCTCGAAGTGCTCCAGCTTGATTTGGTCGAAGGGAGGGGTCTCATAGGGGGTGTTCCACTCCTCCCCCAGAAGGGGGTTGGTGGTGTCGATTTCGGGCAGCTCGGCTTTCGGCATTGTGCGATCCACACAGCCTACCGCAGCAGCAACTAAAAGGCTCATAAACAGAAATTTTTTCATTGTGTTCTATGCTTGTCTAAGGTTTTCTTACTTAGGATTAGTCGTTTTTTATTCGGGGTGGAGAGGGGGGGGTTAGAAATCGTTGGGATCGGGCATCTCCACCTCCTCCACGGGCTCGGCCTCGGGCTCCTGCCACAGGCCGCGTCCCTTGAGCATCGGCGTCATCGAGGGCTCGGCTCCACGGAAGTTCCGGTAGAGGGTCATTCCGTCGGCCTCACCGCCTCGTTCGAGCACCTCGCGGCGGAACTTCTCGGCAATATCGCGGTTGAAGAGATCGGGGCTCTGGCGGAAATACTCGAAGGCATCCTTATCCAAGAGCTCGGCCCAGAGATAGAAGTAGTAGCCCGACGAGTAGCCGCCATCGAAGATGTGGCTGAAGTAGGGGTAGCGATAGCGCGGGGAGATCTGCTCGATCAGGCCGCGTTTCTGGTTGAGCACCTGCTTCTCGAAGGCGTTGATGTCGATCGGCGAGGTGTACTCCCGCAGGTTGTGGATCTCCAGATCCGAGAGGGCGGCGGCCACCAACTCGGTGGTCATAAAGCCCTGGTTGAAGAGCGAGGCGTTGCGCAGTTTCTCCTG
>CAZRJU010000131.1:0-4106 GCA_964600455.1 uncultured Alistipes sp. | reverse complement strand
TCATCTACGATGCCATCAACGACATCAAGGATGCCATCGAGGGTATGTTGGAGCCCGTCATGAAGGAGGAGATCGTCTGCTCGGCCGAGGTGCTGGAGACCTTCAAGATCTCGAAGGTGGGCACGATTGCCGGTTGTGTGGTACGCGAGGGTAAGTTGCAGCGCAACACCCCGATCCGCGTGATCCGCGACGGTATTGTGATCCACACGGGACGTCTGGGCTCGTTGCGCCGCTTCAAGGATGACGTGAAGGAGGTGACGACCGGCATGGATTGCGGTCTGAACATCGAATCCTACAACGATATTCAGGTGGGCGATATTGTCGAGGGCTACGAGCAGGTAGCCGTCAAGCCCGGCAAGTAGTAAGCAAGTAGTAAGCAAGTAGTAAGCAAGTACTAACTAAAACCTAAAACAAATCATACTTAAAACGATGATGAACACGCAAATTAAGTTTACGACCGCCGAGGAGGCCGTGAAGGTAATTAAGTCGGGAGATCACATCCACCTCAGTTCGGTGGCTTCGGCTCCCCAGTGCCTGATTCAGGCGATGTGCAAACGGGGTGAGAACGGTGAGTTCAAGGATGTGCACATCCACCACCTCCACACCGAGGGCCCGGCTCCCTATGCCGATCCCAAGTTCGAGGGCGTCTTCCAGCTCGACTCCTTCTTTGTGGGTGGCAATGTGCGCAAGGTTACGCAGAGCGGCTATGCCGACTATATTCCCATCTTCCTCTCCGAGACGCAGCGCCTCTACCGTTCAGGTGCCGTACCCTGTAACGTGGCCATGATTCAGGTGTCGACCCCCGACAAGCACGGCTACGTGTCGCTCGGTACCTCGGTGGATGCCACGCTGGCTGCCGTGGAGACGGCCGAGCATGTAATTGCCGTAGTGAACCGCCATGTGCCCCGTGCCTTTGGTGATGCCATGATCCACTGCTCGATGATCGACCTCTTCGTGGAGGATGACACCCCGCTCGAGGAGGCACACTTCACCACCCCCAACGAGGTGGAGACCAAGATCGGTAAGCTCTGTGCCGGCCTGATCGAGGATGGCGCTACCCTGCAGATGGGTATCGGAGCCATTCCCAATGCCGTATTGGCCCAGCTCGGCGGCCACAAGAACCTCGGTATCCATACCGAGATGTTTGCCGACGGTGTACTGCCGCTCGTGGAGAAGGGCGTGATCAATGGCGCTGCCAAGAATATCGACAAGGGCAAGATGGTATCGACCTTCCTGATGGGTTCGCAGAAGGTCTACGACTTCATCGACGACAACCCGGGTGTATTGATGATGGATGTGGGCTACACGAACGATCCCTTCGTCATCGCCAAGAACGACCGCGTTACGGCCATCAACTCGGCCTTGCAGGTCGACCTCACGGGTCAGGTGTGCGCCGACTCGCTCGGCACGAAGTTCTACTCGGGCGTGGGCGGCCAGATCGACTTCATCTATGGAGCCTCCCTCTCGAAGGGCGGTAAGGCCATTATCGCCATGCCGTCGGTAACGAACAAGGGGGTATCGAAGATTGCCCCGATCCTCACCCCGGGTGCCGGTGTCGTAACCACGCGTAACCACATCCACTGGTTCGTCACGGAGCACGGTGCGGTGGATCTCTATGGCAAGACCCTCCAGGAGCGTGCCCGCCTGATCATCTCGGTAGCCGATCCTTCGGCCCAGGAGGAGCTGGATCGTGCCGCCTTCGAGCGCTACGGCGAGCACCACCACTACATCAAGCGCACCACGCTGCTCTAAAAAGAGCACTGCGCCTTGCAACTTTGGGCACCGATCCCCGATAGTGGGGATCGGTGCTCTTTGGTTGTACCGCGGGGAGGTTGTACCGGGGGGTGATGAGATGGGAATACCGGGAATACCGGGAATACTGGGAGGCCCGGAAGGGAATTCAAGATTCAAAATTCAAAATTGTTTTTTTGCTGAGGGTAATTGCTTTGGGTAATTGCTGAGTGTAATAGCAATGGGCCTTTGCTGTGGGTAATAGCTTTGGGTAATACGCTCCGGGCAATCCCGGTATTCCCAGTACTCCCATAATTCCCATAATTCCCATAATTCCCATCTCATCACCCCCCCCCTGGCACAACCTCCCCCAATCTTGAATCTTGAATTCCCCAAATTCTCCTGCCTTTTTGATAATTTTTATAAGTCTATATCCCCGAAAAGGGCTATCTTTGCTCTCAACAACGCATGAAAACCAACACAAACCATGAAACGCAACCTCCTATCTCTTCTGCTTCCCCTCCTATTGACGGGGTGTGGCAGTGACGAGGGCCCTACGCCCACCCCTCCTCACAAGGAGCAAACCATCGTTTGCCGCATCACGGCGCCCGCATCGGGCAGTCGGCACGAGCGCTCTACCCCGCTTGAGATTCGCTTCGAGGCCGAGGTCAACGTGGGCTGCATTGCCCGCTACACCCTCTCGATCGGCGAGGAGCGCCTGCACGAGACCCTGGGCGAGAGCCCATCGCTCAAGAAGGGCTATACCCACGATTTCAGCGCTTCAACACCCGATGGCGAGGTGATCATCACCCTGCAGGTCGAGGGCGACGACGGGGCCGCGGAGCAGTGCTCCTGCCTCGTTGAACTCTACAGCGAGGAGCAGCCCACTCCCGAGCCCGAGCCCGAGCCGGAACCCGAACCGGAGCCTGAACCCGAACCGGAGCCCGAACCGGAGCCGGAACCCGAACCCGAGCCGGAGCCCGAACCCGAGCCGGAACCCGAACCTGAACCTGAACCTGAGCCTGAACCGGAGCCGGAACCTGAGCCGGAGCCGGAACCTGAGCCGGAGCCGGAACCTGAGCCGGAGCCTGAGCCGGAGCCGGAACCTGAGCCCGAACCTGAGCCCGAACCGACCCCCGGGCCGGAGAGCGGCGAGGAGGATATTGAACCCGTACCCGGCGAGGACTTTGGAGAATTTTAATACATTAAAGCCATGAAAATCAACCGCATACTACAACTCACCATAGGAGCGCTCGTAGCCCTGACGGCGTGCACCACACCCTGGGAGCCCGAGCTGCCGATCTCAAAGCCGCTTCCCGAGGGGATGTTGCGCGTGGAGGTGATCAGCGACGAAAGCTCGCGTGCCGAATTTATGGGCCCGGATGAGGCGGGCAACCAGCATGTAGCCTTCACGCAAGGGGATGATCTGCTCCTTTGGGAGGTGGCAAGCGTCGAATCGCGGGGCTACTACTACGTACGTACCCACTCAAGCCTCACGGCCCAATACGCCGAGGATCAATATGCCGCGCAATTCACCTACTCGCTGCCCGCCCCCTACCGCGTAGGCGAGAGCTACCCGGGCAGCAGCTCCTACACCACCGAAAAGCTCTTCTACACGGGCATTCTGCCCAAGAGTGCCTTTGCCGGCTTCTGGGCCAACTATCCCGTCAACGATGTGGATCCCTCGCTCAGTGAGGGCAGCGACGGCTTTATCCGCCTCAACGTGCCGCGCGAGCAGACCCCCACGGCCACCTCGCCCGACAAGGCGGCCATCATCCTGCGGGCCTCGGATGCCACACCCGACACGGAGGGGGTGGTGCGCACGAAGTTTCAGCACCTGTTGGCCTACATGAAGATCACCGTCAAGGGGCTCCCTGCCGGCTACAACTTCCACCACCTCACCATCGGAGGCGACTCGCGTATTGTCTTTGCCAACGAGCGGGACAAGTACTGCAAGTGGAGTTTCGGCAATGCCAACCTCTACGACGGCAACGGCTTCGACGCCACCAACCGCGGCTCGATGCTCACGATCAACACCTCGCACCTTAAGCCCGAGGCCGATGGCAGCTACACGCTCTGGGCCGCCTGCATCCCCTATACGGGGCCCTATGTGGCAACGCCCGCCTTCACCCCCTACTCCTCGGAAAGCGACCACATCGAGAGCAAGCTGATCCCCATCTCGCGCACGGGCCTCACGGAGGAGGGCGAAAAGGCCGTCAAGCTGCAGATGGGCCGCGTGGCACACTTCACCCTCAACTACGGCTACGGCAACGACCTCACAGCCCCCGACCTCACGGCCACGACCCGCAATATCGACGCCTCCCACTCGGAGGTCAGCTTCCACTGGGAACCCGTTGGCGGGGCCGACCACTACC
>CAZRJU010000130.1:0-4137 GCA_964600455.1 uncultured Alistipes sp. | reverse complement strand
ACCGCAGGTGCAGCCTTCTGGCAACACAATCGGGGTTTCGGGGGGGGGTGAGTCGGGAGCTCTGGGAATAATGGGAATAATGGGAGGCCCAGGAGGAAATTCAAAATTCATAATTGCTTTCTTGCTTGGGGAAATTGTTTTGGGTAAGCTGCTTTAGGCAATGAGTTTTAGGTAATACGCCTCGGGTAGTCCCATAATTCCCATCACTCCCTAAATTCCCATCATTCCCAGGCTAACGCCCCCGCGGTAATACGCCCTGGGCAATCCCATAATTTCCATCGCTCACCCCCCCCCGCACAGCAAAAATAATTTTGCATTTTGCATTTTGAATCTTGAATTTTTCCTATCTTTGTACAACCTAAAATATTGAAGGATGGAACGCGCTTCAAAGCGGGTGATTGACCTGCACAACGTCTCGATTTATCATGCCGACGGCAGCTATGGGAACTATTCGCCCAAGCGGATGCTTCGCGAGGGGGAGTTGATCCTCTCGGAGGTTGACCTGCGTGTGCAGGAGGGGGAGTTTGTCTACCTGATCGGGCGTGTCGGTAGCGGCAAGTCGTCGCTCCTGAAGACCCTCTATGCCGAACTGCCGCTTTTGCAGGGCGATGGTGAGGTGGTGGGCTACGATCTGCGCCGCCTCAAGCGGAGTGATATTCCCCATTTGCGTCGCCGCATAGGCATTGTCTTTCAGGATTATCAACTCTTGCCTGATCGTAATGTCTTTCTGAATCTCTACGATGTCATGCGGGCCACGGGGTGGCGGCGCGAGGAGGAGATTCGGCAGCGTATCGACGAGGTGTTCCATTTGGTGCAGCTCGAAAACAAGAGTTACAAGATGCCCTTCGAGCTCTCGGGGGGTGAGCAGCAGCGCTTGGTGATAGCCCGCTCGCTGGTGAATCGGCCGAAACTCCTCTTGGCCGACGAGCCCACCGGGAACCTCGATCCCGTAACGGCAGATGGGATTATCGAGCTCTTCCGTGAGATTGCGGCTTCGGGTACGGCTGTGGTGATGTCGACCCACAATACGGCCCTTATTGAGGATTATCCTGCCCGTACGCTCCTCTTCTCGAAGGGGAGGATGCAGGAGGTGGATCTGGATCAAATGTTGAAAATATAGAACTGACTGGAGATGAAACCGCTGGGTTTATTGGTCGGATTGTTGTTTTTGTTGGGTTGTTCTACCCATTCGGAAAGACCTGTTCAATGCCATATTGTCGGAACAGTAGTAGATCGACCCGAGTCCGAAGTTTTGGAGCTCTACACGCATATTGACGGTGAGGCGGCTCTATGCTCGCGTCCTGCTGCTCGGATTGAGATCCATGATGGAACGTTCGCCTACGATCTTAGACTTGATGCGCCGGACTATTGCACCCTCTCCTTCTCTGAAGAGAAAGCGCGTGGCTCTTGGCACCCGATCCATTTTATTGTTGATGGAGACACGTTACGTCTAACACTCTATCCTGAAGAGCAATATGAGCGGAATTGTGTCGAAGGAGAGGGCGCAACTGCTGAGTTTGAACGCTATAAAGCGGTGTTGAGTCGTCTGGGTGAATCGTATTATGAGGAAACGGATTCGTTGGAGTGTTGTGGCTGTTTTTATACGAAAGAGTATGCTGCGTTGATTGAGCGTTTTGAGGCCGCAGAGGAGGGGTCGGAGGAGTCCTTGGCTCTCTTTGCCGAGATGAGGGCGGTTCCCTTTGAAGATCAGCTCAGTGACGAGATGGCGGCATTGACTAAAGCCTATCAGGAGGCTCGAAAAGCCGCTCTGCTTGAAATCCTGGATCATGAGCCCACTATTGCTCGCTATGCCCTTCTGGCTCAACAGATGGCCTACTCCCTTCCCGATCAAGAACTGCTTGATCTTTATGAACAGCGTTATGCCGGAGCATTGGAGGGGCATTATCTTGCTGAATATTGTCGACGCCAACTTGCCGGATTGAGGATGGGCGTGGGAAGTCGATATGTCGATTTTGAAGCTCCCGATTTGGTGGGTAAAATGCATCGTTTTTCGGAGTTAATTCAAGGGGCCGAGTTGGTTTTGCTTGATTTGTGGGCCTCGTGGTGCGCTCCTTGTCGTCGAGGCTCAAAAGCCCTTATTCCGCTCTATGAGCAGTATAAGGAGCAGGGTTTTCGGGTTGTGGGAGTCGCCCGAGAGGCTGAAGATGTGGTGCAATTAAGGGATGCTATTGAACAAGATGGTTATCCTTGGGTTCAGTTGGTCGAGTTGGATGATCGTATTCATCTGTGGGCGCAGTATGGTCGGGATAATGCGGCGGGCGGTAAATTTTTGCTCGACAAGGAGGGAACTATTCTTGCAATTGATCCCTCGGTTGAGGAGTTGAAGAGTTGGCTCGATCAACGGCTCAATGTGAAGTAAGCAATTGAAAGGTTAAGATGTTTTTGGGGGTGGTTCCGTTGTGGAGCCATCCTTTTTTGTGCCCTTTTCAAAAAAAAGAGCCTAATGGCCCTAAATCTTTAGATTTAGGAGTTGTAAAATTCAAAATAAATACTTACTTTTGTACGATATTTCGAATGCAGAAACAATGAGTACTGAATTAGAAAATGTAAAGCGACAGGAAGAGGAGTATTCCGCTTCCAATATCCAGGTTTTAGAGGGCTTGGAGGCTGTGCGTAAGCGCCCGGCCATGTATATTGGCGATATTGGTGAGAAGGGTCTGCACCACCTGGTTTATGAGGTGGTCGACAACTCGATCGACGAGGCGCTCGCGGGCCACTGTTCCGATATATTTGTAACCATCAACGAAGATAACTCGATCTCGGTAAAGGACAACGGCCGAGGCATTCCGACCGACTGGCACGAAAAGGAGGGCAAGTCGGCTCTGGAGGTGGTGCTCACCGTCCTGCACGCGGGTGGTAAGTTTGATAAGGGCTCCTACAAGGTCTCGGGAGGTCTGCACGGTGTGGGTGTCTCCTGCGTGAACGCCCTCTCGACGCTGCTTGTTGCCGAGATTCACCGTGGCGGCAAGATCTACAAGCAGACCTACTCGAAGGGTGTACCCACCTCGAAGGTGGAGATCATGGGCGACTGCGAGGATCGCGGTACGACGATCACCTTTAAGCCCGATGCCGACATCTTTACCCTTACGACGGAGTATCGCTACGAGATCCTGGCCAACCGTCTGCGCGAGTTGGCCTTCCTGAACAAGGGAATTCACCTCACGCTTACGGATCGTCGTCAGCAGGATGAGAATGGAGCGTATCGCAGCGAGCACTTCTTCTCGGAGGAGGGTCTCAAGGAGTTTGTCAAGTATCTGGATGCCACGCGCGGTGAGCCGATCACCGAGTCGATCATCTACCTCGACACGGAGCGCAACGGTGTGCCCGTGGAGGTGGCCATGCAGTATAACGACTCCTTCTCGGAGAATGTACACTCCTATGTCAACAATATCAACACGATTGAGGGCGGTACTCACCTGACGGGTTTCCGCCGTGCCCTTACGCGTACGCTGAAGAAGTACGCCGATGAGTCGGGTATGTTGCAGAAGCTCAAGTTCGAGATCTCGGGCGACGACTTCCGTGAGGGTTTGACGGCCGTGGTTTCGGTCAAGGTGGCCGAACCGCAGTTTGAGGGTCAGACCAAGACCAAGTTGGGTAACGATGAGGTGTCGGCAGCGGTGGATCAGGCCATGTCGGCCGCCTTAGCCAACTATCTGGAGGAGAACCCGAAGGATGCCAAGGCGATCGTCTCGAAGGTGGTGTTGGCTGCCCAGGCCCGCCATGCTGCCCGCAAGGCGCGTGAGGCTGTGCAGCGCAAGTCGCCCCTCTCGGGTAGCGGTCTGCCGGGCAAGCTGGCCGACTGTTCGAACCGCAATCGTGAGGATGCCGAGATCTTCTTTGTGGAGGGTGATTCGGCAGGCGGATCGGCCAAGCAGGGCCGTAACTCGAAGTTCCAGGCCATCATGCCGTTGCGCGGTAAGATCCTCAACATCGAGAAGGCGCAGGAGCACAAAATGTGGGACAACGAGGAGATTCGCAACATGTTTAAGGCTCTTGGTGTGTCGATCGGTACCGAGGAGGACAGCAAGGCCCTCAACCTCGAGCACCTGCGTTACGATAAGATTATCATCATGACCGATGCCGACGTCGATGGTGCTCACATCACGACGCTGATGC
>CAZRJU010000129.1:0-4177 GCA_964600455.1 uncultured Alistipes sp. | reverse complement strand
GCCTTCAGCCCCACGGGCGATCTCTACAAAACCGAAATTTACGACTTGGCACGCTATATCAACCGAGAATTTAACGATCTGATCCCCGAGAATATCCTCGACAAAGAGCCCTCTTCGGAGCTCCGTCCCGACCAGAAGGATAGCGACATTCTTCCCCCCTATGAGGTGATTGACGCCATCCTCTACCGCATGATCGAGAAGGGACAGCACCGTGAGGAGATCATCAATGCCGGTTTTGATTCGGAAGTGGTGGAGAAGATCCACTCCATGATCATGCGCAACGAGAAGAAACGTTACCAGTTCCCCCCTGTATTGCGTCTTTCGAGTTGTGCTTTCGGCCATGAGCGATTGATGCCGTTGACGAGTAAATATGGCGACCTCAACTAATTTTTTGATTTTATACGGCATATTTTGCACTGCTTTGGTTTGTTGAGAATGGGCAGTACTTCAAGTACAGCCCATCCATACCAACCCGGCGTTAGCACAAAATCTGCTCGCCTAAAATAAAGGGAATAAGGCCGGCCTTGGATGAAGATGGCTCGGGAATAACAAAAGACTAAACTACATAACAGCTGTGGCTGCGATTCAACATAGAGGCGAGGTTCGTCGAGTAGAGGCCGGGGTGGTTTATGTAGCCATCGTGGCCAGTGGGGCTTGCCATAGTTGTCGGGCACGCGAGATGTGCGGCATGAGCGAGACTTCGGAGAAGATCATCGAGGTCAAGGGGGTTGAACAGGGCCGTTTTGCCGTAGGCGACGAGGTGGTTGTGGCCGAGGAGCAGCGCATGGCCCTCAAGGCGGTATTGATTGCCTATGTGGGGGCGCTCGTGACCCTTTTGGTGCTCCTGATCGGAGCTCTGGCATTGGGCCTGAAGGAGGGTTGGGCAGCACTCCTCTCGGTGGTGGGATTGGCGCTCTACTATGCGGGGATTTACCTGCTGCGCCACAAGATTGAAAAAACAATTCACTTTACAATAACTAAAAGCTAATGGAAACTTTACTACTAACAGTTCTGACGCTTTGCGCGTTGGGAGTTCTGTCCGCAGTGATTCTTTACTTTGTGGCACAGAAGTTTAAGGTGGAGGAGGATCCCCGTATCGACGAAGTCGAGAAGATGTTGCCCGGTGCCAACTGCGGCGGTTGCGGCTTTGCCGGTTGTCGCGGTATGGCCGATGCGCTCGTAACGCGCGACGACATCTCGGAGCTCTTCTGTCCGGTGGGTGGTGCCGATTGCATGAAGGCCTGTGCGGCCTATCTGGGCAAGGTAGCCCCCGAGAAGGAGCCTCAGGTGGCTACCGTGCGTTGTGGCGGTACCTGCCAGAAGCGTCCCCGCACCAACACCTTTGATGGCTCGAAGTCGTGCGCCATCTCGGCCTCGTTCTATGCCGGCGAGACGGGTTGCGCCTATGGCTGTCTGGGCTATGGCGACTGCGTGGAGGCTTGCCAGTTTGATGCCATTCACCTCAATCCCGAGACGGGCCTGGTGGAGGTTGATGCCGACAAGTGTACGGCCTGCGGTGCTTGCGTGAAGGCTTGCCCCAAACATGTGATCGAGCTGCGCAAGAAGTGGCCGAAGAACCGTGCCGTCTACGTATCGTGTGTCTCGAAAGACAAGGGTGCCGTGACGATGAAGGCCTGCAAGGCCGGTTGCATCGGTTGCGGCAAGTGTGCCAAGGTATGCGCCTTTGGTGCCATCACCGTAGAGAACGGCCTGGCCTGGATCGACTCGCAGAAGTGTAAGCTCTGCCGCAAGTGTGTGAACGAGTGCCCGACGGGTGCCATTACGCTCGTGGGTATGGATCCCCTGCCCAAGGAGCCGAAGCCTGCACCGGCCCCCAAGCCCGCTGCTGCTCCCGTAGAGAAACCCATGGCGGAGAAAAAAGAGTAAATAAAAAACAGTAGAGATATGAAGACATTTCCCATTGGTGGAGTTCATCCCCAGGAAAACAAGTTGAGCAGCGGAGTAGCCATTGAGGTACTTCCCCTGCCCGATGTGGTCAACATTCCGCTTGCACAGCACATCGGTGCTCCGGCCGTAGCCAAGGTAGCCAAGGGCGACAAGGTTCTCACCGGTCAGCTCATTGCCGAGGCAGGTGGTTTCATGTCGGCCAACATCCACTCGCCCATCTCGGGTACGGTAACGGCCGTCGACCTTGTGGAGAATGGTCAGGGCCTGCGTCAGGTCATGATCACCATCAAGCGCGAGGGTGATGAGTGGGTGGAGACGATCGACCGCTCGACGGAGCTCAAGCGCGAGTGCTCGCTCTCGTCGCAGGAGATCATTGCCAAGATCAAGGATGCCGGTATCGTAGGTATGGGTGGTGCTACCTTCCCGACCCACGTGAAGTTGTCGGTACCTCCCGGAAAGAAGGCCGAGATCCTGATCATCAATGCCGTAGAGTGTGAGCCCTACCTCACCTCCGACCATCGTACCATGTTGGAGCGTGGCGAGGAGCTGTTGGTGGGTGTTACGATCCTGATGAAGGCCCTCGCCGTAGAGCGTGCCGTGGTGGGTGTAGAGAACAATAAGCCCGATGCCATCGCTCACCTGACCAAACTGGCTCAGGCCTACAAGGGCGTGGAGATCATGCCCCTGAAGGTGCAGTATCCGCAGGGTGGTGAGAAGCAGTTGATCGCTGCCGTCACGGGTCGTCAGGTTCCTCCTCCTCCCGCCCTCCCGATCGACGTGGGTGCCGTGGTATGCAACGCTTCGACGACGGTTGCCGTCTATGAGGCTGTGCAGAAGAACAAGCCCCTGATCGAGCGCGTGGTAACCCTCACGGGTAAGAGCGTGAAGAGCCCCAAGAACCTCCTGACGCGTATGGGTACCCCCATTCAGACGCTGATCGACGCAGCCGGCGGCCTGCCCGAGGATACGGGTAAGGTGGTAAATGGCGGCCCGATGATGGGTCGTGCCATGGTCAACCTCCTTTCGCCCGTAACGAAGGGTTGCTCGGGTGTTACGATCTTCTCGGAGAAGGAGGCCAAGCGCCGCGAGGAGTCGGCCTGCATCAAGTGCGCCAAGTGTATCACCGCATGCCCGATGGGTCTGGAGCCCTACTACTTCTCGAAGATGGCCCGCAAGAAGAACTGGGAGGCCATGGAGCAGCACGAGATCACGAGCTGTATCGAGTGCGGCTGCTGCCAGTTTACCTGCCCGGCCAATCTGCCTCTGTTGGACTATGTACGCCTGGGTAAGCAGACGGTGATGGGCTTGATCCGTGCCCGTCAGGCTGCTGCAAAGGCTGCTGCCGAGAAGGCTCAAAAGTAAATCAATGTAAGAAACAAGTCTAAGATTATGGCAAATAAACTTTTAGTTGCACCCGCACCTCATGTGCACGGCCCCGAGTCCACGCAGCGGATCATGCTCGATGTGATCATTGCGCTGCTGCCCGCCTTGGCTGTCTCGGTGTGGGTCTTCGGATGGGATGTGCTGCGCGTAACGGCCGTCGCCATCCTGAGCTGTGTGGCTTTCGAGTGGCTCATCCAGAAGTATCTGGTCAAGGGTAAGTCCACTCTCTGCAACCTCTCGGCTGTTGTAACCGGTCTGTTGCTTTCGTTCAACCTTCCCGCCTCGATCGACTGGTGGCTCATCGTAATCGGTGCCCTGGTGGCCATCGGTATCGCCAAGATGTCGTTCGGTGGTCTGGGTAAGAACCCCTTTAACCCCGCTTTGGTGGGTCGTGTATTCCTGTTGATCGCCTATCCGGTGCAGATGACCACGTTCCCTGCACCCGCAGGTGCCGTGGATGCCTTCTCGGGTGCTACACCGCTGGCTGCCATTAAGTTTGGTGGCGATCTGGGCAGCGTGGATTTCTCGTCGATGCTCTTCGGCGGTATTCCGGGTTCGCTTGGTGAGGTGGCTGCATTGGCCCTGCTCGTCGGCTTCCTCTACCTCTTGTGGCGTAAGGTGATCTCGTGGCACATTCCCGTTGTGGTACTCGCCACGATGGCACTCTTCGCCTTTGTTGTGGCCTTGGGCCGTGGCGGTGAGGGTGCAGCCCTGTGGCAGTTCCCCTTGTTCCACCTCTTGGCCGGTGGTGCGATCCTCGGTGCCGTCTACATGGCTACCGACTATGCTACCTCGCCCATGTCGATCAGCGGCATGGTGGTCTATGGTGTGGGTATCGGTCTGATCACGATGCTGATCCGTCTGTGGGGTGCCTATCCCGAGGGTA
>CAZRJU010000128.1:0-4193 GCA_964600455.1 uncultured Alistipes sp. | reverse complement strand
GCCTACCAAATAGGGGGTCTCGATCTCGAGGAATCCCTCCCGGTCGAGGAAGCGACGAATCTCCTGGGCCATCTTGTGGCGCAGGATCATGTTGCGCTGCAAGGGAGGACGGCGCAGATCCAAATAGCGGTACTTCATGCGCAGGTCATCGCCACCGTCCGAGACCTCCTCGATGGTGAAGGGGGGCAGTTCGGCTGCATTGAGGATGGTGAGTTTCTCGGCAGCCACCTCAATATCGCCGGTTGCCATCTTGCTGTTCTTCGAGGAGCGCTCGATTACGCGGCCCGTTACCTGGAGCACATACTCGCGGCCCAACTGCGAGGCTACCTCGCGGGCCTCGGCCGGAGAACCCTCCTCCACTACAATCTGCGTGATGCCGTAGCGGTCTCTGAGGTCGATGAAGGTCATGGCACCCAAGTTGCGCACCTTCTGCACCCATCCGGCCAGCGTTACGTTTTGGCCAATATCTGCGGCGCGAAGAGCCCCGCAAGTGTGAGATCTATACATAACTCTTATTGCTTGTTTGTTTGAATACACGGTTTTAACCCCGCAAATTTAACGTTTTTTTGCTCATTAGCCATATTTCAACCTAAAATTATTATCTTTGCAAGAAAGCTTTAGAAGCTAAAGCATGAGAACTATGTTGAGATACCTTGTTTTATTGTTGCTCTTTTTGGCCGTACTGCCCCCTATGGAGGCCGAGGCCAAGCACGATTCAACCTCCATGACCCGCAAGGCCGAGCGCCAACGCCAGAAGGAGGAGCGTCGTCGTCAGGATGAGGTTGAACAGCGAGCCAAACCCCGTTTCGAGGGGGGTGATATGGAGCGCTTTGAGCGCTGGGTGTTGGCCAATCTGCGCCACGATTTCGGGATGTTGCCACCCGATGTGCCCCATGTACGCGTGGAGGAGCCCTTTTATGTGGAGGTCGATGGCCGCACGTCGCTTACCGACGAGGAGTTTGCCTCAAAACAGCTCTATCCCCGCCTGGTGCAGGAGATTGAGCGCGTGATCCTCTTCTCGCCCGAATGGGAGCCCGGTCATGGCCCCTTGGGCAATCCGATCCGTTCGCGGCAGGAGCTCTCGATCACCATCAAAAATCACCACTACACGGTACCGGCTCCTCGTCCCCGCCCCATGCGACCCGCCAGGCGAGTGCGCCGATAACCCCTTCCCGCCATGGAAAAGCAGCAGGAGCGCGATGAAAGATTCATGCGTCAGGCACTAAACGAGGCCCGACGTGCGTTTGATGAGCAGGAGATCCCCATTGGAGCCGTCGTTGTGGCGGGTGATCGTATCATCGCACGCGGTCACAACCAGGTGGAGTGCCTGAACGATGCCACGGCCCATGCCGAGATGGTGGCCCTCACATCGGCCACATCGGCGTTAGGTGGGAAGTATCTGCCCGAGTGTACACTCTACGTGACGGTTGAGCCCTGCGTGATGTGTGCCGGAGCGATCGCCTGGAGCCAGGTGGGCCGTGTGGTCTGGGGAGCTGATGACCCCAAGCGCGGCCACCGTTGCTACTCCGAGAGGATCTTCCACCCCAAAACCGAGGTGGTAAGCGGGGTGTTACGCGAGGAGTGCGAGGCCCTGATGCGTGAATTTTTTGAAGCCTTACGTTAGGAAGTGGCTTAAATTTTTGATATGTAAAAAAGATTGCCTACATTTGCGGTTGCCTTTGCCAAAAAAGAGGGAAATACCCGTTGGCGTATTGGCACGAAAAGGAATTTATTAATAAATAACGTATAAAACCATATTTAGAACGATGAAAAAACTTCTGTTGACCCTTGTGGCCCTTGTCGGGGTATACACCCTTTCGGCCCAGACCCTTACCGAAACCTACAATGCCGGTGTTACGGCCTACCAGGCGAAGGACTACGCTACGGCTCTTCCCGCCTTGGAGACCGTTGTAGCCGATGGCCAGCTCTCGGAGAGCGCCGATGAGCAGAAGCTCGCCGCTACGGCCAAGACCTTGGTTCCCAACTGCTACTTCCGTTTGGCTATGGCCGAGTTGCAGGCAAAGAACTATGAGGCTGCACTGGAGAAGGCGAATCGTTCGCTCGACCTGGCCATCCTCTATGATGTAACCAAGACCGAGAACAACGCCAAGCGATTGATCGGTATGATCTATCAGCAGCAGGGTGGTGAGGCCTACAATGCAGGCGACTATGCTACCGCTGCCGAGATCTTTGCCAAGGGTTACGAGTCGGATCCCCGCAATGCCCAGATGGCTAACTGGTTGGGTAGCTGCTACTGCGAGTTGGGCAACTATACCCAGGGCCTTGCCATCCTGAATAAGGAGGCTGCCAACCCCAATCCCAAGTATGCCGAGCAGGCTGCCGAGGCGAAGGAGTTTGTGAAACGCTACACCAACAACATGGTGGCCGGCTTCCAGCAGAATGGCGACTTCGACGGTATGCTTGCTGTAGCCGAGCAGATGCTCACGGCTGATCCCCAGAACGCCGCGGCCCTCAAACTCCGTGTGCAGGCCTATGACGGCAAGAAGGACTATACGAAGGTGATTGAGTTGGCCGAGGAGGCAGCCATGTATCAGACCGATCTGGAGGATAGTAGCTACCTCTACTACCTGCTGGGTGTAGCCTACAACGCCAAGGAGATGAAGCCCCAGGCTATTGCAGCCTTGCAGAATGTAACGGCCGGTGCATCGGTCGAGGCTGCTAAGGCGGCTATCGCTGAGCTCTCCAAGTAATTCTAACCGGTAAGCCTTCGCTTTTTAAGGCTCTCCAAAGAACAGCCCGAACGGGAGGTACGTTTTAGTACAGCCTGTTCGGGTTTCTTGTCAGGATAATCGGAGAAAATACCCGATGAAAAAGGGGCCGCTCAACATCTCGGTTGAGCAGCCCCTTTGGTTTGATTGGCGGGATTGAGCCCCTACTCGATCGTCCAGGTCTCGCCCGAGTGCAACAGATCCTCCATGCAGTGAATCTTGCTTTGAGCCTTCACCTCCTCGACCTGGCGCGAAACGGCCTGATCGTAGATGGTGGAATCCTCCACCGAACGAATGACACCCAAGGCTACGGGGTAGTCGGGGTACTTCATGCCGGCCAACTGCCCGTGCAGGGTGGTATCCTGCGTGCGGGCATCGTGGGTCAGCACATCCTCCAAGGTGTAGCCATCCTCACCGACGGTAACCACCTTGAGCTTCATATCCTCGAAAACGAGCCCCTTCTCCTTGTTCTCGCCGAAGAGCATCTTCTCACCGTGCTTGAGCGTGATGGTATGCTTGGCACGCGTGGCCTTGTCGCCGGCAAAGGCAGCATGGGTCTTATCGTTGAAGATGACGCAGTTCTGCAACACCTCCACAACCGACATGCCCTTGTGTTGGGCTGCCTCCACGAGGCACTCCTGCGTGGTGGCCACCTCCATATCAATCGAGCGGGCAAAGAAGGTACCCTTGGCTCCGATCACCAACTCACCCGGCGTAAAGGGCTTCTCGACCGTGCCGTAGGGCGAGGTCTTGGTGATCTTACCCAGCTTGGTGGTGGGGGAGTACTGTCCCTTGGTCAGACCATAGATCTCGTTGTTGAAGAGGATCATGTTCAGGTCGACGTTGCGACGAATGGCGTGGATGAAGTGGTTACCACCGATGGCCAACGAGTCGCCGTCGCCCGAGGCTACCCATACGCTGAGTTCGGGGTTGGCGGTCTTGACACCCGTAGCCACGGCATTGGCACGGCCGTGTACGGAGTGGAAACCAAAGGTCTTCATGTAGTAGATGAAGCGCGACGAGCAGCCGATACCCGAAACAAAGGTGAAGAGGTGGTGGGGCGTATCGGTCAGGTCGGCAATCTTGGGCAGTGCACGCTGCACGGCGTTCAGGACGGCATGGTCGCCACAACCCGGGCACCAACGTACCTCCTGGTCGCTCTTAAAATCTGCCTGTGTATAGTTGTACTGTGCCATAGTTTTACTGCATTAAGGATTCGAATTTAGCCACGAGATCGACCACCGTAAAGGGTTGACCTTCGCACTTGTTATACTGCTCGTAGAAGAACTCCTGGTGCTGCGAACGCAGGTAGTTGGCAAACTGACCCTCGTTGAGCTCGCAGACAACGATCCTCTTGAAGTTCCTGAAGATCTCCTTTACGCCGTGGGGCAGCGGGTTGATGTAGTTGAAGTGGCAGAGCGAGATCGACTTACCCTCGGCCTGCATCTGCTCAACGGCAGCCTG
>CAZRJU010000127.1:0-4287 GCA_964600455.1 uncultured Alistipes sp. | reverse complement strand
CGCCCATTTCACCCTCGATCTCGGCCTTGGGGGTCAGGGCGGCCACCGAGTCGATCACGATAATATCAATTGCACTCGAGCGGATCAGCGAGTCGGCGATCTCCAAGGCCTGCTCGCCGTTATCGGGTTGCGAGATCAGGAGATTGTCCACATCCACCCCGAGTTTCTGGGCATAGAAGCTGTCGAAGGCGTGCTCGGCGTCGATGAAGGCGGCAATGCCTCCCTGCTTCTGCGCCTCGGCAATGGCGTGAATGGCCAGCGTGGTCTTACCCGAGGACTCGGGGCCGTAGATCTCGATCACACGTCCCTTGGGATAGCCTCCCACGCCGAGGGCGGCATCGAGAGTTACCGAACCGGTCGGAATCACCGGAATATCGGCCACCTCGTTGCTGTTCATACGCATAATGGATCCCTTGCCGAAATCCTTTTCGATCTTCTCCATGACTGCATTCAAGACCTTGAGCTTGTCTGCATTTACTTGTACTTTCTCTGCCATATTGCTTTTGTTTTTTGTTATTCGTTTTTATCTTCTTGCCGGTTTTCCGTAGGCGGCCGATCGGGGCATCGGGTAGCGGATGACGCGGGCATCAAGGGCGCGATCCGGAAAGGGGCTCCAGTTATTGACCGAGGCATTGCCTACTCGCAGACTCACCTTGACCGGGCGTGAAAAGCGGCGCTGCAGCTGCTCGCGCAAGGGGTCGAGTGTCGAACCTGCTTGCCGGGCCCACCGCTCGTGCAGGGAACGTCGCTGCTCCTCCTGTAACACGGCCCACTCCTCCGGGCTGCCTACCTCCAATCGGCCTCTTGTCAGTGGGTTTAAGGCAAACCATATCGGACGGCTTTCAGTGAAGAGTGGCGGTCTATAGCCCCCTTGCGGGAGCTCTTGTGCGCCAACCCCCATGGGGACTGCGAGCCACAAGAGGGCCATCCATACACCCTGTTTCACCCTTTTCATTTTGCTGTTCTTTGCCTGTTTATTCTCCTTAAACCTTCACAAAAGGATATTAACCTCTCAAAGATAAGAAAAATTATCCGATTTATTGTGCCGTTTGTAGCGAATTCTTCGTTTTTTTCTACTCTTTTCTCTCCAGGCTCCCGCGAAATGCCTCTGTCGAGAAGTTGAGTCGCATCAAACAGTGGGGGCAACGCATCGGTATCTGGGTCTCGATTATCCCGCTCTCTACCCCGCTTTTCCTCGGGTTGCCATATCCTAACGAGTGCTTTATCTCACTCTTTGTCCCGCATCGCGGACAGCTTACCTCATAACTCTTCTCTAACATAAGCCTCTTGTTTTATTGGTTTGTTGGCACAAAGGTAGATCTTGGGATTGTCAACTTTTGACACTTTTTATTTTATGCGGAAAATTTTGCACTTCCTTTGCGTGGATGAATGGGAAATACGCTTGGTATGTCCCATGTGTAAGGCCTGGGGATACCGGGAATACCGGGAATACCGGGAATACCGGGTGTATTGGGAGGTTTGGGGCTGAAGGGGCATATCGTTCCGAAAGAGCCCCTTGCTACCCTCTCCTGTATATTCGGCTGATTTACTTATTGTTGCGGTCGATCCAGAGGCGGATATAGCGGTCAAGGTACTCCTCCAGGCCGGGGGAGTTGATCGGGCGCACGTCGTCGAGCAGGCCCGCCACAAAGCGCCCCACACCGGCGTAGTTAGCGACCTCGGTCTCTAAGAGCCAACGGCCCTCACCCAGCTCCCGTAGGTCGCGTTCGGCCAGGGGATACTCCTCCAAAAGCAGGTTATAACCGCGCAACCCCATCTCCAACCTTACGGGAAGTCGCTCCTCGCCGTTCATGCGGAAGATGTCGGTAAAGCCTTCGCGGTGCTCGGCGGCATGGAGCCATCCTTGATCAAGCACTTCGACCTCGCCGATGCGGGAGGTCTTGAAGGATTTGCAACTACGGCTCTTGGGGTCGTAGCACCAGATGTGGATGTAGTTGGTCGAGAAGGAGAAGGGCTCCACCTGTCGGTCTTCGGTGCGTCCACCGTGAGCCGAGCGGTAACCCTTGAGGATTACCTGTCGCTCCCCCTCGATCGCCTCGATAAGGCGGTGTACGGTGGTGGCTTGCTGTCCTTTGACCACCGTGTTGGCTAAGATCTTGTTGTCGTAGACCGAGTAGAGCTTGCGTTTGAGGTTCTGTTTGAGAACGTTGGTGTCGTCGACATTCTCGATGGCCCGTTTCAGGATTTGTGCCTCCTCTTCGGTGAAGTGAACCAACTGCGAGATCTCCTTGAAGTGGGGAGACGCCTTGTCCAGACGGATAAAGTTTCCCGAACGCTTGATCACAAAGCCCGCCTCACGGAAGGTGTCGATATAGCGGTAGATGGTGCGGCGCGACATTTGCAGGCGCTCGGCCAGATCCTCCACCGTGTAGGTGGTGTTAGCCGTGAGCAACATCATCAGGCGCAACATGCGCTCAATCTTGGGTTGATCCATCTTGGGTCGATTTTTTTTGAGGAAGGGGTGTAAAGCGGGCCCGAACGTCGATCAAAGCGAGGTGTCGGGCCCGTAGTTTAAGTTGCTGTTTTTAAGCCAGTACGGCCTTCTCGATCTCCTCCACCTGGTGGCGGAACTGCTTGTCGGTCTCCAGCAGGTTCTGTACGGCCTTGCAGGAGTGGAGCACCGTGGCGTGGTTGCGGCCTCCGACGGCGGCTCCGATGGCCGTGAGCGGCGCCTTTGTGTGCTGCTTGGCTAAGTACATGGCTACCTGACGGGCCTGGGCCACCTCGCGCGTACGCTCCGTGGAGTTCAGGCGCTCGCGGTCGATGTTCTGGTGGGCGCAGACAACCTCGATGATGTGGTCGATGGTGATCTCCTTCTGGGTGAGCTGCACATAGACCTTGAGAATCTCCTTGGCTAAGGTGGTTGTGATGCGGCGACCCATGAACGAGGCGTTGGCGATCAGCGACGAGAGAGCTCCCTCGATCTCGCGTACATTGGCCGAGATGTTTTCGGCCAGATAGGCCACCACCTCATCGGAGATCGTAACATTCAGCTTCTCGATCTTCGAGCGGATGATCTTCACCTTGGTCTCGTAGTCGGGGGTCTGAATCTGCGTGGTCAATCCCCACTTAAAGCGGGTCAGCAGGCGCTCCTCGATATCCTTCAACTCCACGGGAGGCTTATCCGAGGTGAGGATCAGTTGCTTACCCGAGAGGTGCAGGTGGTTGAAAATATTGAAAAATACGTTTTGTGTGCCGGGTTTGCCACTCAACTCCTGAATGTCGTCGATGATCAGCACGTCGATCATCTGGTAGAAGTTGATAAAGTCGTTCAATTCGCCCTTCTTGTCGCTCAGGTAGGCACGCTGGAACTGCGCCTGGAACTTGTTCATCGAGACGTAGAGCACGCGCAACTCGGGGTGGCGCTCACGAATCTCATGACCGACAGCCTGCACCACGTGGGTCTTGCCCAGCCCCGAGTCACCATATATATATAAGGGGTTGAAGGGGTTGTTTCCCGGGTTGATGGCTACCGCCATACCGGCCGAACGGGCCAGACGGTTGCAGTCTCCCTCGATAAAGGAGGAGAACTTCAATCCGGGGTTCAGGTTGGGGTCGATGAAGGGACGACGAATGCCGGGTATTGCTACCGGATTATAATTTTGTATATTTGCAGTGTCGGTTTGAGCAATCACACGCGGAATCTCCGTGGTGTCGATCTCGGCCGAAGGGGTCGCCTGCGGCTTGGGAATGGCGTAGTAGAGCTTGGTCTGCTGGCCATAGTACTGCGAGATAATCGGACGAAGGAACTTCAGGTAGTTCTTCTCGATCTGGTAGACGTAGCTGGCATTGGGTACACGCAGGCGCAGAGTCGTGCCGTCGAACTCCAACGGAACGATGGGTTCGAACCACTTGACGAACTCCTCCTCGGTGGTCTGGGTTTTCAAATGGGCAAGGCATTCCTGCCACATATCGCTATATGTCTGCGTGTTAGAAATCATGTTAAGTTGTCGTGGATTGTTTGGATCACTTTGACACGGCAAAGTTGTAAATAATTTCGCAAAAAGATTCTGAAAAAAGTGTTGGAAAATTCTTTTTTTTATATATAGAAAACCAATGCTTTTTTTGTAGTCGATTTTTAACTCTCTGATAGTGAATATTTGAAAAAAAAATCCTATATTTGCATATAGAAAAAATGGATTCGACGAAGAATTTACTATAAACAAAACCTATAACTATGGCAAACGAATTAGAACAGCAAGTGTTGGCCAAAGCGCAACTTTGGCTTGATGGTGCCTATGATGCCGAGACAAAAAAGCAGGTCAA
>CAZRJU010000126.1:0-4297 GCA_964600455.1 uncultured Alistipes sp. | reverse complement strand
TGACTACTTTGCCCTCTTTGTCAACGAGGAATGAGACAATCACACGTCCCTGGATGCCCTGCTGTACAGCCTCCTGCGGGTACTTCAGGTTGCCGGCTACCCACTGATGAAATTCGGTGAGGGAACCCTTGCCGAAGGTGGCGGGTACCTCCTGGACCGGCTCGGCCTTCTCCTCCGTGGCGGAGGGTTCAAGCAGGTAGAAATTCTCGGCCTCGGTGCCCTCCTTGTGGAGGTAGATCTTCGCGTTTTTGTTGCCTCCGAAACGGTAGGTGCAATCCTCGAAGCCGACCATGCGGATCTCGGCCTCATCGCCTCGTGTAGCACGGATCGTAAAGCGGCCCTCCGGGTCACTGACTACACCTCGATCGCTCCCCTTTAGTCGGATAACGGCCCCTACGACGGGACTCTTCGAGCGATCCAGTACAAGGCCCGAGTAGAGAGCCTCCTCACCCTCCCGGACCAGGTTGGCGCTGTCGCAGAGGCGTATGAAAACAACTCCTCTTGCGCTGATCTCCTCGGCCGAGAGCGTAATTTCCAATGGCTCGAGTAGGGCAGTCAACTCTTCGGACGCCTCTTTATAGATCGAGATGTGCTCGACGATCGTGGGATCGACCATGCTTTGGCCATACTCCCCGATTTGCCCTTTGTTGTCCTGCTCGATAACTACGATCGGCTCTTGATCGCTCGCGGCAACGACCCTAATCCCCTCCTCGATTTGGGTTGTGGCGCGGGCAGTACTGCCGAAGCTGATCATGAGTCCTACTATCAAAGGCAGCGATGCCGCCATGCGGAGCCGTGCGTAGCGGCTCTTCCTCTTTTCAATCATCATTTTGAATCGTTTTTTGGTTAAGGAATCATGCAGACCATTGGCTATGTCCGGACTATAACCGAAGGCATGCTTGAAAATAGTGGCTATATAGTGGTTTATCTCTTCCCCTTGCGTGAGCACGTCGTGGTCGGCCTCAAACTCTTCTACCTCGTTCAGGCGGCGTGCAGCCATCCAGACAAAGGGATTCCACCAGAGTACGACCTTGAAGCTCTCGATCAAAAGGCGCTCGTAGGAGTGGCGATGACGAATGTGGCTCATCTCGTGGCGCAGGATGGTGGAAAGCTCTTCCCCCGTAATTCCGCGCCAGAGCCAGATGGTGTTGAAGAGCGAGAAGGTGGAGATGGGCCCGGCGGTACGTATTAAACATACCCCGTTCTCCTTTCGGATCTCTGCTCCCACCTTGAGCCGATAGAGTTGCAGCAGCTGATAGACCAAAAGCGAGATCATCACCACCACCCCGGCCAAGTAGATCCCCAGACACAGCTCCTCCGTGCCGATTGTAGCCGTAGCGGGCTCAATGGCGGCCTGCACCCCCGGGCCAATCGGGCCCCCGATGGCGGCGATCGGGATCACCTTCGCCGGCCAGAGCGGGATCTGAAGCGCGGGGATCACCATAGACAGAATCGGAAGCGAGATCAGATAGAGGCGGCACCAGGCAAAGGTCGTGTGACGCTCCATCAGGCGGGTATAGGCGGCATAAAGGATAGCGCTTGTGGCGATCACCTCAATCAGGTATAGCAGCGTGTTGTTCATCTTGGTTCACTTGGCTTGGTGGGACTATTTCGTCTCTTTGTTCTCTTTGGCTACGCGGGCCTGCTCCATCAGCTCCACGATCTCGTTCATCTCCCCGATCGAGATCTTCTCGTGGCGCGAAAAGCAGGTTACCAGTTGCGAGAGGGAGCCTCCGAAGTAGGAGCTCAACATGGCATTGACCCGCCCCCGTGCATACTCCTCGCGCTCGATGGTGGGGTAGTAGCGGTTGCTCTTACCCGCCGCCTCATGGCGGGCAAATCCCTTCTCCTCGAGGATCTTTAGGAAGGTGGCCACAGTTGTATACTTGGGTTTGGGCTCTTCGAGATGTTCGATGATCTCGTTTACATTCCCGCTCTCGAGTTGCCAGAGGATCTGCATGATCTCCTCCTCGCCACGGGTCAGTTCGGTTAGGTTCTTTCTATTCATCTTTAGCGCTAATCTTTGTGAGTTCTCTTTTCTTTATGCAAATATACTACTAAAAAATTAGTAGAACAAATATTTCTACTAAAATTTTAGTAGGAGAGCGCTTTTTCTTCGTTTTTTTACTCTATTTAGGGGGATACCTATATTTATAATAAGAGGTAGCATATATAGAAATAGAGGCTGCCTAACTTAAGTGTTGAGCAGCCTCTCGCTGTATGCTTTTGGTCGATAGCCCCCGGATAGAGCGATCGGGATGGGCAGTGGGTATATCTCTCCGAGCTTCGGTTTTAGTAGTGTTGCTGACGATAGTGGGCGTTACCACTATCTACCCTGGGTGCTCTTCTCGGGGCAGGAGCGTATCCGGGGGTTGTTCGATTGTTTTTGAATACCACGGGGATTATGAACTTACAGCGACGGGGTCTCCCATCCTGTATGCCCGGTTCCCATTTGGGCGATCGGCTCAATACATTGAATACCTCCAAGGAGAAGTAGGGGTTAGGGGAGCTTTCGATCTTGATATCCTCTTTGTTGATGGATCCGTCGATCCCCACGATGAAGCTTGCCACAACCGTCCCCGAGATAGCGGGATTGGTGATCTCCTTCGGGAAGGTGATGTTTTTGTTCACCCACTTCTGGAACTTTTTAAGGCCTCCACCTTGAAAAGTTGGAAGGGCCGAACCCGCTTCAAGGGGTTCGGCATCTGCCCTTCGCACCTCTCTACGGGTTGTATCCCGTTTCTCGACAGGCCCATTTACGATAGCGAAGAGTTCTGCCGGGGTGGTCATCAGCAGCAGGATCAGGCTGAAGAGCAGCCCATGGTAGGGTTGTTTCCGGGTAAATCGTTTCATAATGATCGCGGTCTTAATGGGT
The DNA here is from genome assembly GCA_964600455.1 of uncultured Alistipes sp. GTDB lineage: Bacteria > Bacteroidota > Bacteroidia > Bacteroidales > Rikenellaceae > Alistipes. Next base: position 1,422 of record CAZRJU010000126.1, on the reverse strand, counting down.
TGTTCGTTATCTTGGGGCGGTGGATATAAACAAGATGGAGGTGCTTTGGCTGCACCTCCATCTTCTCTTTGGGCAGCCTTTCCGGCCGCATCGGATTAGTCGATGATAGCAACGCGGTTGGTCTCCATCGAGGGGAAGGGCTCGAAGCGATCACCCTTGCCTACGTAGGTCAACTGCTCGGGGTTAACACCGGCGGCTACGAGGTAGTCGTAAACAACCTTGGCACGCTCGTCCGAGAGGCGCTGGTTGATCGTGGGGTTACCCGTCTGCGGGTCGGCGTGACCCTCGATGCTGTATACCTTATCGGCGGGACCGTTCTTGATCTGCTCGGCCTTCAGGTCGAGGCGGATCATCTCCTTCTCGGTCAGCTCCGACTTGTTGATGTCGAAGAAGATCACCATCTTACCACCTAAGAATACGGTATCCGTGATGCGCTCGCCGGGACGTGCGTTCAGGGCCTCGATCTCGGCCTGAGCAGCAGCCAGGGCGGCATCCTTCTCGGCAACCAGAGCAGCATAAGCTACAGCGTCAGCGGTGCTGCATACGGGCTTGCGCTCCCAGTTACGCTTGTTGAAGCGGTAGGTGAAACCGGCCGTAGCACTCCAAGCGCTGATGGTCTTACCGCCGCGCGAAATGGCGTGATCGTTCTCGGGGAAGTACCACCACTTGAGCTCCAGGTTCAGGTCGATGCACTCGCAAACACGGAACTTGTTGAGCAAACCGGCCGTGAAGGCATACTCGTCGTTCTTGCCGTAGCCGTGCTCAGCAGCAGCGTCGGTGAAGTCGAGGGCCTGGTAACCGAAACCGATGAAGGGTACAGCGTAGTAAACGCGATCCTCGCGGTAGCCGCCAATCCAGTTCGAGAGGTTCATCATTACGTCCGTGTGGATGTAGATGAAGGGGGTACGCTCGGGGCTCTCAGCATCAGCCGAACGCCAATCCTTGAACTGACCGCCCTGCAACTGCAGACGAAGACCCCATACCGGGTGCAACCACTTCGTAGCCGAAACGTTGGCCTCCCAACCAATGCGGTGCCAGAACGAACCGTGGTCAAACGAACCGAAGTCGTTACCGATGTTCTCGGTAGCGGGGCCTACGCCGAGAGATACCTCCCAGTTATCCCAGAAACCGTTGGTAACGAAACCTTTGTGGCTGGGCTTCTGTGCAGGAGCCTCGTCAGCATTCTGGGCATAAGCACCCAGGCTGATGGCCGTGCACAACATCAAAAGGAAAAGTTTTTTCATGTTTAGCGTGTTATTTAATTATAAATTTTTCTGTCGCTTACTGTAAGGGGTATACATAACGAGGCAAAGATAACACTTTTTTCTTAATTGAGGATAAAAAAGGTAAATATTTTCTATTTTGCGCTGTATCGTCCTAAAAAAGTGTTACAGGATTTGATACAAAAATAATTAAAGTTTT
>CAZRJU010000125.1:0-4332 GCA_964600455.1 uncultured Alistipes sp. | reverse complement strand
GCGACAATAACGGCTGATAGGAGCCACCTTAACACATGTTTCATACGCATTATTGTTTTAGGGGTTACTCGCCTTGGCAAGATAGCCAAAAAATCCGAAAGCGCCAAATCCTCCTATGGAGAAGTTGGGAAATATGGCTCTTTTTCTTGAGAAAAGGGGGCTCTCTTCTTTGCGAAAGCCTGCGAAAATGCTTACCTTTGCAGCGCAAAACCGCACAACCGATCACAAGACGACGACCCTCTTTGCCTTTGATGGTCGCCTCGAAATGTTGTTTTACCCCGGTTTTCTGCCTCGGAAAGTTGTTTTTTGGGGGCAGATAACGCCTTGTGGTTAATTTTTTTAGGGAGAAACGGTGTATTTTGCAAAAAAAACCGTACCTTTACACAAAGCAAATTTTTATAGAGATATGTCAGCACTTACATTCGACAAAAAAGAGTTGGGAAATCTGGAGTACTCGCTTCAGCGTGAGATGCTCGCTACGGATCGTCGTGGTGGCTATATGAGCACCACCATTGTGTGTTGCAACACGCGCAAATACCACGGTCTGATGGTGGCCCCCATCGACGAAAGCGACCGCACCTATGTCCTGCTCTCCTCGCTCGACGAGACCATTGTGCAGCACGACCAGTCCTTCAACCTGGCCCTGCACCGCTTCCCCGGCATCTATGAGCCGCGCGGACACAAGTACATCACCGACTTTGAGTACACCCCCACCCCGACGATCACCTATCGTGTGGGTGGCGTGATCCTCAAGAAGGAGCTCTTGTGGATTCACAAACGCACGCAGCTGATGATTCGCTATACGCTTGTGGATGCCCACTCCGAGACGAAACTCCGTCTGCGCCCCTTCTTCGCCTACCGCGACAAGCACGCCTTGTCGAAGGCCAATATGGAGGCCAACGGTCGCTCGATTCCCATCCCTTGTGGTGTGAAGAGCCGCCTCTATGAGGGTTTCCCCTGGCTGCACCTGCAGACCAACCGCCCCGATGCCGAGTTTATCGCGGCCCCCGATTGGTACTACGACTTCGAGTACCCGCAGGAGGCCCTGCGTTGCTATGACAGCCACGAGGATCTGCTCACGACGGGCTACTTTGAAGTGAATATCAAGAAGGGCGACAGCGTGATCTTCTCCGCTTCGGTGGACGAGATGTCTTCGCCCAAGGAGATCGAGGAGCTCTTTGCCCAGCAGATCGGTCGTCGTACCCACAAGGCCGACTTCCTCTCCTGCCTCCACCACTCGGCCCGCCAGTTTGTGATCCGTCGTCCGGGCAACCGTACGGAGATGATCGCCGGCTACCCCTGGTTCGGTGTGATTGGCCGTCAGACCCTGCAGGCACTGCCCGGTATTGTCCTCGAGCAGGGCTATAAGGAGGATTGCTTCGATATTCTCGACACTCTGTTGCGCGATATGCAGGATGGAGACTTTGCCGGTTCGGCCTCCGCTGCGGTGGCTGCCGACGCTCCCCTCTGGTTCTTCCGCACCTTGCAGGAGTTGGAGCGCGAGGTGGGTGCCAAGGAGATCTGGAAGCGCTATGGCGAGGCGATGAAGGCTATCCTGGAGGCCTACAAGCGCGGTATCGGCAATGCGGTTGTGTTGCGCGAGAACGGCTTGGTTTGGGCCGCCAAGGAGCATGCTGCTCTGACCTGGATGGATTCGATCGTGGATGGCGAGCCCGTTACGCAGCGTGCCGGTTATGCCGTCGAGATCCAGGCCCTCTGGTACAACGCTCTGTGCTACACGCTGGCCTTGGCCGAGAAGATGGGCGACAAGGCCTTTGTGAAGGCTTGGAAGGGTGAGCCCGAGAAGACCAAGGCTGCCTTCGTGGAGAAGTTCTGGCTCCAGGAGGAGGGCTACTTAGCCGACTATGTGAACGATATGGAGGTCAATAAGTTCATCCGCCCCAACATGGTATTGGCCTGCGGTCTGAACTATAAGATGCTCGACGAGTCGCAGATTGTAAGCGTGCTGATGGTAACGCGCCAGCACCTGCTCACGCCGCGTGGTCTGCGCACCCTCTCGCCCCGCAATCCCCTCTACAAGGGTACGCTCGAGGGCGATCAGGCGCAGCGCGACATTGCCGGTAAGAACGGTACGGTATGGATCTGGCCCTTGGCCTTCTATGTCAAGACCTGCTTCGATGTGATGGGCGACAAGTTTGTGGAGGAGGCCAAGCAGATCATTGCCGGATTTGAGGAGGATATTCAGGCCTACTGCATCGGTTCGGTCAACGAGGTCTATGATGCCGATCCCCCCTACCGTCCGAAGGGCTCGATGTCGCAGGCGTGGTCGGTGGGTGCCGTGCTGGAGATCTGCCGCATGGCCCGCGAGCATGGTGCCGAGCTCAGTGATGCTGCCGAGAAACCCGCTCCCAAGCGTACGCGCAAGAGCGCAGCGCCGAAGGCCGAGAAGAGCACTGCCGCCAAGAGTAAGAAAGCAATAAAAAAGTAAACGATATGAGAGTTTTAATGTTTGGTTGGGAGTTCCCGCCCCACATTGCGGGAGGTCTGGGAACGGCCTGCTACGGAATGACGCGCGGTCTGGCCCGCAACGACGTAGAGGTGATCTTCGTGATGCCCAAAGCCTCGGGTGACGAGGATGAGCGCTTCGTGAAGGTGGTCAACGCCAGCGACGTGGAGGCCCTCTATGGCGATGTCTCCAGTGGTGCCGAGGATATTATCAAGAAGATGACCTTTATCCACATCGACTCGAACATGGTGCCCTATATCTCCCCCGAGGAGTTTGAGAGCTACCACGACGAGTACCAGAAGACGGGCCAGAAGGTCTGGGAGACGGGCGATGTATGGAGCCAGCGCTACACCTTCTCGGGCAAGTATGGTGCCAACCTCATGGAGGAGGTGGCCCGCTACGCCATTGTTGCAGCCCAGGTGGCCAAGGATCTGGAGGGTCAGTTCGATGTGATCCACGCCCATGACTGGCTCACCTACTATGCCGGTATCGCGGCCAAGCGCGTATCGGGTAAGCCGTTGGTGGTACACATGCACGCCACCTCGTTCGACCGTGGTTCGGTGGACAACATCGACACGCGCGTTTATGAGATCGAGCGTGCCGGTATGGCCGCTGCCGATCGCGTGATTGCCGTTTCGAACTTAACGCGCAATATCATCATCGAGAAGTATAACATCCCCGCCAACCGCGTGGTAACGGTGCACAACGCCGTGCGCTTCACCGACAAGGAGGGCAAGTTGCCCGAGCGCGGTGTGTCGGATAAGATCGTAACCTTCCTGGGCCGTATCACTTACCAGAAGGGCCCCGACTACTTCGTGGAGGCTGCCGCCAAGGTGCTCAAGCGTGTGCCCAATGTGCGCTTCGTGATGGCCGGTTCGGGCGATATGATGAACCATGTGATCCGTCGTGTGGCCCGCCTGGGCATTGCCGATCGTTTCCACTTCACGGGCTTCCTGCGTGGCGACGATGTGGATAAGATGTTCCAACTCTCGGATGTCTATGTGATGCCTTCGGTATCGGAGCCCTTCGGTATCTCGCCTCTGGAGGCGATGCGTTCCAATGTGCCGGTGATCATCTCCAAGCAGAGCGGTGTGGCTGAGGTATTGGACTACGCCGTGAAGGTGGACTACTGGGATGTGGATGCCATGGCAGATGCCATCTATGGCCTGATCTCCTACCCGAGCCTCAACAAGATGTTCTCGGAGAAGGGCCTCGAGGAGGTTACCCGCCTGAAGTGGAACAACGCCGCAGCGAAAATCAAAGATGTTTATCAGGCCGCCATTGACGACCCGAAAGAGTAAGAAACAATTAAAAACAAACCCCTAATATGAAAACCATCTGTTTATACTTTCAGGTTCATCAGCCTTGGCGTCTGAAGAAGTATCGTTTCTTCAACATGGGCAAGGACCACAACTACCTGGACGATATGCTCAACCGTTCGATCATGCAGAAGGTGGCTCGTCAGTGCTATCTGCCGATGAACGCCCTGCTGCTGAACCTTATCCGTGAGCACAAGGGTCAGTTCCGCTGCTCCTTCTCGATCACGGGTAATGCCATCGAGCAGTTCCGCGCCTATACCCCCGAGGTGCTCGATTCGTTCCGCGAATTGGCCGCTACGGGTTGCGTTGAGTTCCTGGCCGAAACCTACTCCCACTCGCTGGCCGCTCTGGCCTCGAAGGAGGACTTTGCCGATCAGGTGAAACTCCATGCCCAGACCATCAAGAAGGAGTTTGGTGTTAAGCCCACCGCCTTCCGCAATACCGAGTTGATCTATTCGGATGAGATCGGTGCCATGGTTTCGGAGATGGGTTACAAGACCATGCTGGCCGAGGGTGCCCGCCACATCCTGGGTTGGAAGTCGCCCA
>CAZRJU010000124.1:0-4365 GCA_964600455.1 uncultured Alistipes sp. | reverse complement strand
CCCCGAGACCGTATCGACGGACTACACCACCTCCGATAAACTCTACTTCGAGCCCCTTACGGTGGAGGATGTGATGAATGTGATCGAGTTGGAGAAGCCCAAGGGAATCGTGGTTTCGCTTGGTGGCCAGACCGCCATTAACTTGGCCGAGCCGTTGCATCGCCTCGGGGTGCCCATCGTGGGTACCGATGTGGAGGCGATCCGCAATGCAGAGGATCGTGGCTGCTTTGAGCAGATTATGGAGGAGTTGGGCATCCCGCAGCCCGAGGCTGAGGCGGTAACCGATATTGAGCAGGGTGTACGTGCAGCCGAGCGTATCGGCTACCCCGTATTGGTGCGCCCGAGCTATGTGCTGGGTGGTCGCGCCATGCAGATCGTCTCGAATGAGGCAGCTTTGCGCCACTACCTGCAGACGGCCGTAGAGGTCAATGTCGACAGCCCCGTCTTGGTCGATCGCTACATCCAGGGCAAGGAGTTGGAGGTGGATGCCATCTGCGACGGCGTGGATGTATTCGTGCCGGGTATCATGGAGCATATCGAGAAGACGGGTATCCACTCGGGCGACTCAATCTCGGTCTATCCCACCTTCAGCGTTAACGAGAAGGTCAAGGAGCAGATCTTGGACTACACGCGCCGTCTGGGCCTTAGAATCGGTATCATCGGCCTCTATAATATCCAGTTTATCTGCGATAAGGACGATAAGGTCTATATCATCGAGGTCAATCCTCGTTCGTCGCGTACGGTACCCTTCCTCTCGAAGTCGACCGGTGTGCAGATGGCCCATATCGCCACGCAGGTTATCTTAGGTAAGAAGCTCAAGGAGCTGGGTATCACCTCGCTCTATGGCAAGGAGAAGAAGCGTTGGTTCGTGAAGGCCCCGGCCTTCTCCTTCTCCAAGATTTCGGGTATGGAGTCCTACCTCTCGCCCGAGATGAAGTCGACGGGTGAGGCGATCGGCTACGACACCTCGCTTACGCGTGCCCTCTACAAGGCCCTCCAGGCCTCGGGCATGACCGTTGCCAACTACGGTACGATCCTCGTGACGATCGACGATGCCCGTAAGGAGGCCGCCCTACCGCTCGTGCGTCGCTTCTACGACCTGGGCTTCAACATCGAGGCTACAACCGGCACGGCTGCCTTCCTGCGCGAGCACGGCATCCGCACGCGTCTGCGCCGCAAGATGAGCGAGGGCTCGACCGAGATCATCGACTCGCTGCGCCAGGGCCATGTGAACTATGTGATCAACACGATCGATATCAACCAGCAGAAGACCCGCCTGGATGGCTACGACATCCGTCGCGCCGCGGTGGAGAATGGGGTTACGCTCTTTACGGCTCTCGAGACCGTGAAGGTGCTCCTTGATGTGTTGGAGGAGATCACCCTGGGCGTATCGACCATTGATGCCGAATAGCGGCCCAAAGCAAAAACCCGAAAACGAGGGAGTGTATGTATAAAAAAGATAACTACAAGATTCGCAGCAACGAACCGCTGACCTCTTCGGTGTGGCGCATGGTGCTGGAGGGCGACACGCAGTGGATCGCCCGTCCGGGCCAGTTTGTCAACATTGAACTTACGGGGCGCTACCTGCGTCGCCCGATTTCGATCTCGGACTACGACGATGCAACCATCACCCTGATCTACAAGGTGGTGGGGAGCGGTACGGAGCAGATGAGCCACCTGAAGAGAGACCAGGAGCTTGACCTGTTGGTCGGCTTGGGTAACGGCTTCGATGTGGCAGCCTCGGGCCCCAAACCGCTGCTTGTTGGGGGTGGCGTGGGGGTTCCCCCGCTCTATAACCTCTGCAAGGTGCTCCTGGCTGCGGGCAAGCAGCCGACCGTGATCTTAGGTTTCAATAAGGCCGACGAGATCTTCTATCGGCAGGAGTTTGAGGCACTCGGCGCGGAGGTGTATGTGGCCACGGCTGATGGCTCGGTGGGTGTGAAGGGCTTTGTGACGGATGTGCTGCGCGAAAAGGGGGTTGACTACGACTACTTCTATGCCTGCGGCCCGCTACCGATGCTGCGTGCGCTCTCCCAGGCGACGACTACTTCGGGCGAACTCTCCTTTGAGGAGCGTATGGGCTGTGGCTTCGGTGCCTGCATGGGCTGCTCGTGCAAGACCCTTACGGGCAATAAGCGTATCTGCAAGGAGGGCCCGGTAATGAAGAAGGAGGAGATCATCTGGTAAGGAGAGAATTTTATGGATACAAAAGTTATACTGAGTGGCTTAGAACTGGATAATCCGGTTATTCCCGCGAGTGGTACGTTTGGTTACGGCAACGAGTTCCGCGACTTCTACGACATCAACATCCTCGGCTCGTTCTCCTTCAAGGGAACAACCAAGGAGCCGCGTTTTGGTAACCCCACCCCGCGCATTGCCGAGTGTGAGGCGGGGATGATCAATGCCGTGGGCCTGCAAAATCCGGGTATCGACAAGGTGATCGAGGAGGAGCTTCCGCGGCTTCGCACCTTCTTTCATAAACCGGTGATTGCCAACATTTCGGGTTTCTCGATCGAGGAGTATGCCTACTGCTCGGAGCGCATCGACAAGCAGGAGCAGGTGGGTATTATCGAGGTCAATGTCTCCTGCCCCAATGTGCGCCACGGAGGCATGTCGTTTGGTACTTCGCCCGAGGCTGCTGCCGCCGTTACGCGTGCCGTAAAGGCCGTAACGACCAAGCCCGTCTACATCAAACTCTCACCCAACGTAACCGATATTGTTGCGATCGCCAAGGCTTGTGAAGAGGCCGGCGCCGATGGCCTCTGCCTGATCAATACGATGTTGGGGATGCGCATTGATCTCCAGCGTCGTCGTCCTGTGATTGCCAATACGATGGGCGGCTTCTCGGGATCGGCCATCTTCCCCGTGGCCGTGCGGATGGTCTATCAGGTGGCCAAGGCGTGCCGGATCCCGGTGATGGGATGTGGCGGCGTTACGACGGCCCGCGACGTGATCGAGATGATGATGGCCGGCGCTACGGCCGTGCAGGTTGGAGCGGCCAACCTCAAAAACCCCTATGCCGCCAAGGAGATCATCGAGGCCTTGCCCCGCGAGATGGAGCGCCTCGGTATTGATCGCCTGAGCGATATTATCGGAATTGTCGAATAAGAAAACAGCTTAAAACAGAGAGATATGTTACAACGAGACGTGATTATTGCCTGCGACTTCAAGTCGGCCGAGGATACCTTCAAATTCCTCGATTTGTTTGCAGCGGAGGAGCGTAAGCCCTTCCTCAAGATTGGTATGGAGCTCTACTATGCCGAGGGCCCTTCGATCGTGAAGGAGATCAAGCGCCGCGGCCACAAGATCTTCCTCGATTTGAAGTTGCACGATATTCCCAACACGGTGAAGAAGGCGATGTCGGTACTGCGCAACCTGGATGTCGATATGACCAACGTGCATGCTGCCGGTACGATCGATATGATGCGTGCCGCCCTCGAGGGCCTCACGCGTGAGGATGGCAGCCGCCCCCTTTTGATTGCCGTAACGCAGCTCACCTCCACGTCGCAGGAGCGCATGCAGCAGGAGCTCTTGATCTCGGCCTCGATCAATGATACGATCGTGAAGTATGCCCAAAACACGAAGGAGGCGGGCCTCGATGGCGTGGTTTGCTCTCCGCTTGAGGCCGGTATGGTGAAGGAGGCGTGTGGAAAGGAGTTCTTTACGATCACCCCGGGCGTACGCTTTGCCGATGGTGAGGTGGGCGATCAGGTGCGTGTAACCACGCCGGCTCGTGCACGAGAGATCGGCTCCGACTTTATTGTTGTGGGGCGCCCCATTACGGCTGCCGCGGATCCCGTTGCCGCCTATCGTCGCTGTGTGGCGGAGTTTGTGGGCGAGTAATTCACCGAAACCGGCATGCTTAAACTCTTTTATTTGAAATATTGCCCCTTTTGTAAGCGGGCGTTGACCTATTTGGAGGAGTTGCGTAGGGAGGATCCGGCTTTTGCAGCCCTTTCGATCGAACTGATCGAAGAGCAGGAAGAGGCCGAACGGGCCAACCGCTACGACTACTACTATGTCCCCACCTTCTATTGGGGTGAGGAGAAACTCCACGAGGGGGGCATCTATAAGGAGGAGCTTGAGGCCCTGCTGCGTGATGTGCTCTCGAGAGGTAAAAACGAGTAAAATAAAACGATAAAACTTGAAATAAAATGGAGAAAAAAATTGCGAAAGACCTGCTCTCGATTGGCGCCGTATTTTTGCGTCCCGAGCAGCCGTTTACCTGGGCAAGCGGTATCAAAAGCCCGATCTATTGCGACAACCGCCTCACGCTGACGGCTGTTGAGGTGCGCAAGCATGTGGAGGATGGCCTGGCCGAGATTGTCCGCACGAAGTTCCCCGAGGCCGAGGTGCTGATGGGTA
>CAZRJU010000123.1:0-4367 GCA_964600455.1 uncultured Alistipes sp. | reverse complement strand
TCTGTTCGGTATCAGCCGTATCCAGTTCCGTGAGATGGCTTCGAACGGTCTGATCCCCGGCGTTACGAAGGCCAGCTGGTAGGCCAAATCAAACGGGACAGGGAGGGGAAATCCCCACCCTGCCCCCTTTTTTGAATCCTTAACTTGAGGGTGCGAGCCCGTGCTGCGACCGGAGCCTTTTGAAAAGGGCCGTGTCGGGGTGGAGAGTGGGGCTTCTATACGGGTGTGGATCCCGAGTAGACGAGTCGCAAGACTGAGGAAAGTGCCGTCCATTGATGGTAACTTCTCGGTGGCGGGAGTCGGTGAAAAGGAGCACATTTGTAGCCAAGAGTTTCTCGGCCGCCACCCCCGATAGGGGCGTGGAGCGGCGGAGGAGTTTCGTGCATCAGGTTAGCCTTTTTGTGTAAGTGCTAACTTTTGGTGTGTCGAGAAATGAACTCCTCAGTCGCTACGAAATAGCAAAAAAATAGCTAAATCGTTGGTTATGTGAGAAATTATCTGTAAATTTGCCCGCTTTTTATGGGCACATGTGCGCTATGTGCGTATGTGTAAGCGGGAGGCTGATCTTTTGATGGCGATGTTTAGTCGTTGATAGACAAGCTTTTAGCATGGGGGCAACCTCTGGAGCCCATAAGCAAAAGAAAACGAAACAAACAGTAAACCTAATTATTAATTTTTAACTTTTAATTCATCATGACGGATCCTATTTCGGATTTTCTCACGCGAATTAGAAACGCGGTGAAAGCCAACCACAAGGTGGTTGAAGCTCCCGGCTCAAAAATTAAGCAGGCAATCACCAAGATCCTCTTTGAGCAGGGTTACATTCTGGCCTACAAGTTCGACACGAACGAGCAGGGCCACCCCATGATCAAGATCGCTTTGAAGTGGGATGCAGCCTCGAAGGTAAACGCTATCAAGGGTTTGAAGCGTGTTAGCCGTCCCGGTCTGCGTCAGTATGTTTCGGTGGCCGATATGCCCCGCGTACAGAATGGTCTGGGTATCGCTATCCTCTCGACCTCGAAGGGTATTATGACCGACGCTGCGGCTCGCCGCGAGAACGTGGGAGGTGAGGTACTCTGCTACATCTACTAATCGAAAACAAACAATTAAACAACACAGAAGTATGTCAAGAATTGGTAAATTACCTGTAAACATACCTGCCGGTGTCGAGGTAAAGGTCGAGGCCGGAAATGTGGTATGCGTGAAAGGGCCTCTTGGTACGCTGAGTCAGAAGGTTGACTCGGACATCAAAGTCGAGGTCGGTACTTATGTGGACACGAAGACCGAGAAGGAGATCGCTGCCGTTCTCGTATCGCGTCCCACGAACCAGCCCCGTCATCGCTCGTTGCATGGTCTCTACCGCGCTCTGATCAACAACATGGTGATCGGTGTATCGAAGGGTTATGAGATCAAGCAGGAGCTCGTCGGCGTAGGTTTCAAGGCTGAGGTGAAGGGTAACATCCTGGAGATGAGCCTCGGTTATTCGCACGATACGCACCTGATGCTCCCCGCCGAGGTAACCGCCACGGCCGTAACGGAGAAGAAGGGTAACCCCATCGTAACGCTCAAGAGCATCGACAAGCAGTTGGTAGGCCAGGTGGCTGCCAAGATCCGCTCGCTGCGCAAGCCGGAGCCTTACAAGGGTAAGGGTATTAAGTTCGTAGGTGAGATCCTGCGTCGTAAGGCAGGTAAGTCTGCTGGTGCAAAATAGTAAATAAGAAGAGACTATGGCATTGAATAAGATTGAAAGAAGAGAGCGCATTAAGATGCGTATCCGCAAGATCGTAAGCGGTACGGCATCGCAGCCTCGTATGACTGTATTCCGTAGCAACAAGCAGATCTACGTGCAGTTCATTGATGACCTGGCAGGCGTAACCCTCGCAACGGCTTCGTCGTTGGACAAGGAGATCGTGGAGGCCGCTGCCGGCAAGAACAAGTGTGAAGTAGCCGCTTTGGTAGGTAAGTTGGCAGCCGAGCGTGCTGTGGCCAAGGGTATCGAGGCCGTGGCTTTCGACCGCAACGGTTACCTCTATCACGGCCGTGTTAAAGTGTTAGCAGATGCCGCTCGTGAAGGCGGTCTTAAATTCTAAGCGATTATGGCAAATATGAATGTAAAGAACGTACGCACGAGCGACCTCGAGTTGAAGGATCGCCTCGTTAGCATCAATCGCGTAACCAAGGTAACCAAGGGTGGTCGTACCTTCACCTTCTCGGCTATCGTCGTAGTAGGTAACGAGAACGGCGTAGTAGGTTACGGTCTGGGTAAGGCTTCGGAGGTACAGGCCGCTATCGCCAAGGGCGTAGAGGATGCCAAGAAGAACCTGGTGAAGATTCCCGTGATCAATGGTACCATTCCCCACAAGCAGGAGTGCCGCTATGACGGTTCGCTCGTGATGATTCGCCCCGCCGCTCCCGGTACGGGTATCATCGCCGGTGGTGCCATGCGTGCCGTCCTCGAGTCGGCCGGTGTAAAGAACGTGTTGGCGAAGAGCAAGGGCTCGTCGAACCCCCACAACTTGGTGAAGGCCACGATCGCCGCTCTGTGCGAGCTGCGCGATGCCTACACCGTAGCTCAGGTTCGCGGTATCTCGCTCAAGCAGGTGTTTAACGGTTAATAATTCGGACCAATGGCAAGATTAAAGATTACGCAGGTAAGAAGCCGCATTGGTGCCAGCAAGCAGCAGTGCAAGAACCTCGACGCACTCGGTCTTCGCAAGATCAACGCCAGCGTTGAGCACGATGACTCGGTGATCATCAAGGGTATGATCGAGCGAGTAAAGCACCTCGTAAAGGTCGAGGAGGTAAAATAAGTTTAACCTTATTAAGACGAAAGTAAACTATGGAACTCAATAATTTGAAACCCGCAAAGGGTTCTACCCACCACGATAAGCGCGTCGGCCGCGGTGCCGGTTCGGGCCACGGTGGTTACTCGACTCGCGGTAACAAGGGTGCTCAGTCGCGCTCGGGTTACAAGCGTAAGTTAGGCTTCGAGGGCGGTCAGATGCCTCTGCAGCGCCGTCTGCCGAAGTTCGGTTTCACCAACCTGAAGCGTGTGGAGTTTAAGGCAATCAACCTCTCGACTCTTGAGGAGCTCTCCTCGAAGAAGAACCTGACGGAGATTACGCTTGATACGTTGGTAGCTGCCGGTTTCGTGTCGACCAACGACAAGGTGAAGATCCTGGGTAACGGTGCCGTAACCAAGGCTTTGCAGGTGAAGGCTCACGCCTTCTCGAAGAGTGCTGAGGCTGCCATCACGGCCGCCGGCGGTAGCGTAGAGAAGTTGTAATTCCCAAAACCTAACGAGTTATGAAAGTTTATCTCTTAGTTGGTGCAGTCATCCTGGTCATCCTGGCCTTGCTGGCGACCAATAAGAAGTTTGTTGAAACGCTCAAGAACATCTATAAGATCGAGGAGTTGCGTAAACGTATCTTATACACGCTCGGCCTCCTTCTTATCTATCGCTTGGGCAGTTTTGTGGTGCTCCCGGGTATCGACCCCAACGCATTGCAAGGCCTTACCACCCAGTTGGGCGACCAGGAGAACGGCCTTTTGGGCCTTCTGGACGTCTTCTCTGGTGGTGCATTCGGCAACGCCTCCATCTTTGCGCTTGGTGTAATGCCCTATATCACCGCCTCGATTATCATCCAGCTGGCCGGCATGATGATTCCCGCCGTGCAGAAGCTGCAGAAGGAGGGTGAGAGCGGACGCCGCAAGATGAATCAGTGGACGCGTCTGCTGACCATCGGTGTTCTCATGTTGCAGGGCCCCGCCTACGTAGCCAATCTGGCTCACACCTCGGGCGCAGCCTTCGTCTATGGAGCAACGGGTTGGTTCTACGCCTATGCCACTGTCATCCTGATCGCGGGTACCATGTTTATCATGTGGCTCGGCGAGAAGATCACCGACAAGGGTATCGGTAACGGTATCTCGCTCATCATCATGATTGGTATTGTGGCTCGTCTGCCTCACGCCCTCTTGGCTGAGATCAACACGAGCGGTAACGCCATCAAACTGGTGATCGAGTTGGTGCTCCTCTTCCTGGTCTTCATGGCTACGATTGCCTTGGTACAGGCAGTCCGCAAGGTTCCCGTGCAGTATGCCAAACGTATTGTCGGCAACAAGCAGTATGGCGGTGTACGTCAGTACATCCCCTTGAAGATGAATGCAGCCAATGTGATGCCTATCATCTTCGCACAGGCGCTGATGTTTGTTCCGATGTTGTTCGCCGGTCTCGGTGAGTGGGGAGCCGCCCTCGCAGGTGCCTTCTCCTCGGTTACGGGCTTCTGGTACAACTTTACGCTGGCAGTGTTGGTAATTGCGTTTACCTACTTCTACACCGCAATTATCATCAATCCTCAAATGATGGC
>CAZRJU010000122.1:0-4385 GCA_964600455.1 uncultured Alistipes sp. | reverse complement strand
AGCTGCCCGAGGGCAAGATGAAGTCGCGCGAGGGTACGGTGGTCGATGCCGACGATTTGATCGAGAAGATGGTGCAGACGGCCCGCGAGATGTCCGAGGAGTTGGGCAAACTCGATGGTTGCACTAACGAGGAGGCCTCGGCCGTATCGACCATGGTGGGTCTGGGTGCCTTGAAGTACTTTATCCTCAAGGTGGATCCGAAGAAGACGATGCTCTTCGACCCGAAGGAGTCGATCGACTTCAACGGCAACACGGGCCCCTTCATTCAGTATACCCACGCCCGTATCCGCTCGGTACTGCGCAAGGCCGAGAGTGCAGCCATCGACTTTACGACAGAGGCCGCAGCCTCGCTTCAGGGTGAGGAGATCGAGTTGGTAAAGAGCTTGGTGGAGTATCCCGCCGTGGTGGCTGCCGCAGGCGAGAACTTCGCCCCCTCGATGGTGGCTGCCTATGCCTACGATCTGGCCAAACAGTTCAACGGCTACTACCACGATCACTCGATCCTCAAGGAGTCCGATCCGGCAGTACGCGCCCTGCGTCTGCAGTTGGCCGCCGTGGTGGCCCGCACGCTGAAGAGCGCCATGGCCCTCTTGGGCATTGAGGTTCCCGAACGCATGTAAGAGGGGGGATGGTGTGCCGTGAAAGATAACTACCAATTCCTCACAACGGCCCCCGTTGGGCGGGTTATCGGCACGCTGGCACTCCCCACGATTGTCAGCATGCTCGTAACCAGCCTCTACAACCTGGCCGACACCTTCTTTGTGGGAAGGCTCGGCACACAGGCAACGGCTGCCGTAGGTATTGTCTTTACGGTGATGACCCTCTTTCAGGCCCTGGGTTTCTTCTTTGGCCACGGCTCGGGAAACTACATTGCTATTCAACTTGGCAAGGGAGATCGCCCGGAGGCCCGCCGTATGGTGGCCACGGGCTTTCTTTATGCCTTGATCGGGGGAGTGATGCTCTCGCTTACGGCCCTGTTACTGGCCCCGACTCTCTGCCGCTGGATGGGGGCCACCCCCACCATCCAACCCCTGGCCGTGGAGTACCTGCGCAGCGTCCTTTGGGGCGGGCCCTTCCTGGTGGGTACGTTGGTGCTCAACGTGCAGATGCGCCAACAGGGTAACGCCGCCCTGGCCATGGTGGGAACGATCTCCGGTGCTGTAATGAATCTGGTGCTGAATCCGCTCTTTATCTTCGGGCTTGACATGGGGATCCGCGGAGCGGGTGTTGCCACCTCCCTAAGCCAGGCTATCGCCTTCCTGATCCTGCTTGCGATGACCCGCAAGGGGGGCAATATTCCGGTCGATCTGAACTTTGTAAACTTTTCAGGACGCTACTGGCGACTGATCTTTGCGGGGGGCACTCCCTCACTCACGCGTCAAGGATTGGGGAGTACGGCTACCCTGCTCCTGAACCTGGTGGCTGCCCCCTTTGGTGATGCCGCCATTGCCGCAATGACCATTGTCTCACGACTCAACTTCATGATCCACTCGGCCGTGATCGGCCTGGGGCAGGGTTACCAACCCCTCTGCGGCTTCTGCTATGGAGCAAAACTGTATGACCGCGTGAAGGAGGGTTTCCGTTTCTGCGTACGGGTGGGGACCCTCTTTTTGGTGATTGTCTCGATCGCCGGCGGCCTTTTTCGGGAGGAGATCATTGCCCTCTTCCGCGATGATGCGGAGGTGATCCGCATCGGAAGCGAAGCGCTCGGCTGGCAGTTGTTAACCTACCCCTTGGGAGGCTTTATGCTGCTGAGCAATATGATGATGCAGGTCTTGAACTTCTCGCTGCGGGCCAACCTGCTGGCCGCGGCACGACGCGGTCTGTTCTTCATTCCGCTCCTTTTGATTCTCCCCTCCTACCTGGGGTTGCAGGGGGTGGTGATCAGCCAACCTCTGGCCGATCTGCTCACCTTCGGTCTCTCGCTTCCGCTGCTCCACTACACCTTCCGCCAACTCGACCAAAAACGCGGATAGCAGGCCTCTGTTTTCGGCAATTTTGTTTTTGTAACAGAATTGTAACAGCTTTGACAAGGTTTGGTAACAAGGAAGGGCTACCTTTGTGGAAAATTCTTTTCAAACTTATTTATGGAAGCATTTTATTTTGGAATCATCGGATTCCTCTTCGTGCTGGCCGTCTTCGATTTGATGGTTGGTGTGAGCAACGATGCCGTGAACTTTCTCGGCTCGGCTGTTGGCGCGAAGGTAGCCCCCTTTCGCACCATTATTATTGTAGCATCTGTAGGTGTTTTGTGCGGAGCGCTCTTCTCGAACGGCATGATGGAGATCGCCCGTAGCGGTATCTACCAGCCCTCTCACTTCGGTTTTGTGGAGGTCTTGACGATCTGCCTGGCCGTGATGGTAACCGACGTGGTGCTGCTCGACATCTTCAACTCGCTGGGTCTGCCCACCTCGACCACCGTTTCGATGGTCTTCGAGCTTCTGGGTGGTGCGTTTGCCTTGGCCCTGGTGAAGAGCGCAACGGATCCCGCGCTTGAGTTGGGTGAGCTGATCAACACGAGCAAGGCGCTCTCGGTAATCATGGCCATCTTCGTCTCGGTTGCCATCGCCTTCTTCTTCGGTACGCTGGTACAGTGGTTGGCCCGTCTGCTCTTTACCTTTAATTATAAGCCCCGTCTCAAGTGGCTTATCGGCCTCTTTGGCGGTGTGGCTGCCACCTCGATCATCTACTTCATCCTGATCAAGGGTCTGAAGGATTCGGCCTTCATGACCCCCGAGAACAAGGCGTGGGTAGATGCGAATACCTGGGCCATTGTCGGCTACTCGATGCTGGGCTTCACGATCCTGATGCAGGTACTGCACTGGCTCAAGATCAACGTCTTTAAGGTGATTATCCTGATGGGTACCTTCGCACTGGCCATGGCCTTTGCCGGTAACGACTTAGTAAACTTTGTGGGTGTACCTTTGGCCGGTTATGCTGCTTGGCAGGAGTACTCCACGGTCGGTGGCCACGACCCCAACTTCCTGATGGAGGCACTCAGCGAGCCGGCCAAGACCCCCTTCCTCTTCTTGGTATTCTCGGGCGTGGTGATGATCGTTGCCCTCTGCACCTCGAAGAAGGCCCACAATGTGATCAAGACCTCGGTCGACCTCTCGCGCCAGGATGAGGGGGATGAGATGTTTGGTTCGTCGTTGGCCGCCCGTGCCCTGGTACGTGCCTCGCGCAACGTGGCTCAGGCCATCGAGCGCATCACGCCGAAGCGTGTGGGTGAGTGGATCGACTCGCGCTTCCAGCAGGATGGTGCCGCCTTGGAGAAGGGTGCCGCCTTCGACCAGCTGCGTGCCTCGATCAACCTGCTTTTGGCCAGCGGTCTGATCGCCCTGGGTACCTCGCTCAAGCTCCCCTTGTCGACCACCTACGTAACCTTCATGGTAGCCATGGGTACCTCGCTTGCCGACCGTGCTTGGAGCCGTGAGAGCGCCGTATTCCGCATTACGGGTGTAATGTCGGTGGTGGGTGGGTGGTTCCTGACGGCCGGTGCCGCCTTCACCCTCTGCTTCTTAGTAGCCCTGATCATGCACTACTTAGGTGCCTTCGGTATGGTAGCCATGATCCTTTTGGCCATCTTCCTGCTCGTGCAGTCGAACCGTCGTTTCCGCGCCAAGCAGCAGATGGATCCCGAGGAGGGTCTCTACCGCGAGATTCTCTATGCGGAGGATCCTGCCCGCTCGTGGGAGCTCCTCAAGCAGCACGCCACGGGTTCGGTATGCCACTCGCTGAGCTACGCCTCGGAGGCCTACCTCAAGCTCACCAATGGCTTGATGCAGGACGATCTGAAGAGTGTGCGCCGTACGGATACGCTCAACCGCACCGAGAAGGAGTATCTGAAGCGCATCCGTCGCCGCGAGTTGATGGCCATGCGCCGCGTGGATCTCACGCACGCCATGGAGAAGAATACCTGGTTCCACGTACAGAGCAACTGCTGCGAGCAGCTCTACTATACGCTCAAGCGTGCCACCGACCCCACGTTGGAGCACCTCGAGAACAACTTTGTACCCCTCCCCGAGGAGTATGCCCGCGAATTTATGTCGCTGCGTAACCGCTTAGATCACTTGATGGGCCGTATTCGTCGTTCGATCGAACAGGGGGACTACTCCACCTCCGAGTTGATTGGCGAGCAGGGCGAGGAGTTGCGTAACGCCATCCTTTCGGCCCGCACGACGCAGATGTTCCGCATCCACAACGAGGAGCAGCAGAACCTCAAGGTGTCGCTACTCTACCTGAACCTCCTCTCCGAGTCGCAGGAGTTGTTGGCTACGATCCTGAAACTGCACCGTGCCGCTAACCGCTTCTTAGGTTAAGAAATCGGCATTTGTATCGTCCTAAAAAAGTGTTACAGGATTTGATACAAAAATAATTAAAGT
>CAZRJU010000121.1:0-4413 GCA_964600455.1 uncultured Alistipes sp. | reverse complement strand
GTGCAAAATCGGTAATGCCCACATAGGCAAACTCACCCTCCACACGGCACCACTCGTGGTCGTTGGAGTACTTCAAATTGGAAGGAATGTTCATAGTTGTTTTTATAGTTTTAGTAATTAGTTCTGCTGTTTTGTGCACATTTAACGAACAAAGATAGTTGTTATTTTTGTAACAGCAACAAATTTTGTCCACTTTTTTGCCTTTTAGCCCCTATTTCCCGGGGTACGAGTGCATTGTCAATGCTCGAGCAGGAACTCGATCTCGCGGAAGAGATAGCTCTTCAACTCGCCGTCGTGGTGTTCTACCACCAGATCACCGGCAGCGTGTACACCCCGAATCGTTCCCACAAACTCCTCACCCGAGGGGAGGCGGAAGCGCTGCGCCATATTGAGGTGATAGAGGTGGGCATGGTAGTCCGCCGAGAGCTCCTCGGCAGCCTCCTCCTTTTGCAGGGTGGCATAGCGATACATCAGCGCCTCGTGAAGACGATTGAGCAACTCCTCACGGTCGAACGGGCAACCCGCCACAAGCGCCATCGAGGTCGGGTTGGGCAGGCTCTCGTCAAACTCCGTCTGGTTGACATTGAGCCCGATACCGACAATCGTGCGGCTGAGATACTCCCCCGAGAGGGTGTGTTCGATCAAGATTCCTGCCACCTTCTTCTCGCCAACGTAGATATCGTTGGTCCATTTGATCTGCGCCTCGATGCCATAGCTTCGCAGCGTGTCGCAGAGTGCCAAGGCCACCACTTGCAGGAGTCGGAACTGTCCGCCAACCGGCAGGAAGGTGGGCTCCAGAAGGAGCGATGCGGTGAGATTAAGCCCTTCAGGGCTCAGCCAGATATGGCCGCGCTGTCCGCGACCGGCGGTCTGTCGCTCGACAACCACCCAATCCCCTTCATGATAGAGAGGGTCGCGCAGCGTGTCGTTGGAGGAGGTCAATTCTTCGAAACGATAGATCATAGGCTTCAACTATTATTGGGTTATACACTCACACCAAAATCGCGCAGGGCATCATTCAGCGAGGTCTTCTTATCGGTCGACTCCTTGCGGTGTCCGATAATCAGGGCACACGATACGCTGTACTCGCCTGCAGGGAACTCTTTTTTGTAGCTGCCGGGGATCACCACCGAACGGGGCGGCACATAGCCCTTGTAGGTTACCGGCTCGGGGCCCGTAACATCAATGATGTGGGTCGAGCCCGTGATCACCACATTGGAGCCCAAGACCGCCTCGCGGCAGACATGTGCCCCCTCGACCACAATGGCACGCGAACCAATGAAGCAGTTATCCTCGATGATGACCGGTGCCGCCTGCACAGGCTCGAGCACTCCACCGATCCCGACACCTCCCGAGAGGTGGACATGCTTCCCGATCTGGGCACACGAACCCACCGTTGCCCAGGTATCGACCATCGTGCCCGTATCGACATAGGCTCCGATGTTGACATAGGAGGGCATCAAAATCGCCCCCGGGGCAATATAGGCTCCATAGCGGGCCACTGCGTGGGGCACAACACGCACACCCAGCGAGTCGTAGTCGTGCTTGAGCTCCATCTTATCGAACCACTCCAACTCCCCGGCCTGCATCTTGCGCATGGGCTGAATGGGGAAGTAGAGGATGATGGCCTTCTTGACCCACTCGTTTACCTGCCAAAGGCTCTGCTCCGGATCAAGCGGCTCGGCCGTACGCAACTCGCCCCTGTCCACCAACTCCACCACACTACGCACGGCGGCCTGCACGGCACTATCTTTCAGCAATTCGCGGTTCTCCCACGCTGCCTGAATCATTGTTTTCAATTCGCTATACATACGTTTTCATCCATTATTGAATTGCTAAAGGTAGGTATTTTTTGCGAGAGTTTAAGCATTTTCCCCCGAAAAAAGATCACAAAGCGGAGCTATTCGCCTCTTTAGCCCGGGGAGCCCGACAAAAACGGAGAGCTGCACAGCATTTTCCAAAGAAAAAAGCGGGAAATAATCCCACAAAAAGGGGGAATTGTTAGCTTTTTTTTATACCTTTGTCGGATATTGCGGAAACTAAATTCAACACAATACAATGAATATCTCTTACAATTGGTTAAAGAAGTATGTCGATTTGGCCTTGACGGCCGAAGAGGTTGCAACCATTCTGACCGATATTGGCCTGGAGGTGGAGGGCTTGGAGAAGATCGAGACGATCAAAGGAGGCCTCAAAGGGGTCGTGGTAGGTGAGGTACTCACCTCGGAGCCCCACCCCGATTCGGATCACCTGAACATTACCAGCGTAAATGTGGGCGGCGAGGCTCCGTTGCAGATTGTCTGCGGCGCCAAGAACTGCCGTGCCGGACTGAAGGTGATGTGTGCCACGGTGGGCAGCGTGCTCTACCCCATCGGCAGCGATGAGGAGTTCAAGATCAAGCGCTCGAAGATTCGCGGCGTGGAGTCGCTCGGCATGCTCTGCGCCGAGGATGAGTTGGGCATTGGCAGCGGCCACGAGGGAATCATCGAGTTGCCGGCCGAGGCCCCCGTGGGCATGACGGCCAAGGAGTATCTCCACATCGAGGACGACTTCCTGATTACGATCGGTCTGACCCCCAACCGCATTGATGCCGCTTCGCATATCGGGGTGGCCCGTGACTTAGTGGCCTACCTCAAGAGCCGCGGCGAAAAGGTCGAGCTCAAGTGGCCTTCGGTAGAGGCATTCAAGGTGGATAGCCACTCGCTGGAGATCGCGGTCGAGGTGGAGAACACGGAGGCATGCCCGCGCTATGCCGGCCTTACGGTCAAGGGGTGCAAGATCGGCCCCTCGCCCGAGTGGATGCAGAACGAGCTGCGTGCCGCCGGCATCAACCCCAAGAACAACTTGGTGGATATCACCAACTATATTCTCTTTGAGTTGGGGCAGCCCCTGCACGCCTTCGATGCCCAAAAGATTGAGGGGGGCAAGATCGTGGTGAAGTGCTGCGCCGAGGGTACCCCCTTTGTTACGCTCGACGGTGTGGAGCGCACGCTCACGGAGGGCGACCTGATGATCTGCTCGGCCGAACGTCCGATGTGTATCGCCGGTGTCTTTGGCGGTTTAGACTCGGGTGTCAGCGACCAGACCTGCGATGTGTTTATTGAGAGCGCCTACTTCAACCCCGTATGGGTGCGTAAGACGGCTAAGCGTTTCGGCCTGAATACCGACTCTTCATTCCGTTTCGAGCGCGGTATTGACCCCAACATGCAGCTCTATGCCCTGAAGCGTGCCGCCCTGCTGATGAAGGAGCTGGCCGGAGGTGAGATCTCGTCGGAGATTATCGACCTGAACCCCACGCCCGCCACCCCCTTCCGTTTTGCCCTCGACCTGGATCGAGTGAACAGCCTGATCGGCAAGGAGATCGAGGAGCAGACAGTACTCACCATCCTCGAGGCCTTGGAGGTAAAGATCGAGGGCCGCGAAGGCCGCGTATTGCAGGTAGCCGTACCACCCTACCGCGTGGATGTACAGCGCGAGGCCGACCTGGTGGAGGATATTCTGCGCATCTACGGCTACAATAATGTGGAGATCCCGCAGGCCGTACACTCGACCCTGAGCTATGCTCCCCGCCCCGACAAGACGAAACTCGTGAATCTGGCCTCGGATCACCTGACGGCCGGCGGCTTTGTGGAGATCATGTCCAACTCGCTGACCAAGGCGGCCTACTACGAGGGGCTGGAGAGCTACCCGGCCGAGCACTCGGTGAAGATCATGAATCCCCTCTCATCTGACCTGAACGTCATGCGCCAGACGCTGTTGTTCAATATGATGGAGGCGATCGAGCTGAATGTCAACCACCGCAACTGCGACCTCAAACTCTATGAGTTCGGCAACTGCTATGCCTACCACAGCGAGGCGGCCGACGAGGCCAACCACTTAGCCCCCTACGAGGAGAGTTTCCGCCTGGCCATCGCCCTGACGGGTAGCCGGAGCAACGCCTCGTGGAACGTGAAGGCCGAGCCCACAACCTTCTATTCGCTGCGTGCCGTGGTCGAGAAGTTGCTGCGCCGTTTTGGAATTGACATCTACTCGCTCAAAAGCGAGCGCCTGAAGAGCGACCTTTTTGCCGATGCTCTCTCGCTGAAGTTGGGCAATGCCGAGCTTCTGCAGCTGGGTGTCGTAAGCCCCCGCATCGGCAAGCGCTTCGGTTTGAAGCAGGAGGTCTACCTGGCCGAGATCAACTTCGACCGCATCGTGAAGGCGACCAAGAAGCAGCGCATCCAGGCCGAGGAGCTCTCGAAGTATCCCGAGGTGAAGCGCGACCTGGCCCTTCTGATCGACAGCTCGGTAGAGTTTGCCACGCTGCGCGAGGTAGCCCTGCAGGCCGAGCGCAAGCTCCTGAAGCGTGTATCGCTCTTCGATGTTTACGAGGGCGACAAGCTCCCCGCCGGCAAGAAGTCCTACGCCCTGAGC
>CAZRJU010000120.1:0-4480 GCA_964600455.1 uncultured Alistipes sp. | reverse complement strand
CCCTGGACCCCAACATTAAGAGTGTCGTGCTCTACCAACTGAGCTAAAGAGGCATGCAATATCGTTTGATTGCGAGTGCAAAGATAAGGCAGTTTTTTGTTTTGTGCAAATTTTTTCGAGAAAAAAATGAAAAAAATTCAAAGAAAGTCTCCCGAGAAGCGACGTATTGGCGCGTAAAAAAGGGATAATTGGCAGGTTGATAGCCAATTATGACGTTTGCTCCATTCTTTGAATCTTGCCGGGCAAAGAGGCTCGAAAAGCGATTTGGGGTGTAGCCTGCGACACTTTTGGGCGGTGATTACTCCCCGTCGGCCGGCCAGGCGTCGGAGTTCCATTCGCCGTCGCAGTCAAGGTAGAGGATCGGGCGGATCGACTCGATCTCCTTGAGGCACAGGTAGGCCTCGTAGAGGCCGATACCGTTGGCCGAGTTTTCGCCCAGGCTGAAGGCGATTACCGAGGGGTGTTGTGTGGCGATCAGCAGGGTGCGCTCAGCCCGTTCGACAATGGCACTGCGGAAGGCGGGGTCGTTAGTAGGGTTGCCCCCTTTGAGGCGTGAGGGCCCCGACTGCTCGGTGCAGAGGGGTGTTTGAGCCACGCAATAGATCCCCATCTCGTCGCAGAGGGCGTAGAGCTCCTCGGTAGCAAACCCGGGCATGGGGTAGAGCAGGTTGCAGCCGTGGCTGTACTTGATCTCCTCGATATCGGCCGCCGTGAGGGGACGATCCACCCGATAGCTCTTCAGTTTGGTGGGTTCGCCATTGATCACGAGGCTGCCATCGGCCTGTTGCTCGATGCTGCGGAAGGCGATCTGGAGGTCGTGATACTCGGTATGTCGCCCTGCTGTCTGGGTGCTGAGTTTGAGGCGGTAGTGGGTGGGGGTATCGGGGCTCCAAAGTTCGCTTTGCGGAATAGGGGCCACCAGATAGAGGGTATCCTCGCCACGCATGCGCAACGCGATCTCCTCGCTGCCGCGCATCAGGTGGCTGCCCGAGGGGGCGATCAGTTCGTAGTGGATGCGGGCTCGCTTCTCGTTGAGGGCGTCGCTCTTGACGATAAGGGCGATTTCGGCTAAGTGGTTGCCCTCGGAGTTGCGACGGCACTCCACCCGCAGGTCACGCAGACGGATCGTGGGCTGTGAGATCAGGCGTGTCATGCCCGGACGTTCGGGATGGGGGAGATCCTCCAGCCGCAGATAGGGGCTCTCGTGGAGGAGTTGAAGTTCCAGGTGGTTACTTCCCTCGTTGAGCAGTCGCGTGAGGTTGAACTCGGCCGGGAGCGTGCCGCTTTGGCTGATGGCGGCTTCACGTCCGTTGACGAGAAGGCGATAGGGGGCCGGGGCTGCGGCGATGTGGAGCAACATCTGGCGGTTGGCCCAGGCAAAGGGGATGTTGCAGGTGGCCGTAAAGCGATCGCCGGAACCCTCCCAAACCACCTCACGCAGGTAGCTGTTGGGGGCCTCGGGGTGTAGGTCGACCTTGTGGGCCGGGATAAGCAGACCTCGGGCAGGCTCCAAGCCCAAACCGGGGGTATCGGATTGTGCTACTGCCTCGCCAAGGAGGGCATAGCCCCAAAAAAGAATCGTGAGAAAAAGTCGTTGCATCTCTTTTTATTATTATCTTTGTGCAAAGATAGGCAATTTATTGAAAAAGCGATGGCTCATTACCCCAAATTAAATTTCCCGCCGATCGACCGTGCCACGTTGCGCCGAGCACCGGGCGGTTGGGAGGTGGTGGATCCTCGGCGTGGTCGCCTTAAACTCACCCCCGAGGAGTGGGTGCGTCGCCATGTGATCGCCTGGCTCGAGGGGTTGGGCTTTGCCGGAATCTCCATCGTACAGGAGTACCCCGTTTGCCTGAATGGTCGGCCGCAGCGTGCCGATCTGGTGGTGGTTGACGGATCGTGCCGTCCGTTGTTGCTCGTGGAGTGCAAGGAGCCTGCGGTGGTCCTTACGCGCGAGGTGATGGATCAGGCCGTCTGTTACAACCAGATGTTGCAAGCCCCCTGGGTGCTGCTTACCAACGGGATCTCGCACTGCCGTCTGAGCCTCAATGAGGGCCGCTACCAACTCCTGGAGCGCTTCCCTTTTGAACGGTAAGGGAAGGTTTCGATTGGTAGGTGTCGGCTAATTATAGCCCCTATTCATCTCTTTAGAAGTGCTTTTCGGCATACTCCATAAAGGCGTTACGGTAGTTATCGCCAATGGGGATATATTCACTCTCGGAGAGGAAAATGCGTCCTTTGGCGTAGCCGGTAATCAATTTCAGGTTGACAATAAAGGAGCGGTGTACGCGCATGAAGGAGTCGGCAGGAAGGGCGGCCTCCATATTCTTCAGGCGGAAGAGGGTCATGATCGAAGATCCATCGGTCAGGTGCAGGCGCACATACTCCCCCTCGCTCTCGATATAGAGGATTTCGGCCGTACGAATCAACGAGGTACGGTAGTCGGCCTTGATCGAGATATACTCCTTACCCTCGGGCAGCGCCTCGGCCAGGGGCTCTTCGGTGGGTTGATCCTTGCGCTCGCGAGCGAGAGAGATGAGTTCGTGCAACGAGGCCGCCTTGGCCACCGAACGCTGAAAATCCTGCAGGCTGAAGGGTTTGAGCAGGTAGTCGGCCGCATCGAGCCTGAAACCCTCGATGGCATACTCGGCATAGGCCGTTGTGAAGATGATTAGCGGTCGCTGCTCCAAAGAGCGCACCAAATCCAACCCATTGAGCCCGGGCATGTTGATATCCAGGAAGATGAGGTCGACCTCATGTCCGTCGAGCCACTCGCGGGCAGCTGTCGGGGAGTGGAAGGCCTCGCAGAGTTCCAACTCGGGTGACTTGGCGATGTAGGTTTTAATCTGACGCAGCGCCAGGGGCTCGTCGTCAATGGCGATACACTTAATCATGGTTTTGAGGGATGGTGAGTTGTACGATATAGGCCTCCTCCAGATCGCGGATCGAGAGCGTATAGTTGTCGCCATAGATCAGTTGGAGGCGTTTGCTTACATTGCTAAGGCCGATGCCCGGGCGGTGGTTCTCCCCCTTGGGTCGCTTGCTGTTGGCAATTGTGCAGCGGATTTTCCGGTTGGAGAGCACCTCGACCTCGATATGGATGTAACCCCGTTCGCTCCCCACGCCGTGCTTAAAGGCGTTTTCTACAAAGACGATCAACAAAAGGGGAGGAATGGATATCTTGCTGACTTGGTCGTGCGGATACTCGATGCGGATCTCCAACTCCTCGGTGTAGCGAATCTGCATGAGGCGGATGTAGTTCTCGATGAATTGGAGATCCTGCCTAAGGGATATGTTCTTCTCCCCCGACTCATAGAGCACATAACGCATCATCTTCGAGAGTTCGATCAGCGAGGATTTGGCCTCCTCCGTGTCGATGTCGATCAGCGCATGGATGTTGTTGAGCGTGTTCATGAAGAAGTGGGGGTTCACCTGGTACTTCAGGTAGTCGATCTCGGCCTGAAGGTTGTGGCGCTTGAGCTCCTCCATGGCCACCTCGCGACGCATTCCCTCATAAAGGAGTTTGATCATCGAGTTGAGCGAGGTCATGAAGATACCCAGAAGGATATTCCACGGGAGGGCCAGATCCGTAAAGGAGGCCTTGCGGTTCTGGATCAGGGTCTCCGTGTCGGGTAGCTCCTGCAGGAGATTCTGCTCGTAAATATCCACAATGCCGAAGATCAGGGTTACGAGCAGCAGATCGGCAATGGCATAGGCAATGTAGCGATGCTTGAGCAGCAACTTGCGGGCCAACAGGGTGTTGTGGATCAGGAAGAGAATCAGGTAGGGGGAAATTTTGCGCCACGATATCAGCACATTCTCCAACTGCACGTGCTCATGGCCCAACATCTTGGCAGCCATGACGGGAACCAGGATAATGGCCGACCAGACCAGAAAGTAGAGCAGATTCTCGCCGATATGTTGCTTGCGTGAGATCTTCATAACGAGACAAAGGTAGTAAATCGCGCTAAAAAATCAAAATCTTCTCTCCCGATAAAAGAGACACCCGACCTTAAAGCGGGTCGGGTGTCTCAAGATATTGCGGGCTTTTGCAGGCCTACTTGAGCTGCTCGAGCAGCATGGCGTTGTAGAGGTAACGCTTGATCGAGCGCTTCGGGGTCTTCTCAAACTCGGTGGGGTAGAGCGTGATGGTCGCTACGCGCTCATAAGCAGCCAGCTGCTTGTTGAGCTCCACCAGGTTCTGCTCCATGATCTTGGGCAGCTCCTGCTTGTCAATACCCTCCTTCTCAACCTGCTCGTAGTCGGGTACGACCAGGGCGTGCAGATGGCTGTTGCTCTCGATGATGAGCGACTCCATCACCAGATACATGTTGTTGAGGCGATCCTCGATCTCCTCGGGGTAGATGTTCTGACCGTTGCTCGTGAGGATCATCGTCTTCGAGCGGCCGCGGATGTAGATCGTGCCATCCTCGTCCATTGTACCCATATCGCCCGTGTGGAGCCAGCCGTCACCCGGCAG
>CAZRJU010000119.1:0-4483 GCA_964600455.1 uncultured Alistipes sp. | reverse complement strand
CGGCAATGCGGTTGTAGCCCAAAGCCATGTTGACACTCACCACGCGACCCGTACCCTCGTAGAGTTTGTAGCTGATCCCCAGGTTGGCCAGTGCAAAACGGGCAGCGCTGTTGGAGCGGTAGGCGGCGGCACTGTTCTCCGAGCGCGAGGCCGAAACGAGCGGCGTAATGACAAACTCGCTGGTCGAGTACATGCCCAATCCGGCGGGGTTGATCATCACCGCCCCCATATCGCCTCCCAGTGAGGTGAAGGCTCCACCCATCGCCATCGTGCGAGCCGTGGAGAGAAGTTGATACTGCGAGAGTTGAGCCATCTGGTCCGGAGAGAGCATGGCCCCCTCTACGACCGAGCCGCTGAAGGTATAACCGCGCTGGGCCGCTACGGGCGAAGTCGGAGCCCACAGGAGCATCAAAAGGGTTGCGAAACAGAGTATACGTCTCATGGTTGGTCTTGGATAAATGCGTTAACAATAAAAGGATAGGGCGTGCTGCGAGGCCTATCGGCGATAACCTCCGCCACCACCACCGCGGTAGCCGCCACCGCCACCCGAGCTGCCGCCGCGGTAGCTGCCACCACTACCCGACGAGCCCACCGAGCCCGACGAGCGGTAGTTGCCCGAACCCTCGGAGGGGCGGTATTGGGAATTCGAGCCCGGCGAGCGCTCCTCGCGCCGTGCGGGTGCATAGTTACCCGAGCCCTCGGAGGGACGACGGGTCGAACTGCCGGCACCCCGATAGTTGCCCTCGTTGGAGGGGCGACGACCCACTGAGCCCGAAGGGCGGGAGCCGCTCGACAAGGAGCCGCGGTAGTTACCATCACGACCACTGGGAGGTGTGGTGGGCGACGAGCGTCTTACGCCACTCGGGGTACCTCGATAGTCGCCACTCTCCCTCCAGGGACGGTAATTCGGATAGTAGGAGGGGCCGCCCGGGCCGGGATGGTGCCCCGGGTGATAACCCGGATGGTGTCCCGGATAGGGGTGGTAGTGGGGCGGCACAGGGCCCCACATCGGGCCATAGCAGTACCAATCCCACCACGAGTAGCGCGGATAGCCCCACCAGGCATAGTGGTAGGAGTAAGAGCTCCACGAGGGGAACCAGGGATCGTAGTAGCCCGGGCCATACCAGCCCACCGAGTAGTAGGGGGCTCCCCACGAACCAAACATCGAGGAGATATACTTCGGCTCGACCCACACCTGATCGCCCATCACCACGATATTGTAGTTCATCGGATCGTAGGCCGTGACATAGGTATAGGCGGGCGAGTAGCGGAGCTCGTAGTAGCTCGAAGGCATGCGGTAGGAGGGCGAATTGAAGCCCTGGAGTCGGCGTGCATAGGCGCTCTCATAGGTGTCGGCCAAGACACTCTGGTAGGAGTAGTTGTTGTAGCGCTCCTCTGCCTCGCGTGCAGCAGCCGTGGCCAACAGCGCCTCATACTCGGCACGGCGGGCTTCGGCTTCCGCCTGACGAGCCTCAGCCTCGGCCTGGCGGCGTTGAGCAATCTCGGCGCGGCTCTGCGTCGCGTAGAGATCATCGGCGTAAGGATCCCCACCGCCATAGGTATAGAACGAAGAGGCACAACCCGCACAAAGCGGGATTGCCAACCAAAGGAGGTATCGTAACAGCTTCATGGCACTCATTTTTTAGGGGGTTACTACCGATAAAACGAAAATCATACCGCAGTTATTGTTTTCGGCCCGAGAGTTCCCCTGATTGACTACAAAGGTAGAAAAATTTTCGGTTGTGGCAATGCCTTGGGCCGATCTCCCCGTTTTTTACCTATCTTTGCGGCATGACAATTCTTCCGATCAGCTACCTGCCCCCCTTAGAGTGGATGGCCCACCTGGAGCAAGAGCCTTGCCTGGTGGATCTGCACGAGCACTACATCAAACGCTCGGAGCGCAACCGCGCCGCAATCCTCACCCCCACAGGCCCTATGGCTCTAAGTATCCCGCTCGAGCATGCCAACCGTCCCTGCACCCCGATTCATCGGCTGCGCATCGACTTTTCGAAGCGGTGGCAGCATCAACACGCCGTAGCCCTGAAGTCGGCCTACAAGGGCTCCCCCTACTTCGATTTCTACTGGGAAGCGCTGGCCCCCTTCTACACGGAGCGGTGGGAGTATCTGGTCGACTACAACCGCGATCTATTGGGCGTTCTTTTGCGCCTGCTCGGCATGGAGGATCGTCTGCCGCTCTTCTCGGAGCACTACATTGAGGCCTCGGCCGCGGATTGCGACCTGCGTCCCAAAAAGCGCACGGGCCCGACCTTTGCGGCCGAGCCCTATGTGCAGGTATTCTCCGATCGTTGGCCCTTTGAGCCTAATTTATCGGTGGTAGACCTATTGTTTGCAGAGGGGCCTGCTGCACGGGCGCTGTTAAAGCGCTGCCGCATCTAAAGGCCCACGCCTCCTCCAAACAGCGCTCCTCAAAGGGGTGCCCCTCCAACAGGGTGTCGGGCACCGAAGCGATGATCTGCAGGCGGTTCTCGCGCCGGGGCATCACCTCCTCGGTACGATAAATGCAGGGGGCATAGCGCTCCAGTTGCAGGGTATCGCCATTGAGCAGCGCCAACGGAGCAAAACCCTCGGAGAGATAAAAGACAAAGCGTTGCGGCTCCAGACGGCGTTCCGTGCGGCGCTTATCGGCCAGGTGCAACGTGGGCTTTTTATGGTTCCAAACGGCCCGATAGAGGTAGTAGCTGTCCTTCTTTTCGTTGCGGTTCCAAGCCACCAATCCCGAACCGTTCATGCGATCGGCTCGACGGGCACTCTTATAATCACTCAAGGCATTGACCCACCAACCCCACAGGAGCGTATCGGCCGAAAGGGCCCGCACATACTCCTCGTGGAGGCGGCTTTGTCGACGCTCGGGCAGATCCAGTGTGCCGGGCTCTGCCTTCTGGGTATACTGCTCGGGCTGCTGATCCACAAAGCCCTCGAAACCGTAGTAGATGGCCGATTTCAGGTGGCTCCAACGGCGACCGAGCTGCGAGAGCCAGATCGCAACATCTTCGGCATTGCCTCGCTCCCAACCCAGGTTCAAATGCCAGGTGATCGCCTCGGTGATAAAGTTGATGGGGCCATCCTGATTGCTGACGGCCACCGTGGGACGCGTAGGATCGAGAGCCGTGGCGCTGCTCTTGAGGCGACCGATGTAGTCGATCAGGCGGCCATCCACCGCCTTCATGTCGGCAAAGAGCCCCCAGAAGATCACCGAAGGGTGGTTCATGTGTTGGGCGATGATCTCCTCCAAGAGGCGCACGCCGTGCTCCTCGAAGGCCGGAGAGGCATAGTAGCAGATATCGGCCAACAGGGGTGAACGCTCAAAGGGGAGGTCGATCCAGGCCAGTACGCCCTCGCTGTCGCAAGCCTCGTAGAGCAGCGGATCGTGGGGCCCGAAGGGCGACCGCACAGCATTTGCCCCGACATCGTGCAGCAGAGCGAGATCCTCCGCCACACCGCAAGGGCCATAGAGGGCCCCGTCGCGCGGATGGTCGTAGGTGAGGGAGAGGCCTTGCAGGCGGATCGGCCGACCATTCAACAACAAGGCCCGCTCGATAAGTTGCAGGGTACGCAGTCCGGTCTTAACCTCCACCCGATCATACCACTCACCCGCCTCAATCTCGGCCGTAAAGGAGCAGAGCGTAGGGTGCTCGGGGCTCCACAAGGGGGCGTTTTCAATGGTGAAGGGGATACGCACGGGGCGCTCGAAGTTGTAGTTACTCTTGATGTTACGGCGCTGCGAAAAGAGGGTGCGCCCCGCGGCATCGCGGGCCGTGAGGGTGATCTCCACGGCATGGGGTTGCCGGAGCGTAAGATAGAGTTCGGCCACCCCCTCGACCCCATCCTCCGAGATGCGATCGGTGTGTACCAGAAGCCCCTCACACCCCAGATGAAGGGGCGAGATGGCCACCGGATCGGTAACGATAAGCTCCACACCACGTGTCAGGCCACCGTAGATGTTGCGATCGGTCGAGAGGGGCATCACATCGTTGCGGGCAGCATTGCTCACCTCCACCATCAGGGTATTCTGCTCCCCGAAGCGAACCAGATCGGTAATCTCAAAAACAAAGGCCACACCCGCACCACGGTGCGAGCCGGCATACCGGCCATTCACCGTCAGATCGGCCACCGTGGAGGCGCTGCCGAAACGCAGGAAGAGACGTTTTTCAGCCCACTCCTTGGGCAGATAGAGCGTACGGCGATAGATCCCCTGCAAGCGCATATAGGGAAAAGAGCCCGCCAGCGCATCCTCGTTCCAGGTGTGGGGCAGGGTGATATGGCGGGCACGATCGGCCTCAGCCTCATGCCCGAAAAAGAAGTTCCAGTCATCATTGAGCGAGTAGCACTCACGCGCTGCGAGAGGGAGTATCGCCAAAACCAATAAGCCAAAAGTAAGGAGCCATCTTTTCATCGTGTGCAGTGTTCTATCTGAAGTGCAAAGATAGTGGAAATTCAAGATTCAAAATTCAAAATTCAAAAT